>VHCO01000243.1 GCA_016871715.1 Verrucomicrobiota bacterium
GGCTGTCCCAGCACGCCGTCGAGCACAGCCTACGGGGACGGTCTTCGTGCGGCGCGCAGCGGACTGCGCGCCCTACCCACAAGGAGCATGAGGTAGGGCGGGCTGTCCCAGCACGCCGCCGAGCACAGCCTACGGGGACGGTCTTCGTGCGGCGCGCAGCGGACTGCGCGCCCTACCCACAAGGAGCATGAGGTAGGGCGGGCTGTCCCAGCACGCCGTCGAGCACAGCCTACGGGGACGGTCATTGTGCGGCGCGCAGCGGAGTGCGCGCCCTGCTGTGCCCTGACCCTGCCACCCATGGACGGATGGGCCGCCCAGCCCGGTGCTGGTCTGCGTGGCGCCTCGAGGGCGGTCCGTCCCGACCCGGAGGCGATGTCAACTACTATATGCGCGTCACGTCGTATGACAGCCACAGCACTTGAACCGGAGATCCGTCCTCACGGCGTGATCGACGTTGGTCAGGTTCCCGACGTTATGGTAACCGCAGCGGGAAGTTCCCTGGAGAGCGTAGGAGAGCGGCATCGGCCTGGCGCACGGAGAAGCGAAGCTTGGCTTAGTCGCCCCGGCTGGCCTACAGTGGCCTTGTGAGTGAGAGTGAGTGCGATCAAACTCATCAGACAGGTCCTTGCCCTCCCGTCGGGAGAGAGAAGAGCTCTATCCGAGCATTCTCGAGCGGCTCTTCCGCTCTACGGAGCGGCCAGTCAACGAGGGCCAGGCCGAATCTGCTGATTAAGCCAACCGATGTTCGTCTATCCGAAGACGTATGATGTGATTGTGGTTGGTGGCGGCCACGCCGGGGTGGAAGCGGCGTTGGCATCGGCCCGAATGGGGTGTCAAACGCTGTTGTTAACGATACACTTGGACACGATAGGCCAGATGTCATGTAACCCCGCCATCGGTGGGCTCGCCAAGGGCCATCTCGCCCGCGAGATCGATGCTCTCGGCGGTGAGATGGGCAAGAACACCGATATGACCGGCCTGCAATTCCGGATGTTGAACCGGAAGAAAGGGCCGTCTGTGTGGGCGCCAAGGGCGCAATGCGACAAGAAGGCCTATCAGTTCAGGTTGAAGTGGGTCTGTGAACGACAGCCGAACCTCGACTGCAAGCAGGTCCAGACCACTAAGCTCCTAGTCAGCGATGGCCGTGTCTGTGGTGTGGAGACTTCTCTCGAAGTCCAGTTCTTGGGGAAGGCGGTTGTCGTCACGACCGGCACGTTCCTGCGTGGCCTGATGCACATTGGGCTCAACCGACAATCGGGTGGCCGGGCAGGAGAGGCTGCGGCGATGAATCTGTCGGACTCGCTGAGGGAACTCGGACTCGATCTCGGGCGGCTCAAGACAGGCACGCCCCCTAGGATACTGCGGAGCAGCGTAGATTTCTCGAAGACCGAGGAACAGCCAGGGGAAGATCCGGTCCCCTACTTCAGTTGTTGGGGGGAGGAGTTGTTCCACGTGGAACGTGGCCAGGCAACAGCGAGTGGTCAGGTCGGAACGTATGATCGGACGTTCCACGTGGAACATGGGCGACCCGCTGCGAACGCGCCGCTCCCCGGAGGTCGAGTTCGGCCTAAGTACTCGGCCAGGGACTCCCGCCTTTATCCCCCAGGCTCGATCCTCGAGCAACTGGGCGGGCAACTCCCCTGCTATGTCACCTACACAACCGAGAAGACCGCCGAGATCATCCGAGCGAACCTGAACCGGTCTCCGCTCTACTCGGGCGTCATCGAGGGAGTTGGCCCGCGGTACTGTCCCTCGATCGAAGATAAGATCGTGCGGTTCCCGGACAAGGAACGCCAACAACTCTTCCTCGAGCCGGAAGGGATCGCCACGGACGAGATCTATGTGAACGGGTTCTCGACCAGCCTGCCCTTCGAGGTCCAGACCCAGATGATCCGAACCGTCATTGGATGCGAGAACGCCGAGATCATGCGCCCCGCTTACGCGGTCGAGTATGATTTCGCCTTCCCAACCCAGCTCAAGAGCTCGCTCGAGACAAAGGTCTGTCGAAACCTGTTCTTGGCCGGCCAGATCAACGGCACCTCGGGCTATGAGGAGGCCGGGGCCCAGGGGCTCATCGCGGGCATCAACGCCGCCCGGGCAACGCGAGGTGAACCGCCCATTGTCCTGCGGCGTGACCAAGCCTACATCGGCGTCCTGATCGACGACCTGGTCACCAAGGGAACGACCGAGCCGTACCGCATGTTCACCTCGCGGGCGGAGTACCGGCTTCTGCTCCGCCAGGACAACGCAGATCTTCGACTCAGTCAGATCGGTCACGAGGTAGGTCTGCTGGCCGGAGAGAACTACCGCCGAGTCGTGGAGAAACGGACACGCATCCTGGCGGAGATGGAACGTCTCGAGGTCACCTACTCGGGCTCGGTGAGTCTGGCGCAGATGCTACGCAGGCCCGAAATGACGTACCGGTCCTTGCCCGGCGCACTCGATCACCTATCGGAGGATGTCATCCAGCAGGTCGAGATCGAGGTCAAGTATGCGGGTTACATCCAGCGGCAGGAGCTCGAGATCGAGAAGGTGCGTGAGCTCGAATCGAAAAACGTACCCGAGTGGTTCGACTACGACGCCATCCCAGGCCTGCGGACCGAATCGCGCCAGAAACTGAAGTCAATCCGGCCAGGTACCATAGGCCAAGCCACTCGCATCTCAGGGGTCTCACCCGCCGACATCGCGCTCCTGCTTGTCTGGCTCAAGCGAGGCCGCTGAGATCCCTAGCCGATATCGAGCGGGTATTGACCCGTGACGAGCGTGCGACGTAGGATCCGAACCCATGAAAGGCGAGTCCATGCCGAGGCCTGGCGTTCAGCCGGCCAGCGCCCTGGCGGGCAATCCAACATGAACTCCACGGCTACCTGGCGGTTGGTAGCCGGACCTCATCTCCGGCGACCTTTACGCTGCCTGGGCCAAGGCTATGGCCAAGGCTATGGTTACGGGACTTGGCCGCGAGTCTGTGCGTTGCTCCGTGTGAAGTGTTGGGCAGGAGCGGTGGGTTTGTGCGGGTTGCTGGGTGTTGGGGCTGTGCGTGCCGATCTCGTGGCTTACAACTTCTTCGGGGCGGACATTCCAGCAGGGGGCGTCGGCACCGCCGGTCACGTGACGCGGGTGGGGCTTTCGGACCGACTGATCTTACCTGCGCCGCTTTACTTCGAGGATTTCGAGTCCGGCCACGAGACGTTGGTCAGCTCGGTGGCGGGCTGGAGCGAGACGAACCGTACGGACCGGTTGACGCCCGGGTTGGATCCCAACGATCCGCGCTCCGACACTTACCTGGGCTGGGCGCTGATTAGCTCGGCGAGGTTAGGGGCGGTTTTCGGGAGTCGCCGCCTGCAAGTAGCACCGGGCCAGGAGCTGAACCATCAACCTGTCACTTTGTTGATGTCCAACCGACTTGTCTATGCCGAGTCGGACCGCCGCAGCGGGAACCAGCTCCAGGTCCTGTTCTCTCCGCCGTACGATCTCGCCGGGCACGAAGGCGTGGTGCTCGTGCTCGATAGCGCCTACGAACAGAACCAAGACAGCATCGCCGGCGTGGAATACTCGAAGGACGGAGGGGCAACCTGGCTCCCGGTGGTCTACTGGTTGGACGACCAAGGGGGAGCGGCGGACATCATCC
Source organism: Verrucomicrobiota bacterium (assembly GCA_016871715.1). GTDB lineage: Bacteria > Verrucomicrobiota > Verrucomicrobiia > Limisphaerales > J093 > VHCO01. The sequence continues at coordinate 3,629 of VHCO01000243.1, forward strand.
GCACCAACGGCGTCATCGACGTGCGGGCGACGCTGGGCACCGCCCGCACCGATCAGGCGTTCGGGTTGGCCTACAGCAATTTCCTGGGCGCCCCGGTCTCGGAGTCCCTCCGGCCGCACCTGGTGGGGCGCACGAACGACGATTCGGTCGAGGCCAAACGCGTCGAGATCTTCCGGTTGCCGGGAGCCGACCGTGAACCCGACGTGCGGTTCCGCTTCTTTCAGGCGGGCACCTCGAGTTGGTACTGGGGCGTCGACAACTGGGGGTTGTACAGCGTGCCCGAGATCGAGGTGGCCAGCGGTCGCCTCACCCGCTACGGCGACGGCACGGACACAGGCATAACCGTGACACTAACCGTCCACGGCCGGCCGTTGAGTGCGACACGGCCGCAGCCCGTTGTCCCACCGGGGCCGCCTCCAGGCTCAGCCGCGGCCGAGGCGTTCCCGCTCGACTTGGGCGCGGCCGGTTCGACGTCGCTCTACGCTGGGCAGACTCATGCGATCGAGTTCACCGGTTTAGATCCGCAGAAGGTCTACGAGATCGTGCTCTATAGCGATCTGGGGTTTGGGGATGGTGCGACCGGGCACATGCTGCGCTGCACGCTCTCCGGGGCGCCGAGCTTCGCGAACGCTAGCGGGGTCGCGCCGCCCTGGTCGGTGATCTCCGGGGCGCAGCGTGAGACGGTGACGATCGACGTCTCTGACAACGGCCGGGCCGGTCGGGGTTATGTCTGCCGGTTCACCGAGGTACGTTCTGGCAACGACGGCGCCGTGCGGCTGAGCTTGGCGAGTCCGCAGGGTGCTTGTCTGAACGCGTTGAAGTTGGTCGAGACTCAGCCGCCGCGAATCTGGCTGGCCGAGGTGTCGGCCCTGACCGACCAGAGCGCCACGGTTCATGGCGTGCAGGCGCTCGAGGCTCCGGCGCCGGTCAACCTTTGTTACGGTTTGGCCCCAGGCGGCCAGTCCACGAATGCCTGGGAACGGGTCGTTTTCTTGGGCATCCTGCCACCTGGGCCGTTCACCGCCGAGCTGGCCGGACTCGACACGTTCAAGAAGTATTACGTGGCGGTCTGTTCGGCTGGTTCAGGCGAGGAGGCATGGTCGGCCGTCCGGTGGTTTCGCCCGCAGCAGCAAGGCCTGCTGTACGCAACGGGGTTCGAGCCCGGCGAAGCCCATCCCTATGCGCTGGGCGCGCTCGCCGGCCAGGGGCCGCCCGCTTTGTGGCAGGTCCTCGAGGGCAGCGCGGTCGTCCAGCAAGCGCGGACCGCGCATGGGCTGCAAGCCGTGCAGGCCGGCGACGGCACCCTCGATGTCTCGCTGCCGGTTGCGGAACCGGTGCTGTGGGTGGATGCCTTCTTCCTTGAAACCGGCCTGGCCAATCCGCCGGTGGTACCGACGAACCGGGCGAGCGGCGTGATTTACTTCAGTGCCACCGACGGGATTCTGGCGCTGGACGGCAACGGCGGCGGGGGCGGCCGTTTCGTGTCTGTGGCGCCGAGCTTTCCCACCAACGTCTTCGTGCGGGTGACGACGCGGAACGACTACGTGAACCGGCGATACGACGTCTGGGTGGATGGCGTTTTGAGCCGCGCCGGTCTCGGCTTCAAGGACGATGCGGTAACGACGTTCTCCGGGGCGCGCCGCCGTTCCGCAGCCACATCGTACCTAGACGACTTCAGCGTGTCGCGCTGGGGTCTCGACGCGGACAGCGACGGGGACGGTGTCGTCGACCTGGACGAGGCGAAGTTCTACGGGTCCTATCCACTGCTCGCCGATAGCGATGGCGACGGGGCCGGGGACGGCCTCGAGATTCGGGCGGGCACCGACCCGGCCGATGCCGCCTCGGTTTTCGCCCTCGATTGGGTGCGCGATGCCCAGCAGAACGTGCGGATCCGAGTGCCGACGCTGACCGGCCGGCAGTACACGCTGCAACGGCGCCGCGAGGCCGGCGCGGGTCCGTGGGAGAACGTGGCGGATGCCACGGCGATCCCCGGGGACGGCACGGTCCGGGAGTTCCTGCAAACGCCGGACGGGTGGGACTACTTTTACCGTGGCGTGATCGTCAACCGATAGAGGCGCGGCGATGGTGCGTTTTCCCAACAGCAGATGGACTCGGCGCCGGGCTACGCGTGCGGGCTGCCTCGGGCGTGTTCTGTGGCGGTTGCGGTTGGGTTGCGTGCTGGCCGGGGCGTGGGGCGCGTGGCCAGCGCTCGGCGCGATCTCGTTGGGCCCTTATGTTCGGTTTGTGGGACCGGAGGAGGCAACGGTGCATTGGCTGACGACCGACCCGGATGTCTCGATTGTCGAGTATGGGCCGACGCCTGGACTGGGCTCGCGCGTGGCCGACCTCACACCCGTGACCGACCATCGCGTGAGCTTGAGCGGCTTGCTACCACGGACGAAGTACCACTATGTGGTGAAGGAGCGGAGCACCGGCCAAGAACTCAGCAGCGAGGTCTTCGAGTTCGAGACCGACTTCAACTACGCCGTCCCACCCGCGCCTGAGCTGCCCTCGCCTTACTCGGAGGATGCCCTCACCGCGGTCTACGCGCGAGTGGCACAGGGGATCTTGGATCGCACGGGTCGGACGCGCGGGTACTGTCTGGACTATGGCTGCGGCGATGGGCGGTTGGCCTATGAACTGGCCCGGCGTTCGGAGCTGAACGTCATGGGAGTGGCGGAAGATTCGGCGGCCATCCAGCGAGGGCGGCAAGCGCTCCAGGCCGCCGGTCTGTACGGCTCGCGTGTCACGCTCCATGCCGGCCCGCTGGCGCCCCTGCCGTACGCGAAGGACTCCTTCAACCTCATCGTGTCCGCCGACCTGTTGACCGCCCAGGATGCTCCGGGCTCGGCGGCGGAGTTATACCGCGTCCTGCGGCCGGGTGGCGGGGTAGCGTGGTTGGGCTATCCCCCCGAGGTGGCGGGAGACCTCTCGAATTGGGCCGCCCTCGAGGCCTGGGCCCAGCGCGGCATCGCCCCGGACCAAGCCGCGATGCAGACCGATCCGGGCCGGGCCATGGTCATCACGCGCGCCCCGCTGCCTGGCGGGGGCAGTTGGACGCACGGTTATGCGGACCCGGGCAACACGGCTTGCAGCCAGGACGAGCGCATCGTCGGGGCAGGAATGCGGCTGCAGTGGTTCGGGCTGCCTGGGCCGCGCGGCATGATCGATCGGGGCTGTCGCGTGCCGCAGCCGTTGGCGGTCAACGGCGTGCTCTTCACTGAAGGGTTGAACCGCGTGACGGCCCAAGACGCTTACAACGGACGAATCTACTGGTCCTTGGAGATACCGAAGCTGATACGGGTGAACATCCCGCGCGACACGAGCAATCTGTGCGCCGATGAGACCTCGCTCTACCTCGCCGTTCGCGACCGCTGCTGGCGTCTCGAGGCCGAGTCCGGCCAACTGCGTCAGCACTATCCCTTAGCTTCGCCCAACCCGTTTTTGACCTACGACTGGGGGTACCTCGCGACGGTGGGAGACCACCTCTACGGGAGCAGCGTCAAGCGTGGTGCCAGCTATACCGAGTACAGCGGCCCGGCCCATTGGTACGATTCGCTGGGGACCGCCAGCACCGCCAAGGTGTGCAGCGACAACCTCTTCTGCCGGTCTAAGACCAGTGGCGAAACCTGCTGGACCTACGCCCAGGGAGTCATTGTCAACTCGGCGATCGCCATGGGCGATGGCCGGGTCTACTTCGTCGAGTCGCGCCATGCCGTCGCCAAGGCTCAGCGCACCGGGCGGATTGCCGTCGCCCATCTCTGGCAAGACCTGTACCTGGTCGCCCTGGACGCCGCCACGGGCGTCTTGGCTTGGGAACGGCCGCTGGCGGTCTCGGTGGCGCCCTATCCGGCGGTGTTCTTCCTCTGTTACAGCCGCGGGAAGCTCTTGCTGATGAGCTCGACCAGCCGCTTTTATCTCTATGCCTTTGCCGCGGACGACGGGTCTGTCCTCTGGCAGAAGAACCACGCCTGGCTCCGCGACAACCACGGCGGCCACATGTATCATCCGGTCTTGGTCGGCCCGACCGTCTATCTCGAGCCCTACGCCTACGACCTCGTTACGGGGAATGTCGTCCAGAGCGGGCTCCCCGCACGCGCCGGGTGCAGCACCCTGTCCGCGGCGGCGAACATGATCCACGGCGTCCAACTCAACTACGACAACGCGGCTCTTTGTTTTTGGGATTTGGCCACCAACCAGCGCCGCCAAATGGTCGGCTCCCGCGCCAGTTGCTGGATGTCGGTCATCTCCGCGGGCGGCCTGGTGCTTTCGCCCACCGCCAGCGCCGGGTGCACCTGTCGTTACCCGCTGCAAACCTCGATCGGTTTCGCCGCCCCATGAAGCCGACCCGCACCGAAGTCCGCCACGGCCACCGCCACCCGCCCGCACCCGCTGCTGCGGCGAGACGACCCGCGCGGGGCCGATCCGCGGCGTGGCTGGTTGGGGTCTGGCTCTGCGGCGGTTGGTTGGTCGGGCGTGTGGACGCGCTGGACTGGCCGACCTACCAGCACGATTACCAGCGCAGCGGCCTGACCCAAGAGAGCCTCGAATTCCCGCTCGTCCTGGCTTGGGTCCACTCGGCCAAGGCGCCCGCCCCCGCGTGGCCCGATCCGCCCAAAGCCGACTTTTACACCGCGCCGCCGCAAGCGCCGCTCAAGCCGCGTTTGGCGTTTGACCGCGCGCACGCGGTGGTCGCGGTCGGCGAGCGCGTCTACTACGGCTCGTCGAGCGAGCACACGATCAACTGCTTGGAGGCGCGCACGGGCGAGCTGGTTTGGCGTTACTTCGCGGACGGGCCGGTGCGCCTGGCCCCGACAGTCGCCGCCGGCAGACTCTACGCGGGCGCAGACGACGGCGTGGTGTATTGTCTCGACGCCCAAGACGCCGCCCTCCACTGGAAATACGCGGCGGCAGGCACGAACGACTACCGGGTGGCCAACAACGGCACGTTCGTCTCGCCCTACGCCGTCCGCACCTCCGTCGCAGTCGACCAAGGGGTGGCGTACTTCGCGGCGGGCTTCTTTCCGCACGAAGGCGTTTATCTCTGCGCCGTTGACGCCGCCACCGGCACACAACGCCTGCCCAACCACTGGCAGCGGAAATACGTCGGCTCCGCCGCGCTGCAGGGCTATCTCCTGCTGAGCCCGACGCGCCTCTACGTGCCCGGCAGCCGCAGCACGCCTTTCTACTTCGACCGCGCCAGCGGCGGGATGGTGGGCCAGTACGCCGGCGCGATGGGCACCTACGCGTTGCTGGCGGGCAACTCGCTCTTCTTTGGCCCGGCCGCGCGTGGCGGCGGGCAACTCACCGAAGGCAGCCTGAGCGGCGACACCCTCGCCACCTACGAACAAGGCAACGCCATCGTCGTCACCGCCACCCGCTCCTATCTCCTCACCGATACCAGCTTGTCCGCCCTCGCGCGCCCGACCCGGGCTCTACTTTGGACGCGGGCGGCCAGCTACCCCTACGCGTTGATCCTGGCAGGCGCGACCCTGTTCGCCGGCGGTGAGAACGAGGTGGCTGCCTTCGACACCACCTCCGGCAACCGCATTTGGACCGGCGCCGTTCAAGGGCGCGCCTACGGTTTGGCGGTGGCCAACGGCCGCTTGTTTGTGAGCACCGACACCGGCCACATCTACAGTTACCTCCAGAACCAAAGCTCGCGCCAAAGCCTGTGGATCCTTTATTGAATACCGTGCGCCAACAGAACCCCTCGAACCCGGGGCCGCACCGCAGCTTATGGCGTCGTGGGACGGTTGCGCCGGCCGAACGGCGCCGGGCGCAGCTCGGGTGGTTGAGCTTCGTCGTGCTCTGCGCCCTGGCCACCACGGGGCCGGGCCGGGCCGAGGTCAGCGCCCGAACCGGCGCGCCGGTGGCCGGCCTCAGTTACACCAACGAGGCCCTTCCCCGTGGGCCGTGGTCCGCGCACGTGGTGCGATTCGACCGCACCGACCCTGCGTTCGCCGTGCATTCGGCGCACGCCTTACGCCGCTCGATTGGGTTGAGCACGCTCACGGAGCAGGTGGCGAAGTTGGATTCGCAGCTCGGCCTGCCCGTGGCGGCCATCAATGGCGATTTCTACCAGCGCGTGCGGGCCTACGTGGGCGACCCACGCGGGCTCCAGATCGTCAACGGCGAGGTCATCAGCGCCCCGGACGGCGGAGCCACCTTCTGGATCGACGCCGCAGGCGAACCGCACTTGGCGGATGTCGCTCCCCAATTCGAGGTGATCTGGCCCTCGGGTAACCGCAGCCCCATCGGCCTGGACGGCGAACGCCCCCGCGACGGCCTGCAGCTCTACACCCCAAGACTCGGCCCCTCGACCTGCACCGTCCGTGGGCGCGAGTTCGTTCTCGAACCTACGCCCGGCAGTCCCTGGTTGCCCCTGCGCCTAGCGCAGACCTACCGGGCGCGCGTGCGCGAAGTACGCGAGGCGGGCGACACGCCGCTGACCCCGGGGATCCTGGTGTTGTCCGTCGGACCGCTGTTGGCCCGCACCTTACCGCCGGTCCCCGTCGGCACCGAAATGGGCCTCCGACTCGACTCGACTCCGAGTCTGGCCGGCGCCATCACGGGCCTCGCCGGCGGGCCGGTCTTAGTCCGTGGCGGCCGCCGACAACGCATTGTGCCGCCGCCGGTCGAGGAGTATGAGTTCACCACCATGCGCGAGCGGCACCCACGCAGTGCCATAGGCTGGAACCAAAGGCACTTCTTCCTTGTCGAGGTGGATGGCCGGCTAAAAGGACTTTCGGTGGGCATGACCCTCGACGAGTTAGCCGCGTACCTGGTCCAGCTCGGCTGTCGCGAGGCCATCAACCTCGACGGCGGCGGCTCCGCCACGCTCTGGTTCGAGGGTCAAGTGCGAAACCAACCCTGCGACGGTCGCGAGCGCCCGATTGCCAATTCACTCATCGTGGTTCGGCGCCGCGCGCCATAGCGATAACGGACCGCAGGCAGGAACCGCTTCTACAGACCGACACGAAGTAGCTTCCCTCCCCTTCCTCCCGCCTCCCGTCGGTCGCCTCGGTTCATCACGCGATCCATCGCCCCCGGGCACCCCGGGCGGATGCCCAGCAATATGGAGGATTGACGCCTCTGACCCAACAAACGCGGACGACAAAGGCCAGCGACAAATGCGTCATTAATCTGACAGGAAAATAATACTTGACGTCTGATGTCCTCACGAGTAACCTGACCGCCAATGCCCAGTCCGAGTCCGTTATGAGAACCACCCGCATCAAAATCAGAGACCGCATCGCTGTCTACCACTGCGTCTCGCGCATCGTCGGCGCCCAACGCCTCCTCGATGACCTCGGCAAAGAAACCTTGGTCCGGCTCCTCCGCCGCCTGGCCACTTTCTGCAGCATCGAGGTCATCACCTACTG
>VHCO01000244.1 GCA_016871715.1 Verrucomicrobiota bacterium
GTACCACACATCGCCCACCGTGCGCCGGTACGAAATCGCCACGGCTTGGCGCGCGCCGTGGGAGAGCCATTCGGCCCCTTCGGCAAACTCGTCGATGCGCCAGTTGACCACGCGGTCCGCAGGCGTGCCGATGGGACTGTAACGGAGCAGGGTGGTCGCCGGGAGGGCGGTGCCGTTGGGAGGCAGGATGCCGTGCTCCCATGGGGCGATGGCGTAGAGAGTCGGGCCGTTGAAGTTCTCCAGGCCGCCACTTAAGAAAGTGTTTCCTGCCAACAACGAACGGCCGCCGGTGTGCTGCGCGGCCCACGCGGCGGGGACCGCGAACAGGTACCGCACCGCCGTGCCTGGATAGATGTTGTCGGGGGGCAAGCCGCCGAGGAACCACGCGCCCTCACCCTGGGTGAGTTCGAGGTTGAACCAGCCGTGCGATGGGGCTGTAGCGTCGGTCGCGTAGAAGTCGGCGACGCCATAGTAAAGCCGGCTGGACACGCCTTGGGTCGCCGGATGATAGGCCAGGCTGGCCACCTTGAAGCCGCCCCCGCCGGGCGGGGTCGAGGCGCCGTCGGCGTAGATGCGGGGCCAGAGGTCGGCGGGCGGTTTGATGGTGCGCGCCACCGGCAAAGGCGTCGTGCCCCCAGGCAATACCGGGTGCGGGATCGCGATTTCGGAGAGGCCACCCGCTCCCGCGGTCAGGGCATACAAGGAGCCGGCGAGCTCCGTGGCAGGGTCGCGGTCCGGGTTTCCCTCCGGATAATACGCCAGACCCGACGCGGCATAAGCCCAGTCGCCGCCCGGCGTCGAGGGCAGCCGGATCACGCCGCGGTACACAAAATCCACCCAAGGATTTAACAGGCGCGAAGCGGTCCAAGGCGGTGTCTGGTGCTCGACCGGGTCGGATAGGACGCTCTCGTTGCCCACGCGCGAGTCCCACCGCCCCGCCACCGGATAGAGACCTGAGACCGCACCATCGAGGGCCGAGACCCGGTAGGTGTAGGGTGTGTCCGGTGCCACGTTCAGGTCCAGATAGTACAAGTGGTTGCCCAAGAACGATGTGAGATCGGCCGTCACCGTGTCGTAGAGCGTGCCGTCACGGTAGATCAGGTAACGGCTGACCCCGGTAGCGTGCGGCGGGGGATCGGTCGCCGCATCCCAACTCAACCGGATCGCGCTTGCGCCCGCACCCGCGGACAACTCGACGGCTTGCGCGCGCAGGCGGAGCGGAGGGCCGGGGGGAGTCAGGTCGGCTTCATCCGAGAGCTCGACCCGGGTGAGAACGAAGCGGAGGTCGGCGTAGGGTTTATTGATGTTGACCAACCGATGGGTGCCTTGGGAGGGCGGACCGCCGGCGGCGTTGACCCGGCGCGGGTCGGACACGTCGTGCTCGAGCTCGAACAGCGCGCCCGGGGGTACCCATTCGCCCTCCGGTTGGTAGCGCCGGCTGACGAGCGTGTACCAGCGCCCTTCTGGCTCCGTCGGGTCCGGTTCGTCCGGATCGTTGAAGCTGATCCGGGCATCGAGGGAGGCGTATTCCTCCGAGCGATTGCAAAACGTGACGATCACCCTGTGTCCGGGGCGAAACTGGATCGGGACGGTACCTCGGACGCCGAAGTAGGCGGTTTGACCTTCGGGAATGCCTTCCGTCTCGACCAGGCCGGCGTGAGACGGATCGCCATCCGGATCGACATGCTTCGAGAAGGTCGGATGTCGAATCACCTCTGTCCAGCCCGGGTAAGGCGTGGCAGTCATACCCGGACTGGCACCGAATTGGACCAGGGTCCAACGCGCGGCGAACGCTGACGGCGCCAGCAAAAGGCACAGGGCCAGGCCGATCGGGTTCGGCCAGGGACACCCGCTGGCGCGGCACCGCCTCGAGCTGCCGTGCCCCCCCCAACGCCGCACCGCGCCGTTCGCGTCGTCATTCGGCAGTAACCCTCTGGGAGTTATGGTGCTTTGGGGAGGCATGAGACGCACCCTGCATCGCGCCGAGCGGCCTGTCAATTCGCGATGACTCGGTCAAGGCTAAGATCCCGTCATCTATGACTCGGCGAGGTCGCTGCTGCCATCGGCTGATCGGGTGATGCTTCCACCGCCCCCGGGCCCCACAGCGCTGCGGTCGCTCTCGCTCGTGTCAAGTTCTATAACCCTGGCATAATAAGATCACTGTCGCTGCTCCTGCGGTAATCGGCGCTCGGGGGGGGGGGTAACCGGCAGTTCCAACTCAAAGTGGGCGTCGACCCGGGTGTCGCTCGTGTCAAGTTCTACTATCATGGCATAATGAGATCACCGCCGCTGCTCCTGCGGTAATCGGCACTCGGGGGGGGGAGGGTTACCGGCGGTTCCAACTCAAGGTGGGCAACGAGGCGGGCGTGGACATCGAACGGATCCGGGCGGTGGCGGCTCGGTTGGTGGCAGTTCGGTTGGAGGCGGGAAACCGTTTGGTGGCCGACACCTCGCCCGGTGGTCCGCAGGCTTTGGACTCTCGGGGCCGGATGCGCTGGAATTGAAGGCGCCGAAAAATGGCCAAGGAAATCGGTTGTCGGGGCCGAGCCAGCATGCTACGGTCGCCTAAATCCAAACAGAAGCAGCGGCTGTTCTTATGGCATGTCGATATGCGCCAAGGCTAGGATCACACGCGGGCGATTCCCTGGGGGTCCGCGGGCGGTGGGGCGGCGCGGAGCGGGTGCTGGGTGAGAGCGGCTGGGGTGTGCGCAGGTGCCCGGGGGGAAAGTGAGGGAAGAGACCCTATGCGAGAGAACTTGAGAGCATGGCGGGTGAGAGCGCGGCTTGGTGGCAAGGCGGCCTTCACGCTGATCGAGCTGTTAGTGGTCATTGCAATCATTGCGATCTTGGCGGGGATGCTCCTGCCAGCGTTGAGCAAGGCGAAAGAGCAGGGGAGCCGCACCAAGTGCATTGGCAACGTCAAGCAGACCCTGTTGGCGACACACATGTACATCAACGATAACCGGGACTGGATGCCCTACACTTCTTGGAGTTCCGGCACGTTCGACGTCGCCAATTGGGCCTACACCCGCGTCCGGACCAACAACCCCCAGCACATGGTCGAGTTGGGGCAATTGTGGAATTACCACACGGAACGGAACCTCTTTTGGTGCCCCCTGGACCGCACGAACACCACCTTCTTTAGGCTGCGCGAAATGCAGGTCTCGAGCTACGTGATGAACGGCGCAGTGTCCGGCTACTCGACCGGGCCCTCCGGGCAGTACACGACGTACAAGGCGAGCCAGTTCATGCCCGACCGCATGCTCTACTGGGAAGCGGACGAGCGCCAACCCTCGAACTACGACAACGTCGCCAGTCGCCCCAACGAAGGGGTCACCCAACGCCATAACACCGGGGTGGTGATGGGCATGTTCGGTGGGCAGACCGAGTACATGAAGTACAAGCAATACTACCAAGAAGCCGGCATCGGGGGTTACCCAGGGATTCGCCCCGGCCGGTTTTGGTGCAACCCAGGTACGCGGACCGGCGATTGAGCGCCCCGGGGCGGACAGACTCGAGCCAAAAGAACACCAATCCTATGAAGACACTCAAGTGGGTGCGGTCCTGGGTCGTGTTGGGCGGGCTGGCTGCAACCCTAGGACTCGGCTGCAGCAAGACCGAAGACGCGGACCCCGCCCAAGCCACCACGCCCGAGAAGGCGGCCACGCAGCTCGAACAGGCGTTCCAAGGCGCTCAAGCCCAAGCCGCCGAGAACGCCCGCCTCGCCGCCGAGGCCATGCAGCGGAAGGAATACGAGAAGGCCGTTCTCTCGCTGCAAGCCATCCGCAGCAGCGAGAACCTCACGCTCAACCAAGGCATCGCCATCCATAGCTCGGTCGTGTCGCTCGAGGCGCAGTTGATCCAGGCCATCCAGGCCGGCGATCCCAACGCCAAGCGGACCTACGACATGCTCAAGGCCCTGAAACGGGACTAGGCCCTGGCCAGTTTCCCGGGCGTGCAGGCGATCACCCTGACGACCGATTTCGGTGCCCGCGATTGGTTTGTGGGCGCCGTCAAAGGCGTCATTCTCAGCCGCCATCCGCGGGCGGTCCTAGTGGATCTGACGCATGAGGTGCCCCCCGGCGACGTGCGCGCGGCTGCCTTCACCTTGCGAAACGCCTTTCGCACCTTTCCACCCGGCACCGTCCACGTGGCGGTGGTGGACCCCGGAGTGGGCGGGCCGCGCGCGGGCCTCGCCGCCCGGGCCGATGGCCGGTTCTTCGTGGGACCAGACAACGGGGTCCTCGAATGGGCCCTGCGCGAGACACGGTCGCCGGAACGGCGGCGCATCGAGAACCCGCGCCTCCACCTCCCGGCCGTTAGCGCGACGTTCCACGGCCGAGATGTCTTTGCGCCCGTTGCGGCTTACCTGAGCCAGGGCAACCGCTTCGAGCGGGTCGGGCCGCGGGTGCAGGACTGGGTTCAGTTGCCTTGGCCTGAGCCGGAGCGGACGGCAGCCGGCGCGCGAGGCCAGATCGTCTACGTCGATCGCTTTGGCAATGCCATCACGAATCTGCCGTGCGTGGACCTGGACGACTCGACCCAACATTCGGATCGAGTTCAGCTCGCCTCCGGCCGTCAGGTGCCCTTCGGCTCCCACTACGCGTCGGTGCCACCGGGGCAGCCCGTGGCGGTGTGCGGGTCCAGCGGCTTCCTCGAGTTAGCGGTTAATGGTGGCAGTGCCGCGGCGACGCTCGGTTTGCAGGTCGGCGAGCCGGTGTCGGTCGCCTCTGGCGATCGACACGACGCGACACGCCGAGGCCGGTCGGGTTGGCGTGGCCGAGCGGGGTTCACCCTGATCGAGTTGCTGGTCGTGGTGGCAATCGTCGCGGTGTTGGCGGGCCTCTTGTTGCCGGCCTTGACGCGGGCCAAGGGCAAGGCCCATGAGTTGGCTTGCCTGAGCAATTACCGTCAGCTCCAGCTCTGCTGGCTGCTTTACGTGGACGACTTCCAGGGGTGGCTGCCGCCCAACGCCACCCGCAGTGGCGGGGGGCGCGACCAATGGATTGCCACGGGCGACACCTGGATTGCGGGGAACGCATGGACGGACAGCAGCTCGATCCACATCGAGCAGGGGGTGCTGTTCCCCTACCATCGTTCAATCCGGCTTTACAGGTGCCCGGCGGACCGCTCGACGATCCGCGACCAGGGCCGGTTCCCGCGGTTCCGTAGTGTGTCGATGAGTTCGTACATGAACGACGTGCCGGACCCGGCCGATCGGACCTGTTGGCATCGGCTGGACCAAGTCCGCCAGCCGCCGCCCAGTCGCGCGTTGGTGTTTGTGGACGAACACGAAGGCAGCATCGAGAACGCGCGCTTCGTGATCACGCAGCCAGGCCAGTGGCGGTGGGTGGACATCCCCGCCACGCGGCATCGGCAGGGCGCTGTGCTAACCTTCGCCGACGGCCACGCCGAGGTTTGGCGGTGGATCGAGCCGAACACGCTGGCGATCGCGCGAAAGACCGGTTGGGTGAACGGCGAGCCGGCTGTCCCCGGCCGCGACCGCGACCTGAGCCGCATCCATCAGACGGTGCCCCTGATCCCGATCCCGTAGGTCGCGCTGGCGGGCAAAGACTTGGCAGCCCTCCCGCTCCGTGGTTGACTCGGGCGCAGACGCTGTTATGGACGACACCAACGCACTGATGGAACAGCGGCGGGCCAAACTCGCCGCGTTGCGCGCCCGGGGAATCGACCCCTTCAAGAACCAGTTCACGCCTTCCGAGAGCTGCGGTCGAGCCCGAGCGGAGTATGCGGAGGGTCGAACGGTGGCCGTGGCCGGCCGGATCACGGCGCATCGGGACATGGGCAAGAGCCAGTTCATGGATCTCAGAGACCAGAGCGGCCGCGTCCAGATCTACGCCCAGAAACAGGTCCTGGGCGACGAGCAATACGACATCTTCCGGCACCTGGACCTGGGCGATTTCCTGGGAGTGCGCGGCAGCTTGTTCACGACCAAGACGGGCGAGATCTCGGTCAAGGTGCAGAGCTTTGTGATCTTGGCCAAGGCGCTGCGGCCGCCACCGGCCAAGTGGCACGGGCTCGAAGACACCGAGATCCGGTATCGCCAGCGGTACCTGGATCTCATGGCCAATGACGAGGTGCGCCAGGTGTTCTTGCGCCGTAGCCAGATCATCCGTGAGGTCCGGAATTTTCTGCATCAGCGCGGTTTCGTGGAGGTCGAGACGCCCATGATGCAGGCCATCCCCGGCGGCGCCGCCGCGCAACCGTTCAAGACGTGGCATAACGCGCTGGGCTGCGAGTTCTTTTTGCGGATCGCCCTCGAACTGTACCTGAAGCGCCTGCTGGTGGGCGGACTGGACCGGGTCTTCGAGTTGGGCCGGAATTTTCGCAACGAAGGACTCTCGCGCCGTCACAATCCCGAGTTCACCATGCTCGAGGCCTACCAGGCCTACGGCGATTACGAGAGCATGATGGAGTTGGTGCAGTCGCTGGTGTGTTATGTGGCCGAACAGGTCCTCGGGACCCGCGTGATCGAGCACCGCGACGCGGCGGGCGTCGTTCAGCGGACGATTGACCTGAGTCCCCCGTGGCGCCGGGTGATGTACAAGGAACTCGTGCTCGATCGCGCCGGGCCGGACTGGTTCGACCTCACCCCGCCGCAGCGGCGGGTGCGGGCGCTCGAGTTGGGGGCAGAGTTGGGCCAGGACTACGAGGATTTCGAGGTGACACACGCGATCTTCGAGAAACTGATCGAGCCGACCCTGATCCAGCCCACCTTTGTGACGCATGCGCCCAAGGAACTGGTGCCACTGGCCAAGTTGTCGCCCGCCGACCCGAGCACGGTCGAGGTCTTCGAGTGTTGCATCAACGGCCAAGAGATCGCGCCGGCGTACTCCGAGCAGAACGACCCGCTCGAGCAACGCGATCGCTTGGAGCATCAGTCCGGGGGCGAACCCCAAAAGCTGGACGAAGATTTTCTCGTGGCCCTGGAGCATGGGATGCCGCCGGCGGGCGGCATGGGCCTGGGCATCGATCGCCTCTGCATGCTGCTCCTGGGCCAGGAGAGCATCCGGGACGTGATCCTGTTCCCCCAACTGCGACCCAAAGGCTGAAGCCGCCGGGTTGGCTGGGGAGCTTGGGCGAGCGGGGGATCTGGCAAGGAACTTGCGTGTTCTAATGGAGCGTTGACAGGGCGGCCGCGCCTTATTAGCGTGCGCAGGGTTCGTCGACTGAAAGATTTACAGCCATGTTGTTACGCATTTGTTTGATCGTTGCGATCCTGGCCGGCATCGGCACGTTCGTGGTGGGCCATATCCAGGTGCAGCAGAAGATCGATACCATTACCCAGGAACGAGACGACAACGCCGCCGAGCGCGACCGGGCACGCGAGGCGGAGTCGCGCGCCAAGGCGGAGGCCAAAACCAACAAGGAGGCTGCCGAGAAACTCAGCCGTGACTTGGCGGAGACCACCGCCAACCTCGAAGCCACCACCGCCCGCGCCAACACCCAACAGAACCGTGCCGACAAGGCCGAGACTGAGCTGAACCGAACCCGGGGCGAACTGACGACGGCGCAACGAGATCTGCGTGCCTGGGAAGCCTTGGGCCGGCCGGTCGATCAAATCGAGCGCGCTCTCAAGGAGCTCATCCGTGCCACCGCGGCGAACGAGGCGTTGGGCGAGGAGAAGAAGGTTCTCATCCGCAATGTCAACACCCTCAAGAACCGGTTGGCCATCTACGAAGGCGAGCGCATCCCGCCACCCGAACTGCCGCCGGGGCTCAAGGGCACGGTCGTGGCCGTGGATCCGAAGTGGGATTTCGTCGTTCTGGACATCGGCGAGAAGCAAGGCTTGGTCGAGCGCGGTGAACTGCTGGTCAGCCGCGGGGGCCGATTGGTGGCCAAGCTGCGCGTGACGAAGGTCGAGGCCGAACGGTCCGTTGCCAATGTTTTGGCGGAGTGGAAGCAGTCCGAGATCATGGAAGGGGATCAAGTTCTCCATTAATCATGCGTGCGTACGGCAAAGCGATCGGGCGGCGCCTGGCGGCCCTCGGGGCGATCGCGCTCCTCATTCTGGTGGCCGGATGCGCCTCGAGCCGCGAGGTCGATAATCTCTCCGAGCGCCCCTGGAACGCGCCCAAGAGTTGGGAGCACGGATTGCCTACTGGCATGCTCGAAGGGCGCTAGCCGCGCCCGACACCCGCCGGGCCAGTGGGACACAAGGGCAGCGGACGGGGGACATCGGAAGAGAGGGCGCTTCGGACTGGCCAACGCTTCCGCATGAACGTTTCCCAAAGGACTGGATGCTCGGCCAGTCCGAAGCCAGCGGTCGCGGGGCCCGAGTCGATTTGGAACGTCGAGAAGCTCGCCACCACGGTGCTTCTGCGGTCCCCGCTGACCTCCACCCTTCTTATCGGCGCCGGAGACCGGGACTTTAGCTCAGCGCCCTCGAGCACGTGCGCGACCGGTCCGGAGTGGGGCGCGGGCATCTTGCCCGCGGGGCGTTGGGGACGGGCACCGAAAGCAGGTCCACTCTGGGCAGGCGAGACGCCGGTCCATCGCGTGGGCGGCGGTTTGTGCTGACGGGTAAGTCGGCGGCACGTCGTAGCGCCCGGTTTTCTGGCCGGTACAGGGGCCGACTGGGAAGTCGGCGGTACGCAAGGGGCGGCAGGAGGGGAGGGTCGCAAGACAAAGGCATCCAGGTCGGCTCACATCAACTCACGGAACCGCTCCGGTGTTAGGGGCGTCGCGGAGCTCCGCCCTCCAAGGGTGTGGTGATGGTGGTGGTGAGCGGTGGTGGAGGGGCGAGCTCTGCGAGCCCTCGATGACGAGTATGAAAGGATGTTCACACGGGGGGGCAGAGGCGTCGCGGAGCTCCGCCCTCCAAGGGTGTGGTGATGGTGGTGGTGAGCGGTGGTGGAGGGGCGAGCTCTGCGAGCCCTCGATGACGAGTATGAAAGGATGTTCACACGGGGGGGCAGAGGCGTCGCGGAGCTCCGCCCTCCAAGGGTGTGGTGGTGGTGGTGGTGAGCGGTGGTGGAGGGGCGAGCTCTGCGAGCCCTCGATGAAGAGTATGAAAGGATGTTTGCACGGGGGGCAGGGGCGTCGCGGAGCTCCGCCCTCCAAGGGTGTGGTGATGGTGGTGGTGAGCGGCCGTGGAGGGGCGAGGTCTCCAGTGCGACGTTTCGAGGTTGATTCTCGCGGGTATTTCGCGGCAAGTTGGCGCCGTTCGAGTTGTGGAGCCGGTTATGCCACTCGACTACAAACTGCTGACCGAGTTGCAGGAGGCAGAGCAGGCGACGCGCAGGTCCGTGGGCGCCATGGGGGGCTTTTTGCTGGGGCTGCTGGCTGGGGGGGATGCTCGCCATCTTGGCGGTTGCCTGGCTGCTTCAATTCTAGGGCTGAGGATCCCTCAACCGCTCTCCCGGCGTTCAGACCCTTTCGGGCGGGCTCCCACCGGACCCGGAGCTAGGGTCGCACGGCTGTTCCGTCGCGCCTCCGAACGGGGAGCCAGTAACCTGGGTCGGAGGGCAGCGGGAATTTCCGAGCCAGATCTTCGTTGAGGTCGACACCCCAGCCCGGCGCTTCGTTGACGTGTAGATAGCCTTCCTTGAGCGTGGGCATGCCCGGGAAGACGTCGTGGGTGGCCTGGTTGAACTGGATCGCCTCCTGGATGCCGAAGTTATGGATGGCGAGGTCGAGGTGCGCGTTGGCGGCGTGGCCGACGGGCGAGACGTCGCCCGGGCCGTGCCAGGCGGTGCGGACTTGGAACCACTCGGCGAGCGTTGCGATCTTGCGCGCCACACTCAAGCCGCCCACCTGCGAGATGTGGACGCGGATGAAGTCGATGAGGCGCTCGGCGATGAGGCCCACCCATTCGTGCGGGCTGTTGAACAGTTCGCCCATGGCGATGGGGGTGGCGGTTTGCTGGCGGAGCAGGCGGAAGTAGCCGATGGCCTCGGGCGGGAAAGGATCTTCGACAAAGAAGGGACGATAGCGCTCGAGCTCTTTGCACAACTGGATGGCCGCGAGCGGCTCGACGCGCTCATGGATGTCGTGCAGCAGTTCGAGTTCGGGGCCGCATTGGGTGCGAATGTGCTCGAACATCTTGGGAGTGGCGCGCAAATAAGGCCCCGCTTCCATGTGGCTCTCGACGGGCAAGCCGAACCCGGCCGTCTCGAAGTCGGCTTGTGCGGACAAGTGGGGCGAGCCGTAGCCGCCCATTTGGATGCGGATATAGCGGAAGCCGCGTTCGAGGTTCCTGCGGACGCTGTCTTCGAGTTGGCTCAGATCGCGCCCGCTCGAGTGAGCGTAGCAGGGCACGGCGAACCGGCATTTGCCGCCGAGCAACTGGTACACGGGCATGTTTGCACGTTTGCCTTTGATGTCCCACAGCGCCTGATCCAAACCACTGAGCGCGTTGTTCAGCACCGGCCCGTTGCGCCAGTAGGAACTGGTATAGGCGACCTGCCAGAGGTCTTCGATGTTGTCCACGTCCCGGCCGCGCGCGAAGGGGTCCAGATACTCCTCGATGGCCGTCTTCACCGCCAGCGGCCGTTGGTTGAACGTGGCGCAGCCTAGGCCGTAGAGCCCAGGTTCGCTGGTCTCGACCTTCACGACGACGAACCGGATGCGGCCATGCGGCGCGGTGAGGATCGGTCGGACCTTGGCGATCTTGAGGGGAGAGAGGCCGCGTGGGGTCGGGTCGGGGTCCGAGGCGCGCAGGGGCGGACTGAAGAGGGCGGCGGCGGCGGCCAAGCCTCCGCTTCGGAGCACGTCACGTCGGTTCATGGGGTGGAGTGGGGTTGTCGGTTGGATTCCCGCCGGAGCGGGCGGGTGCACGAGGCGGGCGCTTCCGCCACCAACTGGCCAGGACGGACCCGGAGATATTCATCCAGGGACCGAAAATAGCGGGAGCCAAGGCAGCCTCGGGGCTGTTGAGGACGCCCATCGCCAGGCCCGAGGCCATGCCGCCGTTCTGCATACCGACCTCGATGGCCACGGTACGACAGACGACTTCGTCCAGGCGCAGCAGGCGCGAC
>VHCO01000245.1 GCA_016871715.1 Verrucomicrobiota bacterium
AAGATCGGCATCGCCGAGATACGCGACGGCTCCGCTGGCGGACAGTTCCTGCGCCAGTTCCGGCCCTTTGCTGGCCGGGCTTAACAACACCGTGACCAGCCCCACGCGCCAGCAGGTCAGGATCGTGACCGCCAGTTCAATCGAGTTGAGCGCGTGGATGCCGATGCGTTCGCCCGGTTTGAGTTCGAGCGCTTCCAACGCAGCCGCGCATTGTCGCACGCGATGAGCAAACTCGGCCCAGGTGATTTCCTCCCGGTCGTCCACCAGCGCGCGTTCGTGCGGAACGCGCGCGGCTTGCTGATCAAGCGAGTCGTTGAGCGTCATCGCGGGTCGGAGGGTGGCACTGTTTTCGGCTTTCATAAATACCATTCCCAATCGCGGCAGTGGACGTAAGTCCGCTCTGACTTCCCGGAGAAGTGAGCCGACTGACATCGGCTGCTCCACGGTTTCACCAGGCGTGGGCAACACATCATTCAAGCGGGCACGGCCGCGGTCGCGGCCAGGCTTTCGTTGGTCTTACGATACGGCTTGAACCCGAAGGCGAAGAACCCCACGGCGGCGAGGCTGCCGGCGGTCAACGCGGTCGCCAGAGCCAGATGAAGCGATTTCCCGTCGGGCGACAGCCAGTCCGTCAACCAGCCCGTCGCCAGCGGCCCGAGGCCCATGCCGAGCAGGTTGACGACGAACAGAAACAGCGCCGAAGCCTGGGCGCGCATCGGGCCGGGCGCGAGTTGTTGAATCGCGGCGGCCACGACTCCGAAGGGCGCGCTGAAACCGATGACCATCGGCGTCAACCACGCCGCCGCCCACGCGCCGGAGCCAGCCAGTGGATAGCACACCCCGGCGATCGTCATGGCGACGGCCCCCAGCAACGCCACCCGCAGGTTGGCGTCGGCCCGACCGCGGCTGCGCCAGAAGTCCGCCAGCCGCCCGCCGCCTACCGCGCCCACCGCGCCACCCAGCGCGACGATCAAGCCCACGACCACACCTGCGTCCGCGCCGGACCATCCGTGTCGAATGGCGAAGAGCTTGATCACCCAGGTGCTGTTGGCGTAACCGGCGAAGGTCAAGCAGGCCATGCCCAGAAACAGGCTCAGGAACGTTCCGCGATGCGTCCACAAAAACGTGAACACTTCGCCTAGCGTCATGGCGTGGACGCCAGCCACGCCGGAAGCGGGGTTACGAACGCCACCCCGTGGCACTTCGCGCACCGTGGCCAGCAACAACGCGCACAACACGCCGGGCAAACCCACGATCAGGAACAACGCCTGCCAGGGCCGCACCGCGCCGACCAGCGGCAGCACCGGCGACTCGGCGCTCCCGAGGAACCCCATCAGCAAGCCCAGGCAGACCAGCGACAGCCCGGAGCCGAGGTAGACGCCGAACGAATACACGCCGATGGCCGTGGCGCGGCGCTGCGGCGGGAAGTAATCCGCGATGAGCGAGTAGGCCGCCGGCGAGAGCGTCGCTTCGCCCACGCCCACGCCCACCCGGCAGAGGAGTAGGTGCCAGAACTTCTGCGCCAGGCCGGAGGCTGCGGTCATCAGGCTCCACAGCACGAAGCCCACGGCGATCAATCCGCGCCGGCTATGGGTGTCTGCCCAACGCCCGACCGGCAGGCCAAATAACGTGTAGAAGAGCGCGAAGCTCGTCCCGTGCAGCAACCCGATCTGCGCGTTGGTGAGGCCGAAGTCGCGCTTCAGCGGGTCCACCATGAACACGATGATCTGCCGGTCGAGGAACGAGAACATGTAGGCCAGCGTGAGCACGCCGACGACATACCAGGCGTAGGTCGGGCGGGGATAAGCCGCTTCCGCGCCGGGTTCCACAACGAGCGGCGGAGCGGCGGGCGGTTCAGAATGGGATGGAGGTTTCATTGGCTCATCCTTCAAATGAGCCGCGACACGGTTTCACGTCCAGTCGTCGGTGTGGGGGGCGTTTCCAGGATCAACCGATCGCCCTCGAAACGGTAGAACCGCATTTGCTCGCTACCGATCCAGTTCGGCAAGGTGCATTGTTCGAGGCGGTGGATGATCCGGCCTTCGCCTACTTCATAGGTCCCGGCGTAGGCGATGCACGATTCGAACGCAGCGGCCTTTTCCTCCACCTCGACCGCCATCGGATCCGGCGTGCCAAAGGGCGCCCGGCCGGCCTTGGAGAGCATCACGGACATCCGCCCGGCGGCGGTGTATATCAGGCAGCCGGTGGCATCCTCGCCGAACGGGAAGGTGACCTCACCTTCCGCCGTGCGGTTTTCGAAGGAGACGAGCTTCCAGGTGCCCACGAAGCGTTCGCGACCGGCAGCCAACGCGCCTTCCCATTGCGCCCTGAGCGCGAGGCCTTGCGCGATGCGGGCCCGCACGGCCTCAGTGGATTCCGGGGTCCAGCAGTAGAACCCTTTCCCCGTCTTCACGCCCAGCTCGCCGCGCGCGATCATTTCGTCCAGGAAGGCCGGGGGCTTGTCTTTCGGGTCGCCGCTTTCCTCGAAATACACATTCTCGATGTCGCGGATGACGTCCAAGCCGATGTGGTCCATCGCTCCGAATACGCCGAGGGGCCAGCCCCAGGTCATGTGGACGAGCCGATCGAGTTCCTCGGCCGCGCCTAAGCCCTCGGAGTACTCGCGCAACGCCTCCCGCTTGACCGCGTGCCAGAGACGGCCAATGAGGAAACCTGTGCTGTCGCGACGGGGCACGAAGGGCGTCAACCCCAGCGAGGTGGCGAAAGCGCAGACCCGCTTCAAGACCTCGGCTGACGTCGCGGACCCCCCCATGACTTCGATGGCCTGGTACCCTCGAGGGAAGAAGTGGAGGTTGCAGACCCTTTCGCGCCCCTTCACCTCCATCTCGATCCGCGACATGCGCAGCGAGGAACTGTTCGAAGTCAGGATGACCTCGGGCGGACAGAGCGCATCGAGTTGCGCGAAGATGCGGCACTTGAGTTCGAGGTTTTCGGGCAAGGATTCGATCACGAGATCGGCGCCAGCGACGATGCGCTCCAGCGACTCGTCGTAGCTGATCCGCGCCAGCGTGGAGTCGCGACTCAATGCGTCCGACATTTCTTTGGCCGCCCAATCGCGGTGTTTGGCGCGCGCGGTCTCGAGGGCGCCGGACGACTGATTCATCAACCGGACGGCGTAGCCATGCTTGGCGCAGGTGAAGCTGATCTGGGAGCCCATCGTGCCGGCGCCGAGGACGGCGACGGCTTCCAGTCGTGGTTGGATTGCGGTCTTCATCAGATTTGTTCGAGTTGGGGTTTCAGGCGGTGACTGGAGACTACTCCTCACGGTCTGACCAACCGGAAAAACTCCGCGCCGCCGTTGGCCGGCAAGGCGGCCGTGTTTGTGCCCTCGAAGCCGGGCAGCTCCAGCCAGTCGGGATTCGTGAGCCGCGTGGCGCGCTGCAATCGCGCCGGGCCGAAGCCTTCCCAATCCAGTTTCACGTTCGGGCCTTCCTTCGCGATGGATTTGATGAAGGGCGGCATCTGGAAGAGGATGAGGCCCCGAAAGCTCACCGAAGCGAAGATCCGGCCCTGACTCACGGTGATGGGCACATACTCATTCTCCGATTCGACGAAGCAGACCTCGCCGATTTGATGCGGCCCGGTCGGGTCGGAAACGTCAATCACCTGAATCCAATGACGCCGGGTGTCATCCCAGTCCTTTCCAGAGATGTAGGCGTAATTCCCGGATGCAGCGAGTCTTGGGGAACCGAGGGCTTTCACCGAACACCTTCCGAGGCGCCGTGGGGCAGCCGGATCGGAAGAATCCAGCACATCCAAATAGTCCAAGCCCGTCCACCTGTCTTCGCCCAGCAAATACACACGCGTTCCCAAAGCCGCAATCTGAAAGACTATCTGGTCCCGATCATAATAGCCGCCCAGGCGCTGCGGTTCAGCCGGGTTGGACAGATCGATCACATAAAACTCACCCCCCCCGCCTCCTGGTTTCACGTAGGCGCGTTCGCCTGAAACGGCGAATTGGAATCCGAATCCAAGTCCTCCGACCACGCCTACGAGCCGGCCGATTTCGCGGGGATTTGACGGGTCCAAAACGTCGATGATAATCAAGTTGGACGGGTCTAGCACGTAAGCGTAACGGCTGGATACAACCACCCTGGCGAGATTGCCGATATTGGCAACCACACCGACTTTTCGCGGGTCGGCGGGATTGGCCACATCGATCACGTTCAAGGCAGCCGTGTCCCACCAACTGTCGCCGACAAGCACGTAGGCGTGGTGACCGTCCACCGCAACGTCACTGGCGAAGTAGCCGTCGGCATATCCTCCAACTCTCCTCGGGTGCGCGGAATCGGAAACGTCAAGCACCTGCAATCCTTCCCATCCGTCCGCCACGTAGGCGTAATTCCCGGCAACAGCGCTCGCCTGGGTCTGGCCAACGGCGTAGTCACCCACTCGCTTTGGCTCGAGTGGATTGGAAATATCGAAGGCGTGGAATCCCCGTGAGTTCACCAAGTAGATATAGTTGCCTGACAGCGCGATGTCGGTAGCATCGGAATCCTGGCCCGTGGCGATGGTGGCGAGGGGCCGTGGCGCTGCAGGATTGGAGATTTCGAACAGACGCAGACCACTTGTGGAACCTTGGTCCGGTGTATTCCAACCCGTCCCGACGACAAGGAGATTGGCGGAGACGGCCAGTCTGGATCCGCCAGAGCCCGCCAGGAAGGCGATTCGCTGCGGATTGGCCGGGTTGGAAATGTCGAGCACCGACAAATCGCCTCCCCACGACACATACACGTTGCTTCCTGAGATTGAAATCGGCGCATCGAAGACGGATCCCGCGAGTTGATACCCTCCCACCGATCGCGGATGAGCGGGATCGGAGATGTCGATGATTTCGATCCAGCCTGACCATGGCGCGATGCGGCAGGCGTATTTCTCAGACACCGCGATTTGGTAACCCCCGTGGGTGAGCGCGCATTGACCGGCCAGCGAAGGATTGGCCGGATCGGAAATGTCGATGACTTCGAAACGAGTGCCATCCGCGGCGTAGGCGTGGCTGCCCAGGAAAGCCATCGAACCGAAATAACGGCTGTAACCGCCCACTCGCTGCGGGTTGCTTGGATTCGAGATGTCGATCACTTCGAAGCCGAATTCGGTGTTGCTGCCATTTGCAAAAGCGAAATTGCCCGCAACGGCCACATCTGCGAACGAGTCCTCGCCGCGACGATAGCTGCCCAGTC
This sequence comes from Verrucomicrobiota bacterium, assembly GCA_016871715.1. Lineage (GTDB taxonomy): Bacteria > Verrucomicrobiota > Verrucomicrobiia > Limisphaerales > J093 > VHCO01. The sequence continues at coordinate 5,202 of VHCO01000245.1, forward strand.
GCCGGGGCTGGCGCGGGTCTGAGATATCCAGCACCACCAGTCCCCCGCCCCCGGCCACGCAGGCCCGGTTGCCCGCGACGGCCACTGCGGACGGATAGCCCCTGGGAAATTCAGGCCACGAGCCGACCAACACCGGATTGATGTCGCCGGCCAGTGCCAGGCGGCTCGTCGCCACCACGAGGGTGAAGGCCGCTGCGATTTGTCGGAAGAATGAAGTTTTCATAGGTTGGATTGCGTTAGGGCCTGACCAGCCGGAAGAAGTCCGAGGCCTGGCTGGCCGGCAGCGTGGCGGTGTTCGTGCCTTCGAAGCCGGGCGCGTCCAGCCAGTCGGGATTGGTGAGCCGCGTGGCACGCTGCAACCGCGCCGTGCCGAAGCTTTCCCACTCCAGCTTCACGTTGGGGCCTTCCTTCGCAATGGACTTGATGAGTGGCTGCAACTCAAGAATTGCAAGGCCCTCATAGCCCGCTGCGAGGAAGATCCTCCCCTGACTGACGACCACATCCTCGGCAGAAGGCGCGAGCGAGTTGCCTCCCAACCACCGCAGCCTGTTCGGGTTGGACACGTCAATCACGTCCAGGCCGGATTGGCCGTAGCCAGAGTAAGTGAGAATGGCGTGTTTGCCGGCCACACCGACCCTGGACGCTCCGGAGGGATAGCGGCCCACGCGCCGTGGTTGGGCGGGGGCGGAAACGTCAACTACTTCCAACGCCCCGCCACCTGTCAGGAAGATGTGGTTGGATGACGCCGCCGCGTCCCAAGAAGGGCCTGCATCATAGTCCCCCACTCGACGCGGCGCCGTTGGGTCGCTCACGTCAAAGATCAGCAGACGGTTGCCATTCCCGCCGCTCACGATGACATACACGTCATGGCCGGATGCGATCACACTTCCCGCCGGCCTCTCAGGAAAGGGCCACTGCACCCGCCCAAGGACGGATGCGCCGGCGGGCCTCAGATTGGCCCTGTCGGACACGTCAATTACTTCCAATCGCCCTTCCACCGTGTGGGTTGCTTGGTCAACGACCGCCGTCATCAGCGCCAAATGGTCGCCCGAGACCGCCAGTGCCCAGGCAGAGGCATCCGTGAGCACGTGCGCGCCCACTTTCCGCGGGTTCGCCGGGACGGACACGTCGAGCACTTGAATCTCTTGCGAATTAACCACGTACGCGTAGTTACTTGACACTGCGACATCGTAGGGCAGGAACGAAGGGAATGCCGATTCGGTATATCTTGCGACCAGCCGTGGGCGGCTTGATTCGGTGATGTCAATGACTTGCAGGCCACCTTGCCAGGCGGCCACGAAGGCGTGATTGCCGGAAACCGCTACACTGAAGGCTTGCCCCGGGGATGTAGCAAACGTGCTTCGCCGTTGCGCGATGGCCGGATTGAACACGTCGTACACCGACAAACCAGTGCCTGCAACATAGGTGTACTTGCCCGAAACCGCCTCGCCCCAGCCTCGCAGGTAGGCGACCAACCCCGGAGCGGCAGGATTGGAGATGTCGAACACTCCCAACCCAGCCAAGTAGGCATAGTGGTCGGAGACAATAATGGGCCGAGAACCGTACAGGACCGAATCACCCACTTTCGAATTACTGACCGGCCTGGGATTGGACGGATCGGAAATATCGATCACACTCAAAATCACCCCACCACCACCACCAAAGGGCGATCCGATTACGTAAGCGTATTGCCCCGATATCGCAACGCCTCCTTTGCCCCAGAGAATTTGAGCAGCCTCGCAGGCAGCTTCCAGACGCGGATGCGCCGGGTCCGAAATATCCACCACTTCCAGCATCCCTGAGTGCTTCGCGATGTAAAGACGCCGCCCTGCCACAGCCACCGCCTTTGGAGTATTGCTCGTGAACCTCCCGACCTGCCGCAAAGTAGTGGGGCCGGAAATGTCGAGGATTTCGATGCCCGGTTCCAAACCATCGGAAGTCTCGTCCACCATCACGTAAGCGTAGCTGCCCTCGACCGCCCCAAGCGAGACGGGCTGGTCGTGACTGGCAACACGCAGTGGGTTGGCTGGATCCGAAATGTTGAAGATTTCGAATCCGTCCGGCACGTTTGGAAGGAGCAGACACCCGACACAAATGGCCCTTTGCACGAAGGCATACTCGCCAGACACCACGACATCCGTGGCGAAAGAGCCAAAACGTATTGGAGCTTCGCCCACGGGCTGCAGGTTTGCAGGACTGGTTACGTCGAAAGCCCGTAGCCCATCGCTCCCTGCGGCCACGTAGGCGTGACGCCCGGACACGGCCACCGCGTAGAAGTCGTGCACCGTGCCATGGCGGCCAACCTGCCGAGGGTTGGCCGCGTCAGAGACGTCAATGACTTGGAGGCCAGCCTCCCCATCCGCCACGAACGCAATGTCGCTAGCCACGGCCACAGCCTTGTTGTGCCAATGCCCCAAGCTGGGGGTAAAACCCTGAATGCGCGGATTCGTCGGGTTGGAAACGTCGATGATCCGGAGGCCGTTCAGGTCGCCTCCATGGCCTACGACGTAGGCTCGGTTTCCCGATACAGTCACAGCCTCGGCAGACACGCTGAGGTCAAGGTTGGACACGGTTGCGACGATTCGGGGCGTGGTCGAATCGGAGATATCGATTACTTGGACACCGTCCCCGACCAGGTAAACGTGGTCGCCCGAGACGGCCAACTTGGAACCGTAAAGAGCTGCCGCACCCACCTTTCGCGGATTCGAAGGATCGGAGACATCGAACAACAACAGGCCACCAGCCGGCACGCTTTCAGTGGCAATGATCAGATGATTGCCGTGCAGCGCAAGGTCGGTTGGAGCAACTTGATCGTTCGGAGTAACTTGAATCATGCTGACACGTCGTGGTTCGGCGGGATTGGAAATGTCGAGCACCTCCACCCGGGCTGGTTGATGCTTTCCAATGAACGCCCGGGTGCCGGCAACGGCAATGGCCGTGAAGCCAACTGCCTCGTTAGGGTAGCCCGCCACTCGTTTGGGATGCGTTGGGTCCGAGATATCCACGATGCTCAGCTCACTCCATGTGTCGCGGGAGACACCAGCGAAAAGGAATCCGCCCGAAATTGTCGCCACGTTGATGAACGCTCTCAGTTCGCAGTTGCCGACCCGTTTCGGAGCCGACGAAGTCGAGAAATCGAACACCTGCAGGCCTTCTCCGGCACCTACGTACACATGATGCCCTACCACCCCAACGGTGGTGGCGGGTCCTGTGAGGAATCCCGGCCACGAGCCGACCAGCACGGGGTTGATGTCAGCGCCGAGTGCGAGGCGGCTCATCGCCGCCAGCGTGAGCGTGAGGACCGCGACGAGTCGTCGGAGGAATGAAGTTTTCATAGGTTTTGATGTGTTGGTTGACTGCATTCAATGAGCATCATACGCAGCCGTTGAATGTCACCAAGCCGGCGGGGGTTAGCGGAGGGTTAGTTGAAAGGTCCACCCTGTAGCGGCGGGTCGTGAGACCGTCACATTCTAACAGCCTGTTTCAAAACCCGCCCGGTGAGGTGCCGGACTTACACCTCAAGCCGAATTCGTCCTTACCTGCAGACCGCTTGCTCTCACGCGGCGCGGGGCCGGATTTCCGAATCCGACTCTTGCCGAGTGGAAGTTGGCGGCGCTCTCACGAGGCGCCGCTACCGGCAGTCGCTTCAAGTGTGCCCCGCCCGCGTGGGCCGAGAACTCAGCGGGCGCGGCGCGGGCAAGCCTACTTGCCGAAGGAGGCCCGGCCAGGCCGGGTCCTGCGTCCAATCCCGGAAGAACGGCGAGATTCCAACAAGCCTCACGCCGGCCTCTCGGGACGCCATCGCCTTGGTGAGCCAGGGCCAGGCCTGAGCGCGGTCGCCCAGCGCCGCAAAGACGGCGGCAACCAGGCTCTCCGTGAAATACTCGCGCCCATCCAGCACAAGCACTTCTTTCAGGAGTTGCCGGGCCTTGCCCGTGCGCCCTTGCTTGGCCCGGATCCACGCCTCGCTGAGGTTCGTGTTGAGGGGAGGCGAGCTGGCACGCGCGGCCACGATGGCAGCTTCCATGTCGTCCGATCGCCCCAGTGCGAGCGAGACAAGCGCGATTCCCAAATGCGCCAGCATGCAGTGCGGATCAAGTTCGACCGCCTTGCACAGGTGAGCAAAGCCCAGGTCACTTTGGTCTGCACACCAAGCGTTGAATCCGAGCCAGAACAGAATCTGCGGTGAGAGCGGGTCCAGTTCGTGGGCTTCCAGCAACCAGCCCCGTGCCTCTTCCAAACGGGCCAGCGGCGTGAGATAGGACGCCCCGTATTCGCAGCGGCCTGCGGCGTTGCCGGGATCGAGTTCGAGGCAGCGGGTCAACGACCGCCGGCACGCTTCGCTGTCCCACCGGTAGGTGTTCTCGAGCACACCCAACGAGCAATGGGCGTCGGCCAGACCCGGATTTAAACTGAGAGCCTTCTCGAGCAGCGTCACGGCTTCGGGCAGGATCTCGGAAGGACGGGCATGCGCCATGAACCCCTGCCAGTAAAGAGTATCAGCCAGGCCCGCGTAGGCCGGCGCAAACGTCGGGTCCAAGGCAATGGCCCGGCGGAAATACGCGGCGGGATCTGTCGGCTGTTCCGGGCGCAGGCGGTGGAGGAAATGGCATCCCAGCAAGTAGGCCTCATGCACCGCGGGCGGCAATGGTCGGGGGGCGATGCTTGATCCGAGCGCCCGCAGCTTCAATTCGCGCGCGACGGCGTTGGCCACGTCGTCCTGAAGTTGGAGGGCGTCCTCCAGCCGGCGCTCAAATTGTCCGGACCAGAGGCAGGACTCGTCCTGCGCCGCGATGAAGCGGAGGTTCACGCGAACCCGTTCCCCGATCTGCTGAACGCCGCCCTCGACGAGGACGTCCACCGCCAGGCGCTCGCGCAGCCGGGTCACGGCTGGCGATTTCCCTTTCAAGGCAAACGCGGTCGTCCGCGCCAGCACCCGCAGGCCGGGCACACCGCTCAACCGGTGGATCAACTCCTCGGTCAATCCGTCGCTGTAAAACTCGCGGTCGGCCTGCCCGGTCAGATTCGCCAGCGGCAGAACCAGTAGCCGCGTCGGTTTGGCGGGCGGCGGGTCCGCGCTTTGAACCCGGGCCGTGGGCCGCTGCTCGATGACCGGTAGGTAAGCGCCACTGGGCAGGGAGAGACGCAGCAAGTCGTTGGCGCCTTCCGTCTCGTAATACGCTTCGAGTTTGCGCCGAAGCCGATTGGCCTCTACCCGCACAATAGGGTCGGCCTTCGAGTCGTAACCCGGCGGCCGGTGGAACACTTCCACGCCGATGACGGACTCCTTGAGCGCGCCGTCGTCCTTGCGCAAGGCAGACTCCATCAGATAGGTCAGAAACGCCTGAAGCCCGGGGGAACGCCGAAACTCGCGGCTCTCGCGCACGCGCCCGAGCGCATGGCGGACCAAGTCGGCATCCGGCAACCGGTTCACGGCGGCAGCGTATCCGACTGTTGCCGCGCCTTCAACTTCAGAGCTTTGTCGATTTCAGCAACGGTTCTCGCAGTCACCGGTGGTCACGCTTTTTCAAGAGCCACTCCCAGACGGGATTGTGCCTCCGTTCTCATCAATCAACCTTTGAACCAATTCGGCGTCTCCAACCACATCCTCGTTTCCCGGGAAACGCGAGACTTCCATGTGACCATCCGCAAACACATCGACCTCAACCCGCTCGCCCACCAGCGTCATGGTAACGAGCACGGTATCCTCTCGATGACGTGCGAGCGTAAAGTGGATCTTCGCGTCTTCGAGTCTGCGGAGTAGACTGAAGAGCGAGTGTGAACTGTGATCAGCGC
>VHCO01000246.1 GCA_016871715.1 Verrucomicrobiota bacterium
CGGCGAAGGTCCCGGTTACGGGCTGAGGCTCAGGACCAGGGGAACCGGTGGAGCGGCGGCGTCGCGCGCGAGGCGGGGCATCCGCTCGACGGTGAATTGCACCCTGGACGGCCAGCGCCAACCCCGTTTCCAGCCGCTGTCGCCCTCTGAGCGGCCCTGCTGGAGACTGCGGCCACCTTTGGGGGCTGGCGGGCGGCCGCCCACCAGCCCCCAAAGGCCGACCAGGCACTTGGCAGCGGACAATTCTGCCGCCTTTCGCCTTGAATGGCCACCCCGAGCCAGGCACACTCCAGCCGCGTCGAAAAAGCAAATGCCTATCAGTTGACTCAGAGGGACTGGCCGAGGCACTGGCTGACTTCGCCGCTGATTCGCGGGGATGGCAGGCGCCTCATCAACCCCACGGCCGAGGAACTCGATGCCAGCCTCTGGGGGGATTAAGTTGGCGGATGCCAACACCTGGCTGGCGGTGGCGTTCTCCGATCATGTCCACCACGACAAAGCGAAGGTGTGGTTTGACGCGCAGAGCGATGGGACGCGCGGATTTTGCCGCGTCACGCAGACCCCTTTGTTGGGTTCTACCTGCTCGGCGACACCGCCCGATAGTAGCGGTGGGGGGCGTTGGTGCTCCCCGGGTCCACGAAGACCATCACCGTGTTCGTCCCCGGGAAATCCGCCAGGACCGACCAGTGGGATAGGTCCTCGGATACCTCCACCGAGTAAGTGCGTCCAACCGCCCCAATCAACCGCCCCTCGAACCGGCCATCCGCGAGCAGCCCCACGGACTCAAACCGCGGCGCCGGCCCCGGGCTGGGCGCCGTCCCGGCAAGGTACTCGGCCAGATTCGACACCCCGTCCCCATCGGCGTCGCCGGCCGCGTCCGCGGGATCGTTCGGGTCCAAACCGTACGCCGTCTCCCAGTCGTCCGGCATGCCGTCGCCGTCGTTATCGACCGAATGCCCGTCCGCCAGGTACCGACTCGACAATGCCCGCTCCGAGCTGTTCCCGTCCCGGTCCATCGCGATGACGAAATAGCGGAGGAACTGGCCTGCCCCCACCGCCGGCGCCGGCTCGAGGAACACCTCGCTGCCCATCGGTAATTCCCTCGCTTTCTCCCAAGTCCCGCCGGGCAAGATCGCCCGCCAGACTTCGTAGCGCACCACGTCGCGGTCGTTGAACCCGTCGTCCTCGGACAGGCTCCACATGAGCTGGGCTGTGCCATCTTGCAGGAAACGGAACACCACGCCCGTCGGCGGCTGCGGCGGCCCGGGCCGCGTCGTCACCTGGACCGGGCTCGAGAGGGTGCTCTCGTTCCCCGTGCTGTCCACGGCGGCCACCGCCAGGAAATAGGTTCGTGACACCTCGAGCCCGCGCAGCACGGCGTTGGTGCCGCTGACGGCCACCGGGGAAGGGCTCCCCTCGACCGCCGCCCTCCCGTTCCAAGGTGGGCCCGGCTGATCGGCCCGGTAGTGAATCCGGTACGCCGCCACATCCGCCTCGACGTTGGGCGCCCACGACACCCAAACGCGACTCTGGCCGGCCGCTGCACTCACCCCTTGCGGCGCCCCAGGCGGTGAATCGTCCACGAGCGGAATCGTCACCTCCCCGACCGCATCGCCCGCCACACTCGACACGACCACGCGCCCCGCCGAACCCCCGACCGGCGCGCGCACGGTGAAGGTCAACGTCGAGTTCGTGGCCACCACCTGGACTCGAGCCAACGACGGCCGAGCATCGGCGTCCACCACGTCCACACCGCTTGACGCGGCCGTGAACAACCACGGCCCGGTTGCCGGCGCACCCGTGTTCAGCAACAGGTTAGTGATCGCAATACTCATCAGCGCGCGGCCGTCGGCGGGCAGGCTGTTGCCGCCGAGCCGCAACACCAGGTTGCCCGCCGGCATGGGCGGCGCCAGCGCGAACGTACCGAGATTCGTGACGGTGGTCGTGACTGTGTTCAGGTTCGTGTTCACCTCGCCACCCAGCAACCGCCAGTGCCGGCCGTCGTCGGCAAGCTGGTAGATGCGAAGCGCGGCCTCGTCCAAACCGGCCACGTCGCCGTCAAGGTAACTCAGACTCAGCGTCGCCGGCCCGGTGAGTGATGCGGCGCTGGCATACTGATAAATGCCACCAATGCCGTACAGATAGTTGGCGGCGTCCGGTGGCGGAAGAAACCCATCGTCCGGCCCCGGGGCGTGCAGGCTCACGAGCCGACCCCCGCTGCGATTGCCCGGCAGGAACCACCGCGACACAATCTCCGCGTCGCCCTGCATGAGCCCCTGCCCCACGGTGAGCACCGCCTTGCCCGCGTCGGTCACGGATTCGATCACCGTCTCGCCCACGGATGCCACGCGCGTGATCAGCTCCTTGAACGCCTCCTTGATCGCTCCCGCCGCGCGCTGCACCCAGGCACTCTCCAACTCGAGAATCGATCGCTGGGGCAGCATCTCGGCCGACAACGGCGGGTACGACTCGAGTCCCATCCGCCGGTAGCGCCAGATGCGGCCGCGCTCCCAGACCGCCTGCGCCCCGCGTTCGATCTCGCCCTCGAGATCGACCCCCAGACCCAACACGCCCAAGTCCAATTCCACACCTAAACCCAGCGAACCCACATCCGCCGCCGCCACGGTCCGTTCGTAGTCGACTGGCGTCCCTTCGTTCACCGCGGTCGCCAGGAAACTGGCCACCAGCGCGGTGTGGTCGCCCTCCCGCAGCACGCCGCCCTGGCCCAGTCCGGACAAGATGCCCCAAAAAGGCGCGCCCGCATTGAGTCGCGAGAGTGCGCCCGCGTCCGGCAGGCTGAACTGCAGCCTCTCCGTCAGCTCGAGGCGCGCTTCGTTTTGCAGCCCAGGGCTCACTGAACCCGACCAGATCACTGCCAGCGGCGCCGGGATGCCCGCTTCCAACCCCGCCCGCTGGCTGACCTGAACTTGAGCCGCCTTTCCTGGCTTCTCGAAACTGATGTAGTCCGCCCGGAACTCGTTCTCCCCGCCCAAACTGAACAGGTCCAGATTCAGGTCGGTCGCTCGCTTCTTCGGCCCGAGTGAAAGGCCCGCGCCAACGTCCACCGACGCGCTCCGAACCAAGCCCAGCGACCTCACCGACGCGGGTTCCTCTCCATACCGCGACTCGTACCCGAAGAGCCCGGCAATCTCACCGCTCAACTCGGCGCCGGCGCCGATTCGAACTTGCTTGCCCGCCTTGAAGCCCAAGCTGAAGCCGCCTTCGGCGTACCCGCCCAAGCGCAGTTCGCCTCCTGTCGCCTCGAGATGCGTGCCCAGGAAGCCCGGTTCGACACGCTCGCGGACGTAATCCGCCAGAAATCTCAGCGGCCCCGTCATCAGGAGCAACGTGTCCGCTGTCGCCACGTAGACCTTCATCAGATTCTCGGTCCCGGCCGTCGTTGCGGGATCGAACGCGTACGCCGAATACAGGTCCGCGGCCAGAAAACCACCAGCGCCGATCTTGGCCTCTGCCTTGGCGATGATCTTCACGCCCGCGCCGAGCTCGACACCGGCCCGCACCTCGCTCTCCCGCCGGCGCGTGATGCTCTCCTGCCGAGCCTGCCCCCCGACGATGTCCTGCTCGACCTCGGTCTCGTAGGCGCCGCTCGCGCCGGCTCTCAACACGGCCACTTTGCCACTCAGGCCGCCGCCCACGCGGTGCCGCCAAAGGTGGCTGTATTCCCGACTCGCCACCTGCGCCTCGAATCGGGCCGCGCTCTGCCCGGCAACCAGCACGTCAAAACTGGCCGCCGCGCCCACGCCGGACCCAACCGCCGCCGCCGGAACCAATAGACGCACAATGCCGTCGGCGTCCGACACCCCCGCCACCTGCCCGGTCCAGTCGTGCGGCCTCTGTTCGCTCTGTGGCACGACCACACCGTCACTGCGCCGCAGGTCCACTTTCACGCCGCCCGCCGGCTCGCCGCCCGGTCCCACCACGCGGTAATACCGGTACACGGTCCCGCCTTCCTCGACGCTCGAGCGGGCCGGGTTGACGTCGGGATCCAAAGCGACCAGCCGCAGCGCCCCGCCGAGGGCTGTCAGCCGGAGTTCGCCCACGTCCGTCGCTCCGCCCCCGACGTTGATCCCGTCCCGCGTCGCGGTCGCGAACCCTGGCGCGCTCACCGTCAGGACATACCCGCTGGCCGCCGGCACCCCGCTGAGCGCAAAGCGCCCGTCGCTGCTCGTCAGGGCCCGCAGACCGGCCGGCTCCAGCTCGACAATCGCGCCGGCAACCGGGTTGCCCCCGCTCACGACTCGTCCCGCCAGCGTCCCCGTCACCGTACCCCGCGTGTCGATGCGGAACTGCGACGACTCGAAGGCCCAAGCGGGCCGCAAGTCGATGGTATTCACCATGAACAAGGGCGATTCAGCCACCACGACGAAAAACGCGGGCGAGAGCACAGGGGAGGGCCGGTCCCGTGTGTCGATCGTGAACAAGGGCGATTCAGCCACCACAACGAAGAAGGCGGGCGAGAGCACGGGCGAGGGCCGGTCGCGTGTGTCGATGGTAAACAGCTCGGACTCGACCGAAACGACCCACGTCTCGGGATCTCCCGCGTGCGCCGTCGGCGCGAAGAGATCCAACCACGAGCCCGGGCCCAGGAAACACAGGCTGGCCAAGAGCACCCCCAGTACCCGCGAGAGGAAGCGCGGACATCTCTTCCCGACCACCGAGACACATCCCCCACGCCCCGAAGCGTCGTGATTTTGTTTGACGCCTTGGTTACGTCCGCCACTCCGAGGAGACCACGGATAACACGGATGCTCACTGAAAACCAACCGCCGTGGGGCATCCGTGTGATCTGAGTAATCCGTGGTAAGTTCTGGGTGCTCGCGCCGCGGCACTAAACATCCGCTTGGCGAGGCCACAGCAGGAAACGAAGGAAACAAAGGCAACTCGGGGCCTTCGTGTTCCTTGTTGCCTTCTGTGGTAAACGCCGGGAGCTCGCGCCGCCGCACTGAGCATCCGCTTGGGGAGGAGGCCACAGAAGGAAACGAAGGAAACAAAGGCAACTCGGAACCTTCGTTTTCTTTGTTGCCTTCTGTAGCTTCCCGACGCTCACAGAGATCGGACCGCCCGGAGGGTTCGGCGGCGTCACGCTCGCCTACTAACACCGGGCGGCCCTGGGTTGCGTTTCGCCACGAAGGCCCGAGGGCCTCCGCGGACGGGACAACGGCCGGTTCAGTTCCTTGCGCCATCCGGCCTTGATCTGAGGTAGCTTCCAACCGCACCATCCGCGCCAATTGTTCGTTGGTGAAAACCGCATACGGCGGCACCGCCTCCCGATCCGAGAACTCCTTGCGCAAGGCGCGCAACCGCGCGAACCGCTCAAACTGCGGGGGCGTCAACACTTCTTTGTAATCGACCTTGCTCACCGGACGCGGCTCGGTCACCTGCCCGTCCAGGTACTCGACACAGAAGGACCAGAACGAACTGCGCCCTTCCTCGATCAGCCGCCGTTCGACGTTCAACACGCGCCGCCCGCGGATAAACTGGTTCATCGCCGCCATGGCATCCTCTGAGCCGCTGGCCGGCACCGAGAAAACTTGGAACTGGACACCCGCCATTTTTTTTCACGCGGGGGCTGCGCCCCCGCGACCCCCGCAGGCCCTGCGCCGCCACACTCGCTCGCACCGCGGCTGCCCAGCGCTCGCCGGCGGCTCCGTCCCTCCGCCGCCTTGCTCGCGCCTCGCCACCGCACCGCTGGCTCGTACCCTACCTGTGCACGGATCAAGGCCCATGACTCAAGGAACTGGAACTAGGGCCACGCGGAACCCGAGGACGAGGCTCCGGCCCGACGGGACGTCCCCGCCGCGGCCCGCGGACCGGCAGTACCGGCCGTCGAGGCTCCAACCGCCGCCGCGGAACACGCGGTACGAGCCCGAAGCGAGGCCAGTAGGATCGGTTACGTTCCCACCAGGGTAGGCGCCGTGCCAATCGTAGCACCATTCCAAGACGTTCCCGTGCATGTCGTACAGTCCCCACGGATTCGGCAGCCGGGTCCCGACCGCATGCGTCTGGCTACTACTGTACCAAGCATAACTGCCCAGTTGACTGTAGTTCGGATCGTCCCCGAAACTGAACCGTGTCGTCGTTCCTGCCCGGCAGGCGTATTCCCATTGGGCCTCCGTCGGAAGGCGATACTCATGGCCAGCGGGCAACCGCCCCGCGCTCCGTTCCCGATCCGTGAGTTTGCGGCAGTAGGCCATCGCGTCATCCCAAGACACCCGCTCCACTGGGAGGTTCAAATCCCCTTTGAAGCTGGAGGGGTTGCTGCCAATCAAGTCCTGGTATTCGCGCTGGGTCACCTCGTACTTGCCCAGAAAGAAGCCGCGGGTGAGCAGAACTCGGGTCTGCGGGCCTTCGTCCGCAGAGCGGTCCTGCTCGTTGGGCGGGCTGCCCAGCGTGAAGGTGCCGGGCGGGATCCAGACCAGGTTGGGCAGCGGCGCGGGGAATGGCGGGTTGAAGATCAAGTAGCGTGAGTCCATCACCGTGATCTTGACTCGGCCGCGGGTGGTGAAGTTGCCCGCCCAATCGGTCCACGCGTCCTAAACGGCGTGCCGGTCGCGGCCGGGAGCGACCACGCCCGCATCGCCGCTGAGATGGTTCGCGGGAATGCTGTAGGTGGCGCCCCCGTCTGCCGAGAATTGGAAACCGACCATCACAAACGGGCTATCCGGATCGATGAGGTCGTACCAGATGTCCACCAGCATCGTGGCGGGCCGCTGGGCGACGCGGATGTTGGCGATCTGGGGCGGGACCGATTCGGCGGCGCGCGGCGTGGCCAACCCGGCGGCGAGGAGGCCGGAGAGACCCAAAGCCAGAACGAAGCGAGGGGTGGAGTGCTTCATAGCCGCTTGCTACTCCGATCTGCAGGCCAGGGCAAGGGGAATGTTCTGGCGGGTTTGTGCTTGGGACCTGATCGCGGGCCTGGTAATCCTCATCTCCGCCATGCCACTCGCAGCGCTGGACGCCGATGGTCTCCTGCCCCGGGTGTACGGACTGGACGTGTTTGTCGTCGAGGAGGGCTCGGCGGACTATGCAGCCTTGCTACAGTTTTTCCAACGTGGACGCTCGCAGCCGCGCTTGGCGAAGGGCATCCTGAGGGTGGATTTATGATCGAGAACAACGAGCAAATGGAACAGGCTTACGAGGCTTTGGGTGATCTTTACCGGATGCTCGCCTCTTATCGCGCGAAGGTTCTGCCGGTGAGCGCGCGCAACTACACCCTGATCGCCCAGGGCCCACTCGAGGAGGTCCGCAAGCTTCAGGCGGAGATTGACGTTTACCTTGGGTTGCAGGGACCAGGCGTGATGGCGAGTGAGCAAACCGGCGCTTGGCGCGAAACTCCGCCGCCCTTTGGCCGGAAAAGCGAGGGGTGATCGGTGCGTGGCGGCGAACGGGTGTGCGTGAAAGGCGCCGGCGCGGCGGTGGCTAACGGCCACTGAGGCCCGGCCACAACATCAGGGACAAAGCAAAGAGCAGCGCCAGATCGCCGTGTTGCGCCTTGAGCTGATCCCACGCGTCCATGGCTTCCTGGGCTTGATCCGCGGCCGTGTTCGCCTCGTGGCGGGTGAACCGTCGGCTCGAGTCGTAGTCGGCAGCGTGCCGTTGCTCTTGGAGTTCGATGAAGTTCTTGGCGAGGGTGCGCACGTCCGGGTTGTTGGCTACTTGGAGGGTGGGCCAGAACGGCTTCAGCAGGTCGTGCTTGGGCATGGGTTTTGCGAACTCCTCGCAGACCGATTTCATCTTTGCGTGAACCAATGCGCGGGCCGCGAACTGCCGAAAGGGAGCACGATGGTGCGCTGCGCCCACGATCAGCCGGGTGCATTCCTCGGCCAAATAGTGGAACAACGCATAGTAGGTCCCGGAGATTGATCGCCGAAGACTGGCGTCCTTGGGCCGACGAGGCTCCCGGCGGGCCAGGACCTGTGCCTGGGAGAGCAGCTCAAGACTCAGACGCGGCATGCGGGCAGCTCTCCAGCAGCTCAGACTCCCGTACTACCCGCACGTAGGGCCACCGTTGGTGGCCGTCCTCGCTCCAGATTCGGTCTTGCACCGAGCGGACCATCGCCTTGACCTTGTTCCACGCCAGCGCGTCATCGGAGGTCTCGTCAGGGAAGACGAGGTACACGTGGTAGGCCTCCGCCCCCGTATGGTCCGTGCCGAGAATCACCGAGACACGCTTTGGGGCAGGGAAGCCCTGTTGCTTCAGTCGCTTCGGCTCAACGAGGGTCGCCAGCGTCGTCGTATCAACATCTGCAATCGCCATACCGGTGGAAAGGATACGGCGACCAACGGCCGCCGTCAATCAGGCCAATGCGAACCGACACACTCGGGCCCCCGGAGCGGCTGCTCGTTTCGTCGTCTGCCGCGCGGTGCAGGAGGACGTTCGTGGCAACAGCGACGAGCTGGGGCTTTCTCCCGCCGGCGGCCATAGATGAGTTGCATGCCGCGAAGCAGCAACCGCTCCCGCTCTTCGTCCGAGAGCGTGTTGGCGACCGTCCGAGTCTTCTCTGCCAGGCGCGTGCCCAACGAGATCGGAGCTGCGACGGCGGCGACCTTCTTCATGGATTCACTGTAACCGCCTGAGTGCTGCAGCGTCAAGCAGCCGTCCGCTCCGGGCCTCCGCACTCAGGCTCGCCTGCTTCCTGCCCGCGGTCCCCCCCGGTAGCGGCGAGCCGGCGTTGGCCGCTATCTGCAGCCCGCCCATCCCTTCGGCAGGGAATTCAGCGCAGCCTCGGATGCTTGATCCCTCCAATCTCAGTCTGTCCTGAATCTGTAGGGAGGCACCTGCGGCGCCCACTCCAATTGGCTTGGGAGGCTCCGCCTGTGCCACCTCCTGGGTTCCTCGGGTTGTCGGGCCTTGATCTGTGGGCGTCTTGAATCCGTGGGCCTTGCCTTCGCCTACCATCATCGAGAGACAAACAGAAAGCCCTCAGATTCAAGATCGCCCACAGAGACCCTTTCCGATCAATCTCCCGAGGGATTCAGTGCCGCTTGGACGGCTCCTCCCAGCTCAGCTTAATCCAAGTCAGAGTTCCACGCTCTCCTCGACTTCCTTCAATTGCGCCGACGTCAAAACCGCGCGCCGACGGATGAGCTTGACTGCGGGAACGGTGTAGCCCAACACCTGAGCTTGTCCGCGCAAGGTTTTTGTTTGGAGAAGGGGATGAGTTAGGCGGCCACCGCATTGGGGCTCTTGCGGTGGAGCAGTTGCTTGAGATAACGGGCTTGGTCGTAGGGCGTTTTGACCGGCGCCGGCGAGCCCCGTCATCGGTGATTGTCCCTGGCGCAGGCTCAAGCCTGCGGCTACATCCGCAAACCGTGTTCCGGCGTAGAGGCTTTGCGCAGTCAAATCTGCCTTGCTTTGCCAGACCTCACCGCGTCTTATGTTTGGCATACGCGGCTTCCCGCCGGTCCAACGCCCGCGCTCCCTCGGCCGCGCTGGCCATCGTTTCCTCGTCATCGAGGTGGTCGTCCACTTGCGCCTGCAACCAACGAACGAGCGCCAGCTTCTTGCGCGGTGGCAGCTTGCTTACTGCCTGTTTGATTTCTATCACCGTGCTCATCTGGCCGCACCCTAATCGCATTTAAGTTGGCAGGCAAGAACCGTCCTCGTCGCGGTGCCGAACGCGGATGGTCTTGTGCCGCCGGGTGTACGGACTGGACGTGTTTGTCGTCGAGGAGGGCTCGGCGGACTATGCAGCCTTGCTACAGTTTTTCCAACGGGTACGCTTGCAGCCACGCTTGGCGAAGGGCGTCCTGAGGGTCGATTTATGATCGAGAACGACCAGCAATTGGAACAGGCTTACGAGGCTTTGGGTGATCTCTATCGGATGCTCGCCTCCTATCGCGCGAAGGTGCTTCCGGTGAACGCGCGCAACTATGCCCTGATCGCCCAGGGCCCGCTCGAGGAGGTCCGCAAGCTTCAGGCGGAGATTGACGTTTACCTTGGGTTGCAGGAGCCGGGCGTGATGGCGAGTGAGCAAACCGGCGCTTGGCGCGAAACTCCGCCGCCCTTTGGCCAGAAAAGCGAGGGGTGACCGGTGCGTAGCGGCGAACGAGGCGCCATCCAGGTCAGATCGATATTTTTGTGCAATTGCCCGCTGCTGGTCCGAAGGCGCCTTTGGTTCCCAGTTCATCGCGAGCCCGGCCGGGCTGCCGACCTCGGCGCCGCCGCCGCGCCGAGGCTGAATCCGGAAATCGCCGAGTCTGCCGAGGAGGTTGCGGAATCCGAGGGGCCGGGCGCGGTGCAGCTTCAGTGGAAGAACTGGTGCACAATCTGGTAGGGAGAGGCGATCAGCGGAGCGGCGACGTCGGATGCCTCGAGGAGGATCTCCAACCGGGGTTAATCAACATCGCTGGCGTGGGCATCGCTACTGAGCAGCACCGTTTCGTCGTCTGCTGCGCGGTCCAGCAGGACGTTCGTGTCAACGGCGACGAGCTGGGGCTTTCTCCCGCCGGCGGCCATAGATGAGTCGCATGCCCATCGGCGCCTGGCAGAGGGCGGCGGTTTCAGGTCCGTTGAACTGGGCAAGATCGAGGCCTTGGTGACTGAGAACGCGGACTATTTGCGGAACGCCTATGAACAATTCCACGCTCGTTGACGAGGTCGTGGCCGCCGCGGCGGAAATCCACGGCCGAACCGTGCGTCTAACTTTGGCCGACGGAGCGAGGGCGGTTCGTTCGCAACCCGAGCCGAGTGACTTCGCGGCCGGCCGAACCAAGCGGGTGATCGCACCGGCTGCGGGCGGGGCCGTCCGCGGTCCGGCGGGGTTGGGAGCGCGGGCGGCTCGCCCGCAGGCGGTACAGTCAGCAGTCGGGTTCGTCGAATGGCGCCGGTCACCGGGTTCGTTTCTGCGGACGGGACGTCCGCGGACCGGCAGGGATTGGGAGCGCGGGCGGCTCGCCCGCAGGCGGTACAGT
>VHCO01000247.1 GCA_016871715.1 Verrucomicrobiota bacterium
CTACCCGACCATGGTCGTGCAATCCCTTCTCGGCCTCATAGAGCAGCCCGGCCTCTCGGGGCTTGGCCTTCCCGTAGAGGGCCTTCATGCGCTCGACCAGTTCCTCGTCGGTCGGGTTCTGCTCGGCCGGGACGCGGACCAGGACATGGAAGTGATTGGACATCATGCAGTAGGTAATGACCTCGAGGCCGCAGAAGGTGGCCAGGCGGCGGAGGAGCCTGACCAAGGTTTCCTTGCTGAGGTCATCGAGGAGGCGTTGGGCGCCGACGATGCGCGAGACGCAGTGGTAGACGGCCGGTCGCCCTTTGACTCTGATGCGTGTCATTCTCATGTGGGCCCTGAGGTTGCCGGATACCAATCAACTTGTCAATTGTATTATGTCAGTCTTTTTGAGAAAAGGAGGTCTATTTTGTTATTCAGCCGATCTGGCAGGTTTGATGATTCGGGAACTGTGCTGATGTCAATATTATGATGCCTGTCTTAAAAACAGGCCCGAATTCCTGCGGCCTGGGCTCTGGTTTCCGATGAGATGGCCCGCGGGAGTTCCTTGACGCGAATGTCCTTGAATCGAATACGCAATTCGTCGCGGGAATGGAGTTGGAGGGCAAAGTGGCCGCGCAGGCCGACGCGATGTTCGCGGTGTGCCGCGTTGTCCAACACGCCCGTGCCATCCCAGTCCGTTACCACAGACCCGTTGAGGATGGTCTTCACGTGAGGACCACGACAGATCACGCGGAGTTGGTTCCAGCCATCGCCGTCGTCGGCGTACTTGAAGGTATGGCGCGCCGGTTTGAGGACGGGATCCATGCTGGCATCCTTCCGGCTTGGCGAAACCCAGCGGCGTTCGCCTCGGGTCTCATCGTAGATCATGCCCGTACGCCACGACATGGCAGGCGGAGGGTGAATGTCCACCTGCGGTCCGTCGAGCCATCCGCCTTGGGCTTGAGGGTCGTACCGACTCCGGAACTGCAGGCCGCTGTTTCCGGGCGAATCTCGGTAGGCCTGGAAGTCGAGCTCGAGTTCGAAGTCGTCGAACTCACGCTCGCTCAGCAGCCAGACGTAGTTGTGGTCCTTCTGCCCCATCGAGTCGCAGAGGATGGTTCCTGACTCGACTCGCCAGAAGGTCTTGGCCTGATCTTGGGGTTGGCACCGGACCGTCCAACCTGACAGGTCGCGGCCGTTGAAAAGAGGCGTCCATGGGTCGGCGTCGCTCATGGCCGCCCGCGCGCTCGGGAGAGCGAGCAGCGAAGCCCAAGCCGCGGCGATCGCTCCAATTCGTGCGTGTGCATGCATGCGGAGATCATGACTTGCGCAGGAGGGCGGTGTCAAAGCTGCAAGCCAGGGGCACGACGCCCGGTCTGCAAGGTCTAGCGGGTTTCTTCGGTCACGTCGCCTTCGTCGAGGCTTTCGATTTCCTGGCGGACCCGGCGGGAGATGCGCGGGCGGACGAAGCCGTAGACGAGGTAGGCGGTGAAGATGACCGGCAGAACGAGCGGGAGGATGCGTTCTCGGAGGATGAGGAGCACGCCCACGAAGAGGACCGCACAGACCAGTTTGGTGAACGGGCTACGGGCGCTGAGGTCCAGGGTTTTGAACGAGGGATATTTCACTTTACTGACCATCATGACCGAAAGGAACAGCAAGATGCCCGGCAAGACATAACGCCAGGTTCCGCGCGGGAACTCCCGATCCTCGAGCCACATGAGAAAGAGGGTGAGCGAGGCCACTAGGCCAGCCGCCGCCGGCACCGGGAAGCCGAGGAATTCCTTGTCGCCGCCCGAGCCGCTCTGGGCGGCCAGGCAGTTGAACCGAGCCAACCGCAGTGCGCCGCACATCAAGTAGATCGAGGCGATGAACCACCCGATCTCTTGATACTGCGCGAAGGTATCGCGCAACACGATGCGGTGCACCAAGAACGCGGGCGCCGCACCGAAGGAGATCAGGTCCGCCAGCGAATCGAACTCCCTCCCGAACGGGCTTTCGTGTCCTCCCCACCGCGCCAGGCGCCCGTCCAACAGGTCGAAGATGCAGGCCAGCAGAATGAAGAACAAGGCATGACGAATGACCGAGTTGAAGTTGGCAGCGTTGACATCCGCCTCCACGATCTTGGTCAAGGCCACGAACCCGCAGAGGAGGTTGCCCGCCGTCATGAGGTTCGGCAGGAAATAGATCCGCAGGCGCGGTTCTTGGCCCTCTGTATCGGCCGGGTGGCCGGGTTGGATCGCCTCCGCCTTAAGGGCGCCGGGCGACGATGGTTTCTCCACCGCGGACATGGGTGTTGAGCTGGACTTGGAGTTGGACGGTTAGGGGCAGGTAGAGATCTACGCGGGAGCCGAACCGGATCAGGCTGATGCGTTCCCCTCGGGCGACGGTGTCCCCGACGGCCACCCAGGGGACGATCCGCCGGGCGATCAGGCCGGCGATCAACCGCACGCCCAACCGTTCCCCGGGCCGTTCGCTGGATTCGAGCCCGAGGAAGACGTTTTCGTTATAGCGGGCGGAGTCGGTGCGCATGGCGTTGAGGAACTGGCCGTGGGTGTGCTTGACCACCGCCACCCTGCCTGCGACGGGGGCATGCTGTACGTGCACGTCGAAGACGGACAGGAAAATCGAGATGCGCCGGCAGCGGCCGCCCAGGAACTCCGGCTCGTCCACCTCATCGATCAGGTCGACCTTACCGTGAGCCGGCGCCACGATGAGGTCCGGGTCGGCTGGCGTGCGGGGCTGAGGATCGCGAAAGAAGTAGAGGGTGAAGAGGCCGAAGAGCATCCAGAGCCCCGCCAGGGTTCCGCCCAGGGCGATGATCCACTCACCCAACCGCTGGGCCAGGATGGCACCCAACAACAGCCCCAACAGAACGAAGAGCGTCCAATAGATGATCCGCAGGGCGGCCTGGGTGGCTTTCCCGGCGTGCTTCATAGCGGGCGGTTACGGTTAACGGTGAACGGGCACGTCTTCGATCTGGGCCTGGCTTTCGAGGAAATCCAACACCTTAGCGCTCACGATCTGCTCTTGGATTTCCGCCAAGGCGCCCCGTTCCTGGAGTTGCTTAACGAGCCGGTCGGGCTTGATTTGATAGCGCGCCGCGAGCTGCACCACCTGCTGGGTCAATTCCGCCTCTGTGGCGCGAATCCCCTCTTTATCGGCGATGCGGCCGAGGATGATCCGGGCCTTGACCCGTTCGCGGGCGTTGTTGCTAGCGACGCTGTAGATTTCGTCTTTACGCTCGTCGATGGCCGATTTCGAGATGCCGCGTTCGGTGTTGGTCTTGACGATGTCCATGACGGCGTTCTTGGTCTCTGCTTGCACCATGGCCTCGGGCAACTCGCAGCTCACACGACCCAGCAACACCGCCACGAGCTGATTCCGCGTATCGCGTTTTTGGCGGTAACGCACCTCGTTCTCGAGATCTTTGCGCACCCCCGTGCGCAATTGGGCGAGGTCGGGCGCGCCAAAGGCGCGCGCCATCGCATCGTCTACGGCGGGCAAGTGCCGTTCTTTGACCTGCAGCACCTCGACCTCGTACACGCCGATCTTGCCGGCCAACTCCGCGTTCACGAAGTCTGCCGGGAAGGTCACGGTCACCGTGCGTTTGTCGCCGGCGTTGGCCCCCACCAATTGATCGGTAAAACCCGGGATGAGGTAATCCGGACTCACATGGAGCCAAGTGTTCTTCTGTTCGCCCACGCCCCGGGCGGTCGGTGCCAGTTCCGCGATGGGCCGGCCCTCGCAGGTCCCGGTGTAGTGGACCACGACGAAGTCCCCGGCCTGGACGGGGCGGGTGACATCGACGTAGTTGGGGCGCTGTGTTCGCAAAGCAGCGAGCGCTTGGTCGACGTCTTGGTCGCCGACCGACCGCAGCTCCCGCCGGATCCGCAACCCGCGATACTCGGGCAGTTCGAAGCTGGGCTCGGTTTCGATCGTGGCGGTGAATTGCAGCGGCAGACTCCGGCCGAACTGCACTTCCTCGATGTCCGGCAGACTGACGGGCCGGAGTTGGCTTTGCTGGAGGGCCTCCTGGTAGGCCTTCGGAACGAGCGTCCGTTTGACTTGGGCCTCGATCGCAGGGCCGTAGGTCCGCTCGATCATCTCGCGGGGCGCTTTGCCCGGCCGAAAACCCGGCAGGCGCGCCTGGCGCTGGAACTCCTGGGCTGCCGACGCGAAGGCGGCGGCGACTCCCTCGGTGTCCACTTCGACCCGCAGCAGTTTCTTGCAGGGGCCCAGATCTTCTACTGTGACATGTACCGATGGTGCTGACATGGCGTCTGAAATGCAGAAACTCCGCAGCGGTCCCGCTCAGGCGCGAGCCGCAGTCGCGGAGCAATCCATGGCCCCAAGCTAGGTCGCATCCTGGGCGCGCGTCAAGCTCCTCCTCTCCACGGCCCGGAATCCGCAGCCAGGGAGGAGCGAAGACGGCTGCGTCCGCCCAGCGGTTGGGGTGTGGCCACCTTGGGGCCCACAAGGCCGCGGGCGCTGGGCCGGCCGCCGAGGACGACAGTTGCGCCGCAGGCCAGATACACTACGTTGAGGCGCTTAGTCATCATGAACAAGACACTTCTCGGGTGTGGCACCTGCGCCCTGGTATTGGCCATCGGGTGCGGCAAGTCGTCCGTGACTGAACCGGAGAGGACCGCAGCCGCAGCCGCGATACCAGCTCGTCAGCCTCCGCCTGTCCAGGCTGCTGGGGAGCTGCCGCCCGCGTTGAAAGGGACAATGAACGACCACGTCCAGAAGAGCGAAGCAGAGTGGCAACAGGCCCTTACCCCCGAGCAATTTCGCGTGCTACGCAAACACGGCACCGAGCCGGCCTTTAGCGGGGCGTACTGGAACCACCACGACACGGGGGCTTACCTGTGCGCCGGGTGCGATCTGCCACTGTTCAGCTCGGAACATAAGTACGACTCGGGGACAGGTTGGCCTAGTTTCTGGCGGCCGCTCGAGCCTGCGGCGGTGGGCACGCAAGCCGACAACACCCTTTTCATGAAGCGCACCGAGGTGCACTGTGCCCGTTGCGAGGGGCATCTCGGTCACGTGTTCGAAGACGGCCCCAAGCCCACCGGGCTCCGTTACTGCATCAACTCAACCGCGCTCAAGTTTCGCCAGCCGGAAGCCGCCACGCCTCCGCCCGCTACGCCTCCGCCCGCCGCCCACGCGGACTGACGGCCCCGCTGCGGTGAGCGAACGCGAGCAGGATCAGGTGCCTGCGCGCGTCACACCCCTCCCTCGGGGCGCTCGGCGCCGCAGCCACAGCCAGAGTGGCGCGCTCCCGGTTACCTGGGCTCGAAGCCGGGTCGGATCGACCCGTCGTAATCCAGCAAGGGCCGGGCGCCGGTGACTTTGCCTAGTGGCCGGCATCCGGGGCCGATGCCTTCCAGGCCGAGGTCAGCCTGCATCTGCGCGGCAACACCTTCGAGATCGCGAACCACGACCGGATGCGCTGCCGCCACATTGGTGGTTTCGCCCACGTCACGGTCCAGGTGGTACAGCTCGGTCTTGGCGAGGTGGAGTTTCCAGGCGCGGTGGCGGACCGCCTCGAGCTTGAGGCCGCGGTAGTAGTAGAAGGTCTTACGCTCGGAAGCGGCCGCTGCTTCGCCGGCCAACACCGGCCAGAGGTTCACCCCGTCCAGGGTGCGATCGGCGGGCAACCGGCCACCCGCCAATTTCACCAACGTCGGGAAGATGTCCATCATCCCGGCGATGGCGTCGGTGGTGGTGCCGGCGGGGATCTTGCCTGGCCACCAGGCGATTGTCGGGACGCGCATGCCGCCTTCCCAGGTGCTGCCTTTGTGTCCGCGCAGCGGGGTGTTGCGTCCGCGTGGCGTGCCACCGTTGTCCGAGGTGAACAGGACGAGCGTGCGCTCCGCCAGCCCGAGGTTCCGCACGGCGGCGAGCACCCGCCCGACGCTGCCATCGACCTCCTCGACCCAATCGCCGTAGAGGCCATTGCGCGACTTGCCTTGGTACGCCGCGCCGGGATAGAGCGGCCAGTGCACGGCGCTATGGGGCAGGTAGAGAAAGAACGGCCGGTCCCGCTGCGCCTGCAACCAGGCGACGGCCTCCTCGGTATACCGCGCGACGAGCGTGGTTTGATCGTGGGCCAGCACGCGGTGGACTACGGTTTCGTTGCGCAGCCAGGGCAGCGGCGGTTGCCCTTTGCCTTTGGATTCCGGGATGGGGTCGCCGAGGTTGCTCTTCACGCCGTCCGCGGCGGGCCCCATGTCATTCGAGTAGGGCAACCCAAAGAAGAGGTCGAAGCCCTGGCGCGTCGGTAAGAACTCCGGTTGATCGCCCAAGTGCCACTTGCCGATGCAGGCGGTAGCGTACCCGGCGTCGCGGAGGGCTTCGGCGAGGGTGATCTCTGCCGGGTGCAGCCCCACGTCGTTGCCGGGGAACAACACGTGCGGGATGGGCAGGGCGCGCTTGGGATAGCAGCCGGTCATCAGGGCGGCGCGTGAGGGCGAGCAGACCGGAGCGGCGTAGAAGCTGGTGAGCTTGCGCCCTTCGGCGGCGAGACGATCCAGATGCGGCGTGCGGTTGAGCGTCGAGCCGAACGGGCCGATGTCCGCGTAGCCCAGGTCGTCGATGTTGATGATGATGAAGTTGGGTCGCTCCGCGGCGCGCGCGGAGCCGGCCTCAAGCCCGGCGCCCAGCGTGCCTAAGGCCAAGGTCCAGGTCCAAAACAGGGTCGGCGTCGTTTTCATCGTGAGGGTTCGGGAATGGGCACGGGCGTGGGGCGCAACGCCCCAGCGGGCTGGTTCAAGAACACGAAAGCGCCCAGCTTCGACACCGTCAACACATCAGGATGGCCATCGGCGTCGACGTCGGTGGCTACGACTTGGCAGCCGACTCCGCTGCGGTCATCGATCAGGTGGGGTACGTAGCGGACACGGCCGCCCGGTTCGCGCCGGAGTTGGAACCAGTAGAGGACCGGCGCGGCGTCGGGCTCGACGTCGCCTTTGGGGCCGTGCGCCCAGAGGCGTTTGCCCACGAGGAGGTCCTCGAGGCCGTCGCCATCCAGGTCGGCCAGGGCGAGGGCGTGCGGTTGGGAGAAGGCCACGCCGTAACGCGCGACTTGCGAGCGGTCTCCCATGAACTTGTGTTCGCGGAAGGTCAGCACGCCGGCGTCGCGCACCTGCTCGAACCAGGCCAACCCCCAACCGTGCGCGTTCAGGCTGGTGAGGATGTCGCGATCGCCGTCGCCATCCACGTCGTACGCGAACATCTGAGCGCCGCCTCGGTCCACCGAGAAGAGGTGCGGGTGCTCGATCCATTCGCCTGTGCCGGCGTTGGCCCCCGCGGCGGCCGGCTGTTCCCACCAACCGTCGTTGAGGATCAGGTCCACGCGGCCGTCCCCGTTGACGTCCCCTAAACCGGTGCCGTGGTAGAAATGGTGCCAGCCCGACCGCCGCATCACAGCGCGAAAGCGCCAGGGCCGGGTCGGGTCGGCCGGCTCGGGTTGGACCAGGCCCCATTGACCCTGGTAGATGCCGACCAACTCGGGTCGGCCGTCGCCATCGACATCGCCGAAGGCAGGGGACTCGCCCTGGACGCGTTCGTGGACGAAGTGTTTTTTCCAGTGGCCGGCGGCGCCCTGGGGGTTCTCGTACCACAAAGCCTGATGGAGATGCACGCGGCCCAGCACCAGAATGTCCGGCCACTGGTCGCCGTTGAAATCGTGGACGAAGGAATAAAGGCTGTCCGTTGGGGAGGGCGGCGTGGGGAACTCCTGGGCCGGGTAGAATTCGTGCCGGCGCACAAAAGCCGGACCCTCGTACCAGAAAGGGCCCGCCACGATGTCGACATGACCGTCCTGGTTGAAGTCGCCTGCGTTGATGCCGTCGCAGAAGTAACGATCGGTGAGCACGCGTCGCTCGAATTGGACCGGACTGGCGCACGCCAACGCGGTGGCGCCGAGCGCCACGGCACAGGTGAGGGAGAGTGGCGGTGTCATTGTTTGGGCTGTTGCATGATGAGGAAATTGGCGACCAAACCCGAGAGGACGACCCCGAGGAGGAAGACGCTCAACGCAGTGACACTCGACTGGCGCAGGGCCTTGGCCGTGTCCGGTTCGAGGGCGCCCAGGGCGGCCCATTGGAAGCCCAGGGCCGCCAAACCCGTGGCCGCCAGCGCGGCTGCATACGCGCCCATCGCCCAGCGCGGCCAGCCCCGCTCACAGTTGAAAACGGCTGCCGTCGGCAGCGCCAGCAACCCGAAGACCAGCGCGCCCAGCAAGAGCGCGGGGTGGACACCCAGCACGAGGCTCAGCGTCAGGCACAGGACCGCCAGCAGCAGGCAGAGCCCGACCCAGTTCGCCGCTACGGTTTGTTCCCTGGACAAGGCCAAGCGCCCGAACCGGTTCAACCGGAGCAAGAGATTGAACAGGGGCTGCGCCAGCCAGGTCAGCAGGGCAAACGCGATATAGAGTACCTTAAGCGGCAGCAGCCAAAGGCTCAGGGCTGGCTGGGCGCGCGCGAGGCCGTCCAGCAGCCGGTAGCCTAGATAGCCCCCCAAAACGATCGCCCACTGCGCCTGCCGACTGAACCGCGACATCCACAGGAAATACCGCAGCATGACGGCGTAGATGAAGTAACGCGCCTTGAGCGCCTCGACGATCCCTTGGCGAGCCCACTCATTCTCGGGATCCAACCGCAGGGCCTCGCGGAAATGTTCGAGGGCCTTCGGTTGGTCGCCCCGGTGCAACAGGGCCCAGCCTTGATTTGCGTGCGTGACGGAATCCTCGGGGGCTTTGGCTAAGGCGGAGGCGAGCGTCGCACTGGCCTCTGCTTTGCGCCCGAGTTTCACCAGGGCCATCGCCCGCAAGTTCGTGCAGCCGACGTGGTCGGGGTCGAGCCGCAGCCCGCGCTCGGCGGCCTCGAGCGCGGCCGGCCAGAGGCGTTGCCCGAGGCGAATCTGCGCCTCGAGCGAGTAAAGGTCCGCGTTCTCGGGCTCGAGCCGGATCGCCTCGGCCACGGCCGCCTGGGCCTCGTCCGGTCGGTTGCGGTCGTGGAGAATCCAGGCATGGACGTAGTGGGCGAACGAGAGGTCCGGCGCCAACTGAATGGCCTGCCGCACCTCCTCGGTCGCCTCCGGCAGTCGGCCCTGTCGCGCCAGGCACAACCCCAGCACGGCATGCGCCAACGCTGTGTTCGGTTCAGCCGCCAGCGCCTGTCGAGTCTCGGCCGCCGCCAGCTCGAACCGGGACTGATCCAGCAAGAGCAGCGCGCGTTGCAGGTGCGGATTCACGTTAGAGGCGCAGGAACTTGAGGATGTCGTCGTAAAGCCCGCCCTGATTCGCGTAGAGCGCGTAGTTGCGGGCCGTGGCGAACCACTCGCGCGTGGTGGGCCGCAGTCCCGCCAGGGCGGCGGCGAGGTCCTTGGTGGCGAGGGGCGCCGGTCCCCCGCGCTGGATGGCCTCTCGGAGCTTGCCCTCGACCGCCAGGTCCACCATCCCCTTCAGATCGGCTCCCGAGAAACCCTCCGTCTTGCGCGCCAGCGCTTCGCAGTCGATGTCCGCAACCGGCTTGCCGCGGAGCAGAAGGCGCAGGATGCAGGCGCGCGCGGCCAGATCCGGCGGCGGCACAAACAGGATCCGATCGAACCGGCCAGGGCGGCGGAAGGCGGGGTCCAAGTGCCAAGGCGCGTTGGTGGCGGCGAGGATCAGGACGCCTTCATTCGATGACTTGACCCCGTCGAGCTCGGCGAGGAACTGGTTGATGAGCTGGCGGCCAGCCGAGTGGCGAATGTCGCTGCGGGCCGCCCCCAGCGCATCCACCTCGTCAAAGAACAACACACAGGGCCGGTGCGCACGGGCGTGATCGAAGACCTCGTGCAAGTTGCGTTCGCTATTGCCGATCCACATCTCGAGCACGTCGTTGATCCCCACCGCCAAGAAGCCCGCTTCGATCTCGCCGGCCGTGGCGCGGGCCAGGTAGGTCTTGCCGCAACCCGGCGGGCCGTAG
Organism: Verrucomicrobiota bacterium; assembly: GCA_016871715.1. Classification (GTDB taxonomy): domain Bacteria; phylum Verrucomicrobiota; class Verrucomicrobiia; order Limisphaerales; family J093; genus VHCO01. The sequence continues at coordinate 9,960 of VHCO01000247.1, forward strand.
AGCAAGATGCCGCCACCCACGCCCTTGCCGTAGGCCCGGTAGAGGTCCGGGTGCTCGAGGGGATGGATGATCTTGAGGCGGATCTCGTCCTTGACTGACTCCATGCCGCCCACGTCGTCGAACGTGACCTTCGGGCGCTCGAATTCCACTCCCGGGCCGGCGGCCTCTTCGCCCCAGGCCGCCCGCACCTTGCCCTCGACGACCTCGCTGTCACTGGTGTCCTCGTCCTCCTCGAGCCCGAGGCGCTCGGCGAGTTCGGCATCCGCCAAGCCCGGCTCGCGCTCAATCGCCCGGCGATATTGGCGGATGGCGGGGTCGATCTCCCCCACTCCCACCAGCAGACGCGCCTGGAGCAGCAGCACAGGCGCCGGCACGCTTGGGTGCTTGACCAATTCCTCGACCAGGGCCAGGGCGTGGCTGTGTTTGCCCTGTTGGTAGAAGGCCCGCGCCAACCCCGCCTGCAGCGGCATGCTGTTGGGCGCCAGAGCCAGGGCTGCGCGGTACTCCTGTTCGGCTTCCGCAGCCTGCCCAGCCCCCAGGAGCGAGTCGGCCAGGTGTTGCCGCAAAGGGATGTTGTTGGGCGAGAGCCGGAGCGCCTCGCGCAAGGCCTGCCAAGGGTCGGATGCCGGCGGTTCGGACGATGTCTCAGCCACGGCCAGAGCAAATCGGAAGCCCCCAAGCCGGTCAAGCGAGGAGGTGGTCTGCGCGGATTGCCTTGGGGCTAGGCTGGCCGACCCAGTCGGTGCAGCAGCGCCGTGGTCGATTTCCCCGGCACCCCCCCCCACCCGCCCCCCCCCCCCCCCCCCCCCTCGCCCTACCGCCGCCCC
>VHCO01000248.1 GCA_016871715.1 Verrucomicrobiota bacterium
CCCACAACGTCCCAAACCGCTGATGCCGTATGTTGTACCACTTGCTGAACCGCTGCTTGAACTCCTTCATGAACTCCGACACATCCCCCATCCGCGCCAGCATCCGTTCCCGAATGTCCGCGTCCACCCGACCATGCTCGTGCAACCCCTTCTCGGCCTCATAGAGCAGGCCGGCCTCTCGGGGCTTGGCCTTCCCGTAGAGGGCCTTCATGCGCTCGACCAGCTCCTCGTCGGTCGGGTTCTGCTCGGCCGGGACGCGGGCCAGGACATGGAAGTGATTGGACATGATGCAGTAGGTGATGACCTCGAGGCCGCAGAAGGTGGCCAGGCGGCGGAGGAGCCGGACCAAGGTTTCTTTGCCGAGGTCATCGAGGAGGTGTTGAGCGCCGACGATGCGCGAGACGCAGTGGTAAATGGCCGAGCGCCCTTTGACCTTAATACGCGAGGTTCTCATATGTGGCGGGAGGTTACCCATGGGACGTTGTCATGTCAACTACAATAACTGTGGCATAGTGAACGACGAATAGCCTTGTTGTAGAGTCATCGAGGAGGTCTTGGCTTTGGGGGCCGAAGACGTGGGGGGCGCCGTGGTAGACACGGTTGGCCGACTCTCGATCTTGAGGTCATGAACCTCCTGAGGTGTAGCCGGTGAACGCCTCGTTCCAGAGCAGACGCGCTTGCTTCGACGATAATTCCACCCGCAGCCGTGGACGGGGCTCTTCACCCGCGGCGATTTCGGTATCGGGGTCGGGGTGTAGGGCGTAAGCGGTCAGCAGAACGACTGTGTAGCCGCCGCCGCGACGGGGTTGAGCCGGAGAGACTTTGACTCGTTGAAGCCAACCGAGATGCGAACCGTTGCTTTGGAGAACGCGGAACCCGAACAGGCCATTCGTCGGGCCACTGTTAAGGCTGGGCATGTTCAGCTCCGTCTCTGTCCAGGGTGGGATCGGGGTCGCGTGCATGGGATTTCCGTGCGCCGCCGGCTTAATCTGACTTCCTGAGCCGGTAATACCACGGGCCACCCTGCGCGGGGATCGTGACCCGGTTGTCCGCGACCCCCAACACCGGCTCCCACACCGGCTCCCACACCGGCGGCGATAGAGTCCGTGTCCGCTCGAGTTCGTAGCCGGTCCACACCCGTGCCCAAGAGATGACCAGCTCGTGGCCAACTCGCTCAGCGTGCAGGCGCGGTTGGGGCGGTTGTCCCGCGAGGAGCGAGGTGTCCGGATCAGGATGGAAAGGTGCCAGCCACGCCGACCACTTTGCCGGTCGTTGGCCAAGGCCAGGGATCGTCCAATACCAGCCGCAGCCAGCCCAACTGCCAACCGTCCGCCTGCGGTAGCCGAAAACCAAACAGCCCTGTCGTATTGGTGCGGTCGAGGTAACCGACGCTCTGCGAAGAGTAGCTGCAAATGTCGAGGCAAGGTCCATAGGTGATACCCCGAATCGTAATCCCCAGGCCTACCGTGCGCAATCGGGGCCAGTCCTGCCAGCGCGTCCAGGTCCAGCCGTCTCTTGGCCACACTTCAGGTTGGCGAGTGGTGGCCGGCAAGTGCTGACCATTCGTCAGGAGTAGGGTCAGCAGATCTTGCTCCGCCCCCTCGAACTGTTGGAAAACCCGGCCGTACACCTCCACATGCTCGGCAGGCAAGAACGCCTCGGTGCGGTCAACAGTCCACTCCCAGAAACTATGGATTGTCTGGGGAACCTGATAGGAAAAGAAATCTGCTTTGAAATTCGCGTGCAGCAGGTCCAACGCCTGGTCCAGGTCTACCTCCTCAAGCCAGTTAGTCTCCACCGTACAGGTCTGCCCACTCCAGATTGCCCAGCATTCTCTTTCCTGTTGGCAACCTATCACTTGGGCCTGCACGCCCAAGACCAAGAAGAAGTGCAAGGCAAGCAACTTTGCGATCCAACGCCGGATCAAGGTTTGCATGGCACGATCCTCCGCGCAGTGATATTTCGGGACCTTACTCCGACTCCGGTGGTTGAGGCACGAGGACAAAGGCCGAGTACCTCCCCGCAACCAGGCCGTTGCCTACGATCCAACCCCGGTCATTGATCGCTTCTGCCGTGAGGAGCGTCCAGCCGGTCGGATCGTGCGTCAGATGCGGATCGTTCAGATTCAGCATGTAGGCGGACCACAAGCGGAACTGGCCTTCCTTATTCATAGTCCGGTCCGCTACGTCCATCACAAAGGCACGCGCGTAGCCGAGGGGCGAAGGGGCGGACGGGCGAGGCAGTCTTCATAACCATGAGTGGAATTACGGTGGCACTTAGATCATCGGTTCTCGGAGTTGGCAAGCAGGTGTTCGAGGCGAGAGGGACTTCGGATTTAGGATTTAGGATTTAGGATTTAGGATTTGGAGTTCGCGCAGGGCTCGGCGAGGAGGGTCTCATGAGCCAGAGTAAGCTTCGCGGGTCCAAGTCTGCGCGCCGAGGGGAGGTTCGGGGGCCGTCTCGCTGGCGAGCGGGAACCGGCTTTGGGCGTAGCGGCGAACTGGGGTTCGCCGCTGTTTGCGTCGGTCTCGAGAATGGCGGCGCTCGCCAGAGCGCCGCTCTACGGGACTGCATCAGCGGAGCCAACGCACCCGGTAGAAGCGGGAGGGGCTAGCGCTCGGTTCGGGGTCGGTGACAGTGACGGTGCCAGCCTCGACGGCGATGACCTCGCGGAGGAGGCGCCAGTTGGCCAATCCCAGATCGGCGCAGTACTCGACCTGGTAGGTCTGGCCAGGCAACACCGGGAAACTCAAGCGCAGCTCGCCAGCTCGATACGCCGCCGCAATCCTCAGCGAGGGAGTAGCCACGCCTGGCGTGCCGCCCACGGGTCCAGCCCGCCAATGGGCTGGGTCGTTGCCATAGGCCTCGAGGGGAACGCGCTCGAGGCTGGCGCCCGCAGCAATCGCCGGCCAGGGCGCTTGCGTGCGATAGCCGACTCGATCCACCCGGTAATAGGGCACGGTCCCATTCAGTTCGGGTGTGCCCGGTTGCAGCAACTTGAGCGTTTCGCCGTCGTCGTCCAGGGCGCCGGACCAGGGACCGAACACAGGGACCGCCCCAGGCACAGCGTACTGGGCGCGGAACGCGGCAGGGTCGGTCGAGCATACGATCGCGGTTCCGTAGGGAGCGAGGGTGGCGCCGGCAGGGAAGGAGAACGCGCCCACGCCGTCGAGCTTCCAGAGGTTCGTGGGCCGCAGCGGATCGAAGAGCGGCACCGTCGCGCCGGTGAGGTTGGCCAACTCGAGGAATTCAGCCTTGCCAGCCAAGGGCGCAAAGAGGATCTCGCTGATGACCACGGGGCCGACGCGGGGGGGCGCGTTGGGGCCGCCGGGTGTATTGGCGAGCAGTTCGGTGAAGTCGAGTGCGCCGTCCGAGCGCAAATATAGGCCGAGCGTTTCCTGCCGTGTGGCGGCCGGCAGGTCGACTCGGTCGAGGATGCGGAGCACGTTGGTCCCACTCAGTTGCAGCAGGGAGATTTCTTCGCCCAGTTCGCTGATGGCAAAGCCGAGTTGGTCGGCGGCGAGCACCCAGAAGTCGCCCGGCTGCATCGCGCTGTTGGCCGGAAACGTCCAGCGCGCCGGCCGAGCCAGGTCGTCGGTCAGGGTCCAGCCCGTCAGGTCCACAGGCTGGTCGCTCGAGTTGTGCAACTCGATCCAATCGTCGCCGACCTCGGAGTGGGAGAGGACCTCGTTGATGCGGACGGCGCTGACGAACGGATCCAAGCGGCCGGGGGAACCGCGAAAGAGCGAGCTTGGCCGCCAGTTCCGACCTGCGGCAAGCCAAGCGCGCATTTCCGCGTTAGTAGCCGCGTCGGGTGGCAATACTAACTCGAGCGAACTGCCTTTTCCATCGGCCTGCGAGGGCCAGTCGCCGGTCGGCTTGAAAGGGACGGCGGACAGTTCGACGCCATTCGAGGCGACCAGGGAGAGCGTTTCGCCGGCGTTGTCCAGCGCCCCGATCCAGGCGCCGGCCACGTTCAGGCTTGGGTAGTAGTAGGGCGCCCCTGCCGTTTGATAGCGAGCGGCGAAGGCGGCGGTGTCTTCGACGACCAAGACGAACGCCCCTGGGCCGAGCGCGAAGTCTTTCGGAAAGACGAAACGAACCGCGTTGCTCAAGGACAGGCCCGAAAGATCGAGGAGGTGAGGAGAAGCGTTCCACAACTCGACGAATTCGAGTTCGGCACTGCCCAAGGGGCGGTAGTGGATCTCGGTGATGAGCAGATCGCGCGCGGTCGGGCTGCGGCGCGTCGCCAACCGGTAGTGCGGCTGGGCCAAGGCCGACCAGGCGCCTCCGGCGGTTCGGACGCGGGCGTTGAGCATCAGATCGTTGGCGATCGTGACGGCCCCGCTGGACCAGACGCGTGCGCCGGGCGCCAGGCCGCCGCCGGGCAGGCGCGGGTCTGAGCCGTCCAGGGTGTAATAGATGGTGCCGCTGGTCGAGGTCAGGGCGGGCTGGAAGCCCGTGGGGACCAGGCCGCCGTACTGGTTGAACGCGGGCGGATCCAACGCCGGGTAAAGGCCGGCGCTGCGCAGGTAACCGATCAACTGGGTGGTCCGCGCTGGGAACAGTGTGCTGCGGATGTCTGCGGCGGCCGATTGCCAATTGGCCGGTGTGCGGTAGCCCCAGCGGGCGCACTCGGCGACCAGGCTGTCGCGAATCTCCTCGAGACGGGCGGCTAAGCGGGCGTCATTGGCTGCGGGCGTGAGGGCGCCGTCGTTGAAGAAATGCCGGTAGATGCGGTCGGCGAGCAGGGTCTTGAAGTCGGGATGGTTTTCCGCGCGCAGCCCGCCGAACAAGCCGCTGGGCCCGTCCCGGGAAGTGCGGTTCGAGCCCAGGGCGCTGGTCCGCAAGAAACCGTCCGCATCGGCGATCCAGAACTTGAATCCGCCGCCTGGGACGATGGGGCCGCAGGCGCGGAATTCGGACTCGCAATTGCCGTAGTTCCACAGGAGCATGAAATCGATGAGGTGGGGGATGTCGACATAACGCCGCAGCGTGTTGTACGAGTTCCGGGCCGAGCGGGCGTTTTCCCACGGTTCGAGGTGGGGCGGGTCCGGTGTGCCGAGGACGAAATCGTCGCCCACATTGTCGTTGCCGCGGACGGCTACGTAGTCTTGGGATGCGCCGCCGAGGTAATCGGCCAGGAAATGTTCCTCGAGCAACTCGCGGCAGTCGTATTGGCCCCAGTAAACGCCGTTGAGATAGACGTGGACGAACCGGCCATGGGGGTTGAGGCTGCCCATGTCGAGCATGGCGTCCTCGACGAACCGGCCGGCCATGTAAAAGCCGCGTTGGGACATGTCTTGGGAACCGGAGCGTAGGTCGAGCTTGTCAAAGGCGGTCTTGACCAGCACACCGCGGTCAAACCCATCGAAGAGCGGCGCGCTGAGCTTGGCTTCGCCGTACCGGGGCCGACACTTGATGCGGAAGCTGCGTTTCTCGAACTTGGTCCAGGCGTTGCCGAATCGGGAGATGCCGCAGTTGACTTGGTCGGGCGCGCGGCCGTCGGGCCAGAGGATTTCGAGGGAGCCTTCTTTCTCCTCGTACTCGGGTTGGCCGGTCACGCAGAGGGACAGGGAAGGGAGGGCCAGCAGACCCGGCCTGAGGCGAGGGGCGTAGGCTGGGTTTTGCGTGATGGCCGTGTTCATGACCGACGACGTGATGACGTCGTTGACGAACAGGAAGGTCCTGGTCTGGCTGCGAGACGGCTTGTAGCCGGGGTGCACGGCTTGGGTGCGCACGGCCCGGGTCCGGGTGATGGGCAGGCCCGAGCTGTAGGGGATCCGCGGCTCGGCGCCGTCCAGTGAATAGAGCAAGCTGGCACCCGGACTCTGATGGGTGAGCGTTAGAATGAAAGCGGCATCGTAGAAGCCGGCGGTGTGGCTCCAGGTCGGCGGCTTGAGCCAACCCAGATAGGTCGGGGCGGTGTTCACCAGGCCCGGCGTAGGTTCGAGGAAGGTCCACGCGCCTTCGAGGTCGCGCCCGTACGCCAAGTCGGTGTCCAGTTCCGGATAGGTGACTTGGTCGAGCCGGGTCACGCCGTCGCTGGCGGTGAGCCAGACCGTTTCGCCTTGTTGGTCGAGGCGGAAGTTGGCGTGCAGGTGGCCGGCGGGATCCACCGGGGCACTCCGGCCGGAGGCGAACACCAGCAGCGTACCGTGTGCCGCGAGTTGAACCTCGGGGAAGGTCCACTTCAATGGGCGCGCGGGATCGTCGCTTAAACCCCAACCGGCCAGACGCACCGGTTCGATGCCCGGGTTGTGCAACTCGATCCAATCTGATGCCTCGCCATAGCCGTCCCGAAGCGAATGCTTGTTGTCGGCGACGATTTCACTCAGGCGCACCGGCAGGGCCTGCCCATCCACTTCGACACCGATCGCCCGGGCAAAGGTGCCGGCAGGGCCGGTGGCCACGAGAAGGAACTCGGTCGACTGCGTGGGCGTTAAGGTGAGGCTCCCGACGCCGTTGGAGGCGGTGTAGGACCCGACCGAGCCCAGGGCCGGACGAAGTTCGACGCGCCTCACGTCTGCGACGGTCCAGGACAACGTGACCGGTTGCCCGGCCGCAACGCGCTGGGCGGACGCCGAGAAGGAGAGAATGCCGACCTGGTTGGTGGGCCGCCCGAAGACCTCGACTTCGCGAAAGCCGATGTAGAACTCGATGCCGCCGGCCGGGTCGGTGCGTTCCTTATCTTCGAGGCCGACCCGGACATAACGCGCGAAGATGGGACCGTTGAGGTCGACGTCGAACACCTCAGGGCCGCCGCTGACCTTTTGGGCATGAACCGACTCGTGAGCGGCGTCGTACAGGCGCACGGTGGTGTTGGTGAGGCGGGAGCCGATGCCGCTGGCGGCGATGGCGCGCAGGCCGTAGAGGGCGTACGTGGCCTCGAGATCCACTTCCCAGTAGCCGTCCACGGTGCGCAGGGTGGTCTTGGTTTCGGTGGCGTAATTGTCGTCGTTCGCGCGGCTAGCGGCGGGGACGCTTTCGTCCAAGCGCAGCATGTGGCTGGGTTTGAACGAGGCCAAGTTGCTGACCACGGGCACGGCGCCGGTTTGACCCAGCACGTTGGCTCCACCGGAAAAGACGCGCGCTTCGGCCAAGGTGACATAATGGTTGTTGGCGCCGTTGGCTTGGCCGTTTTCGAGACCGACGCGAAGCCAACGAGCCTGCGTTCCCGGGACGGGTGTGTAGGTCCAGGTGCCTCCCAGGCCGGGGTTGGGCAGCACGGCGGAGGCGACGCTGTTGGAGTTGCCATTGAAGATGCGCAGCACCAAGCCGGCCAGGCGCTCGGCACAGCAACTACTGCGGTTGACAATCTCGACTCGTTCAATGGGCAGCGCCCGGCCCAAGTCCGCCATCCAAAAACCATCTGCCACGTTGGCCGTGTGGGTGAAGCTGGCCGGGTTATCGTCCACGGCATTGCTCGCCGGATAGCCGGGGTACTCACTGGATTGCCAGACGCGGACCGAGTTGGTGCCAGGCAGGAACGGCTCGGGGCCGAAGGGGATGTTGGGCAGGCCGAACAGGCGCACTTCCGCCAGGCCGACACGGTAGTTGCCGGCGGCGTTGGTTTGTGTGCCCCTCAGGCCAATCCAGAGGGAGCGAGCCAGTGTTCCTGGCGGCGGCCGCACCACTGCTAGTGCGGCCGAACCTGGATTGCTGAGCACGGTCTCGAACACGACTTGGTCGTCCAGGTTGAACAGGCGCAAGGTCAACCCGGCCAGTTCGTTGTCGTCCGGCGCGGCGCGGTTGACGATCTCGATGCGCTCGACCGGGTAAGGTCTCGCCAGGGTACCCAGCCAGTAGCTTCCCGGCAAATCGGCCGTCAGACTGAATGTGGCCACCGCCCCATCGATCGCCCGGACGGCTCGGTAGGCCGAGCTGGCGTCGCTCGACTGTGTCACATCGAGGCCGGAGAGGCGGGCGGTCAACGGCGCTGGGTTGGGCTCGATCACGTAACCGAAGCTGGCGCCGACAAAGGCATGGGCGTCGGCCGAACGATCCGTGATGCCGTGGTCGGGCGCCCAGGTAACGCTCACCGGACCCGGCTGGGGCGAGGCGAACTCGAACAGGTACCGGTCCGGCTCGACGCTGGTCAGGGCGGTGGCGGCGCGGCCATTGATCCGCAGGTCCGCGGCGTCCACGCCCTGGACCCGTTCGCTGAACTGGACTTCGATCTGGGTCAGCGTGACGACGGTCGAAGCCGCGGCGGGGGTGGTACGGGCCACCACGGGTGGGCTTGTATCCCGCAAGCGCGGGCGCCAAACCGCATCGAGGGTCAGTCCCATTACGATGTCGGAACTGCTGCCATTGACCTGGTGGACCTCGACGGCCAGCAGATTCACCCCTGCGACGAGGTGGGTGGTAGGCCAGTCGAACGGGCCTTCCCATGCGGCGTTCCCCACGGTGCGGCTGGCAGCCGTGCTGTGGGCTACGGCGTCGGCGGGCATGCCTAAGCGAAACGCCTCCGCGCCGTTCAAATAACCGATCATACCGTCGTCAATCGCGACCTGAGCCTCGAGGCGAAGCTCATAGGCGTTGACGATGTCGTTGGTGAAGCGGGTGCGGAAGTAGCAGGTCATCGGCAGGCTGCCGGCGGTGAGCGGCAGAGCCGTGGTCTTGGGCGCCGGCAGGGCGCTCTCCTCAACGTACAGCAACCCGCCGCCCGCCGCCCACCCGCTGTCGCCATAGCTGGCCTGAGTCCAGGCCGTGCCCAGATCTGTGTTACGCACATCGTAGCGCCAGACCTGGGTGACCTCGATCCACCGATTGGTCTGCGCTGGGCCGGGCTCGCCCCAATCGATGGTTAAGGAGGCTGGTGCGCTTGTGGCGGTCCCGATCGAGTTGCTCACGCGCACGGTGAACTGCGCCTGGTCGTCCGCGGCGGTGGTGGCGAAGATCAAGGTGTTGGCCGTGGCGCCGCCCACCGCCACACCGTTACGGTACCACTGATAGCCCAACGGTTCGGTGCCGCCCGCGACCACTCGGAACGTGACCGGGTCGCCCAGAAACACAGTGCGCGAGGCGGGCGATTCGGCGATGCCGGGCGACCCAGCGGCGCCGCTGACGGTTGCGGCCACAGCGCGGATGGTCAGGACGGCAGCCAGCACCAATCCCGCGCATCGGCCAAGTGCGGGCCGACCACGCGGGCAGCCCCAGACGAGTCCAGCCGGCTGGCCCGCCGGTCGCGTGGCTGGGTCGGAGGTCGAGGTCGAGGTCGAGGTCGAGGTGCGGGAGGGCGCCTTCGACCCAGGCAAGTGGGCGTGACCGAGCCGGGCTGTGCCCGGCGGCCACGCTGTTGTGCGGTTAGAGCCACCGATGAACTGCATGTAAAACCTTGAGTGAGCATGCTGACATTCGGGTGGCTGCGCGAGGAGAATAGTGCCTGACCCGAATCCTCAGCTCAGTCTTGACCTGGACGGGGCATTTGGCCAGCCTCCCCGCCGTGAATCCCGGTGCATCGTCATGCTTGGTTCGCGCCCATAGGCGCCTTCGCCAGCAGAAGTTTGTTATGAACCCAGCCCTGAACTCCCTCGCTGCGCTGCTTTGGGCGGCCAGCTTGACCGTGGGCGCAAACGCCGCCCCGGCCCCGCGGGCTGCCTTGTTCGTGGAGCTGCCGGACTACTGCAACACCCCGGACGGCATGTGTTTGATGGCTGACCAGAGCGTCATCGTTTCGGTTCCCAACTTCAACGACGAGTCCAAGCCGCCGGTGCTGATGCGAATCGCGCCCGATAACCGCGTCGAGAAGTTCCACGAGTTCCCCACGCCCTATCCGGGCCTGCCGGCGGGCGTGGATCGGATCGGGCCCATGGGCATTGCCTGCGCCCCCTCAGGCGACCTCTACCTCGCCGACATGGTGTACATGAAGGATAAGGACCAGAAATCCCGACTTTGGCGGCTCGAGGTCAAGGGGGGTCGCGTGTCTCGAATGGTGCTGGTGGCCAGCGGGCTCAACGTGGCCAACGGCGTCGCCATCCACGGCGGCTATTGCTACATCACCGAGTCGGTGCTCGAGGAAGAATCGCAGCCGCTCACCAGCGCCGTGCTCCGGTTCAAGTTGGACGCCGAAAACGTCCAGCTCAAGACCCCGCTCAAGGACGACCCGCACATCGTCGCCACTTTCAAGAGCCAGAAGAACGACTGGCGCTTCGGCGCGGACGGTATCGCCTTCGACCGCAAAGGCAACCTCTTCGTCGGTCTGTTCGGCGATGGCGTGATGCACAAGATCGCGTTGGACAAGCGCGGCAACGTTAAGTCCAACCAGGTCTTCGCCCAGGCCCCCGGCCGCATGATCAACTGCGACGGCATGCACCGCGACGCTCGCGACCGGCTTTACGTGGCCGATTCCGCGGCCAACGCCGTGCAGATCGTCCATCCCAATGGCCGCGTCGAGACCCTGGTCCAAAACGAGGATGTGACCGACAAGCGCACCGGCCAACTCGACCAACCGTGCGAGGCGCTGGTGCGGGGCGACGAGATCATCGTCTCGAACATGGATTGGCCGTTTCCCGGCTTCAAAAACGCCAAGCACCAGTTGCCCGCCACCCTGTCCGTCATCAAACTGAAACGTTAGCTCCGCAGTGACCCTAACCGATGCGACCTCGGGATCGACGACCGTTTGTCGGTAGGGCGTGCACTCCGTGCGCGCCGCTGGGGCGAAAGCCACGGACGCAGCGAGCATGGCCGGCGGCTCGCAGGGGACTGCGAGCCCTACCGAACG
>VHCO01000249.1 GCA_016871715.1 Verrucomicrobiota bacterium
TGGACGCGCCCGGGTCGCAACTTGTATTTGATCGGTGGCAACGCCCAGACCGCCTGGTTCGCCGGCGTGGCCACGCAGCGGTATTTGTTGGGCGTGTTTGTTCTCTCGGGGGTGTTGTCGGCGCTGGGCGGCGCGTTCACCGCCATTTCCCAAAACACCGCCATGCCGAACCTGGGCGAGAAATCGCTGATGCTAATTGTCGCCGCGGTCATTGTCGGCGGCACGGCGATGTCCGGCGGGCGAGGCAGCGTGGGGATGAGCGTGCTGGCGCTCATCATCCTGAACGCGCTGACCAATGGACTGAGTTACCTGGGCGCGTCTAAGTCGGTCAAGCTGATCGCCCACGGCGCGGTCCTGGCGGCGGTCATCATCCTGGATGCCTGGCGTACCGCCCGCCAGAACCGAACTCGCGGCCAACGGCGCGAGTTGCTGGAGGAATGGGAACGGCCGGCGACGGACCGCTCGCCAGCACCGACAGCTTCGGATTCGGCCAACGCTTCGCAGGCTGGAGAGCCTGCGATACAGCAGACAGGAATGTCTGCGCTACAAGAGCAGGCCGCATCCGCAGATTTACGCCAGACAAGCCTTGAAGCGGATCCCGATTCATTAACAATCGAAGCCGACCGCACGATTATGCAAACCTCCGACCGAACCTTTGCGACTGTGTGCGTGGCCTCGGTGGCCTGTGTGGCCATCGTCGCCATTTTCGCACTGGCCATCCGTCGCGACCACCCGCCACAGCCGTTTTACCTCCCACCGACGCAGGCGCCAACCTCGATGACAGCAGGCGCTCCGGCCACCGTGAATCCCCAGCAACTCAAGGCCAGCGATGGCCAACCGTTGATCTGGCTGGACACGGCGCCGTTGAACCCGCCGGTGCGACCGGCCGATCCGACTAAGCTGGCCAACGACGATTTGCTCCGTTGGTACGACTACGAATACGCCGGCTGGACGATCGACAAATTGCCCATGCCTCCGAGTCCACGCACCGGTCCGCGCGGCAAGAAGGTCGTCAGCCTCCAGTACATGGATCATCCCTACTGGACCGGCTACCGCAACGGTATGGAACGGCTGGCGCAGGCCTACGGCATGGAACTGCTGATCATGGAGGCCGGCAACGACAACAAGGTTCAGGCCGACCAGGTCGAGCAGGTGATCCGCATGAAACCGGACCTGGTCATCCTCACGCCGGTGGACGCCAACGGCGTGGTGCCGATGCTCAAGCGGTTGCACGACGAAGGCCTCCCCGTGATCGCCAGCAACCTCATCCCCGTGGACGAAGGCATGAAATACGTCCTCACCTGGACCGGGCCAGACGACTGGGGCCAGTTCCGGATGCTGGCGCGCGAGTTTGCCCGGCTGATGAATCACGAGGGCGGCTATTGTGTCGTCCGCCACATTGCCGGCACCAGTTGCTACCTGTCGCGCACCTGGGCAGCCGTGTCCGAGCTGAAGCAGATCGCGCCCAAGATGGAGTGCCTGGACATGCAGGCCACCGACCTCAAGACCGAGGAAACCAAGACCCAGGTCGCCGCGTGGCTGAAGAAATTCGGCCCCAGACTCAAAGGCATCGTCAGCGCCGACGATTCCAAAGCCCAGGTGGGGATCGTCGAGGCGCTCAAGGATGCCGGACGAACCGACGTGATCTGCGCGAGCGCCGGCAGCAGCCGCACGGGGTTGACCTATCTCAAGGAAGGCAAACTGCACGCCCTCACCTACCAGTCCGCCGAGGCCGACGGCGCTTTGCCGATTGAAATCGCGGCGCACTGGTTCAACGGCCAAAAGATCGAGCGCCCCGTTTACTACATCCAAAAGCACATCATCACCACCCATGATGTCAGCCGATTCTGGCCCCCTCAATGGTAGGCCCGGTGGACGTAAGCCCCATGAACACACCCCAACGATCCCTGGAACCTGCACCGCGGATCGCCCCAGACCGCAGCTCGTACACGTCTTCCTGGCCTGCCGCACTTGCACCCGCCGCGCCAGCGAACCCTGTAGCGCAGACATTCCTGTCTGCCGTATCGCAGGCTTTCCAGCCTGCGAGCCGTTCGCAAGGTTGGGGCGCGGAGACTGTTCGCACACCGAGCCGACTAGAAAACCGGCGCTACGGCCGAAGCCCCATACCAGCGTCCTGGCTGGCCGCAGTTCCAGCCGCCGCGCCAGCCAACCCTGTAGCGCAGACATTCTTGTCTGCCGTATCGCAGGCTTTCCGGCCTGCGAGCCGTTGGCAAAGTTGGGGCGCGGAGACTGTTCGCACACCGAGCCGACTAGAAAGCCGGCGCTACGGCCGACGGCCCATAGCCGTGTTGCTCGATTGCGCGCTGCTGAGCGGCCTTTTGGCACTCAGCCCGGCCCTCGACGCTGCGCCCGCCTTCGAGCCCACTTGGGAGTCGCTCAGACGCTACGAATGCCCCGAGTGGTTCCGCGATGCCAAGTTTGGCATTTACGCCCATTGGGGGCCCTATTCGGCCGCGCGGGGCAGCCGGAACACCGACTGGTATTCGCGCAACATGTATCAAAAGGGGCACTTCAATCATGCCGACCACCTGCGCAACCACGGGCTGATCGAGCAGTTCGGCTACAAGGATTTGATCCCGCTCTTCACCGCCGAGAAGTTTAACGCCGACGAATGGGTGGCGTTGTATGTAGAAGCCGGCGCACGCTTCGCCGGACCGGTGGCCGAACACGCCGACGGTTTTGCCATGTGGGACTCGAAGGTGACGCCCTGGAACGCCCTGGCGATGGGCCCCAAGCGCGACGTGTTAGCCGAGATGGCAAAGGCCGTGCGCCAACGCGGCCTGAAGTTCGTTACCAGCCTTCATCACCAATGGAAGTGGGGCTGGTATCCCACGTGGGATGAAACGCTGGATTGCTCGAGGCCCCAATACGCTGCCCTCTACGGCCCCAGAGTGCCGCCGACGGCCTGGGGCACGAAGCAAGCCGATGGCCGATTCGAGGTGATGAAGCCCGACCCACTCCCGACGCTCGCTTTCCAGGCCGAATGGCTCGCCAAGGTCAAGGAAGTCGTCACAGGCTATCGGCCCGACCTGCTTTGGTTCGACAATCGCATGCAGACCTTGACGGAGCAGACCCGGATGGAAATGGCGTCGTTCTACTACAACCAAGCCGCTCAGTGGGGGCGCCCGGTGGTGCTGACTTACAAACAACCCGACCTGCAAGAAGGCACCGCCACCATTGACCTCGAGCGTTCCCGCATGCCCGACATCTATCCCGATCCGTGGCTGACCGATTCCTCCATCGCAGCCAGTTCCTGGTCCTACGCGACCGATCTCGACTACTACTCCACGGACCGCCTGATTGACGACCTCGTGGACATCGTCAGCAAGAACGGCTGCCTGCTGCTGAACATCGCGCCAGCGCCGGACGGCACGATTCCGGTGGAACAGCAACAGCGCCTGCGCGAAATGGGCGCCTGGCTCGAGGTCAATGGCGAGGCCATCTACAACACGCGGCCCTGGAAAGCCTTCGGCGAAGGCCCAACCATGACACTGCAAGGACACCTGGCGGACTTGAAATTCAAAGGCTTCACCGCGGCGGACACTCGCTTCACCCGCTCCAAAGACGGCCAGGCGCTCTACGTCATCGCGCTGGGCTGGCCGCCGAGCGGCCAACTCTTGGTTCGCTCGCTGGGCACGGCGGCGGGAAGGGTGGACCGCGTGCAATTACTCGGTCACTCTGGCCCACCGCAGGCTAGCCAGAGCGAGGCGGGCTTGCTCATCACCCTGCCGCCGGAAGCTCCGCACGAACACGCCTTCGCTTTCAAGGTCACGGGGAGCGTTTTGGGCCAGCCGTAGGCCGCGTGCGAGAAAGGCCACAGCGCCACCACCTCCATGCGGCCACACAGGGAAGAGCGAAGACTCGTTTCATGTTGGCCGGGATGGGTCTCATTTCACGACTTCTTCGAGATAAACTCGCAGACGCACGGTCAGTTGCTCCGAGATTTCCGGATGGGCGGATACAACGTTGCGCGTCTCCTGTGGGTCGCCTGCGTGGTCGTAGAGTTCGCGCGTGCCGTCGCTCCACTCGGTGTAGCGCCAGCGGTCGGTGCGAACGGTGTCCCCGCGCTGCTTGGGCCCGCGTGTGATGATCGTGAAGGCTGCATCCTTGCCAAGTGCCGCGGGAGTCTTCAACTGCGGCCAGAGCGACCGGCCCGCCAGACCCGCCGGCGCCTCGACACCGCAGTGTTCGGCGACGGTGGGGAACAAGTCCACAAACTCCACCAGCCCGCGCGCCCTGCCGGTGGCCACGCCCGGCCCGGCCACGATCAGCGGCGCGCGGCAACTGCGGTCGAACAGCGTGTTCTTGTTCCACCACTCGCGCTCGCCTAGGTGATAGCCGTGGTCGCCGACGAGGATGACAAGCGTTCGTTCCTTGAGCTTAAGCCGGTCGAGCGCGTTGAGCACCCGGCCCACCTGCTCGTCCATGAAGGTCGTGCAGGCGTAGTAGGCGCGCAGAAACTCCATCCTCTCGGCGTTGGTGAACTTCCTAAACACCTCGCCGAATCCGCCAAATCCCACCGCCAGCGGCGGTGCGGGCGTCTGGTCCGCCGGATCGCGGTGCAGTTTGAGCGAGCCCTCGGGATAGAGATCGAAGTACTTCGCCGGCGCCACAAATGGGTCGTGCGGCTTCATGAACCCCGCGCCAATGATCCACGGCTGATCGCCGAGACTTTCCATTTGCGCAATCACCGCGCGCGCGATCTGGCCATCGGGCTGGTCGTCGTCGCCGCCGTCCATCGCGCCCCAGTGGCACCAGTTGAGCTTGCCGCCGGAGAGATCGCGCCCTGCCAGCTTACGGGAACCGACTGCGGTCCCCTTAAACGCCTCCGCCGTGTGCCACGACTTGGGCAGGTCCATCCACTTCGCCCTGAGCGCCTCGTCGCGACCGCCGCCGAGATGGAAGATTTTCCCGAATGCCGCCGAGTGCCAGCCTTTGTCCTTGAGCAGTTGGGGAAACGTCATCGCGTCCGGCAGTCTGCCGCGCAAGAGCGTGGTGTTGTCCGTCACACCCGTCTGATCCGGGCGCAGGCCGGTGAGGAATGACGCGCGGCTGGGATTGCAGACCGGATATTGAACGTAAGCGCGCTCGAACACGACGCCACGCGCCGCAAGCCGGTCGATGTTCGGCGTCTTCACCGCCGTGTTGCCATAGCAACCCAGCGTGTCACGCAAGTCGTCCACCGCGATGAAGAGCACGTTCGGCAACGTGGCTCGAGCTTCAGCTCGCGACGGAGCGGCTCCGAGCACCACAGAGGCACCGACAACACAGAGGCTGGTGAGGAGGCGTTTCATGGGAGGTTCATAAGAACGTGTGGGGAAACCGAACAGCGATGATGTGAGAGGGTATCCTTGGTTTCGCTCAAGTTTGTGGCGAGGTTGAACAGCTCGCGGCGATCCTCTTTTTCCGGGCGGCGGGCGCGCCTGCTTCGGCGCCGTCGCTGTCGCGTCGGCCACCGCCCCAAAGCGGGGCCACATTGGATTTGTCCCACGCGTCCCACTTCGATTGCAGTTCTTTCACCTTGTCTGGCATGGCGGCGGCAAGGTCTTGGGTTTCGCCGATGTCACGGGCGAGGTCGTACAGGCGTGCGGCGGTGACCGGCTGGTTGCGGACGCCGGAGAGCGTGTCGGCGTTGCTGTCGTAGCGCACCAGTTTGAAGTCGCCAGCGCGGATGGCCGTCTGCTGGCCGAAGCGCCAGTAAAGCGCGTCGTGCGGGGCTCCGGCGCGCTCGCCGTCGAGGAACGGCAGCAGATTCACGCCATCGAGCTTCCATTCGGGCTTCAGGTCCAGCCCGGCCACGGCCAACGCGGTGGCGGCGAGATCGAGCTGGATGACCGGTGGGGCGAAGACGCCGGGCGGCACGCGCCCCGGCCACGACACCAGGAACGGGACGCGGACCCCGCCCTCCAACGTTGTGCGTTTCGAGCCGCGCAACGGGGTGTTGACCGAGCCGTTGACGGTGACGCCGGGCATGGTCGGACCACCGTTGTCGCTGATGAAGGCCACCAGCGTGTGCTTGTCCTGGCCGGTCTGGGCGAGCTTCTGCATCACCGCGCCGATCGCTTCATCCATGGCCAGCATCATGGCGTCGTAAGTGCGGCGCTGTTTGTCGGCTATGGCGGGGAACTTCGCCAACCGGTCGTCGGTGGCGTGCATGGGCGTGTGGACGGCGTTGAACGAAAGATAGAGAAACCACGGTTTGCCCCGGTGCCGCTCGATGAACGCCGCTGCCTCGCGTCCGAAGGCGTCGGTGGTGTAGTCCATCTCCTGGACTGGCGTGGTCCCGCGCAGGATGCCGCCGGCGTCGAAGTAACTGTGCGCGCCGCCGAGGAAGCCGAAGAACTCATCGAAGCCTCGCCGCTGGGGATGCATCGATTCCTGCGAGCCGAGGTGCCATTTGCCGACGAGGCCCGTCACGTAACCCGCGGTCTTGAGGCGGTCGGCAAGCGTGGTTTCGGTGACCGGCAGGCCGGTGGCGGCGCCGCCGGGGTTGAACTCGTGCCCGAACCGCTGCTGATAACGGCCCGTCAACAGACCGGCGCGCGTGGGCGAACAATACGGCCCGGTGACGTAGCCGCTGGTGAAGCGCACGCCCGACTTGGCGAGCCCGTCGAGGTGCGGCGTGGGGATGTCCTTGCAGCCGTGGAATCCCACGTCGGCATAGCCCATGTCATCGCCGACGATGAACAGGATGTTGGGCCGGGGCGGGGCCGCGGCATTGGCTGAGACGGCGTTGCACAGGACCGCCAGGGCGACAGCCCATGGGAGAAGTGTGGATCGGATCATAAGATTGGAGAGGATGAAGAAGAGGTTCGGAGCTGCGCCCGCCCGTTGCGAAACCGCCGCGCACGGTTTCAGGGCGAGCGGGACGGTCAGCAGCGGGCTCATGGTTTAGTACGGAGTCTCAGACGCCCCGAGCGGCCTGCCGGGTTACAGTCCAGAGAGACCGGTTCCCGGCGACCGCCCCGACGAACTCAACTCGGAACGGTTTCGGCGTCTCGGCCCTTTACAGAAATTCGACATTTCTTTGTCTGTCGAAATATACGAGGATCTGCCGGCTGATATGAATACGACCCTTGCGCCTGGTGCCAGTCTGCGGCGGATTGCGGAAGTCGTCCGCAACGCGGTACGCTTCGGCCCGGACGCTTGGGAGGGGGCCGCGCTGCCGGAGCGCAAAGACGATGCCCATCAACGTCAGAACCTTCTTCCCACCGACCGCGATGTGGTCGAGTTGTTCACGCTCCTGAAAGAACCCCAGATTCCTTACCTGCTCGTGGGTGGCATTGCGATTTCTGAAGCTTTACGCGCTGCCCTCACTTCATCGGCAGGGCCAGATTGACCGCGTGACCGTTTACGAAGCGGACATCACCAGCCTCATCCAACGCCACCGTTGCGAGGTGGAACCGTTGCTCCAACGCTTGCAGCCTCACCTCATCGAAAGCGACCTGCGGGAGCTTCGTGGAATCGTGCGGGACATCCAGGCGCGCATCGCCCGGTTCGAGCAGTTGAAGGCCCCTTGAGCGAACCAGAGCGCCGTTCAGTGGGGATGGGGTGAGCGTTGTTCTTACAAAGTGGTCTGTTTCTTCTTTGCTTTCTCGTTTTCCCCGCCGGATCTGGGCGCGGGTTCGCCAGGAGCGCCCGGTCCGTAATCGGCGCCAGCCAGACTCTTCAATGCCGAGGTTTTCCACGCGGCGAGTTCCGCCTTCATCTTCGCGACGCGCTCGGACTGCTGGTGGAGCCTGTCGCCCTCGGCAAGCGCCGTTCGCGCGACCTGTAAGATGACCAGTTCCTGGCCGCCGCTCTGTTTCGGGTGTAAGGACAACATCGCCTGCTGCCTAGATCTGAATCTGGTCGCCCTCCTCCAGATGAAGCGGGGCCTCCTAGCCTACCGCTACCGGGGACGCCCCCACACGGCGCACCAGTTGTACGCCCTAGTCCAGCGCCGGATGCGCAGCCTAATCGTCGAGCTCGGCCCAAGACCGCCAGCTTGGTGGTAAGTCTGAATCTGCAGACCGACAGGGAAGAGGTCAATGAGCCTCGCTCAGTTCCTCCATAACATTCTGCTGCTACCAGCGGAGATCCAGTTGACCCAGCAGGTCAGGCAGGTTCACCTCAGACGTAATCCAAAGGATCCAGAGACGATGGCGAGCTTAGCACCGGCGCATCACCGCCGCCGGCAACGCCTTGGTCGCCGATGGCCGGGCCGCGGCAGGCGCAGGCGGCTCCATTCGCCCGCGGTAGAAGTCGTCCAGCAGCGCGAAGGCCTCCGGGTCGTACGCCTCGAGCCCGGCGCGCCCGTTGGCCGGCTTGGCTCCTTTCATGCCGAGGTCGCCGCGCGTGCCGAAGTACCACATGCTCAACTCGGCAAAGAACTCGCCGGGGTTCGAGCCGGCATAAGCGCCTACCCAGAGGCCGCGTTCGAGGGAGCGACGATGCTGCTCGCAGACCTTTTGCCGCAGCTCGCGTGGCGCGCCGTGACTGAGGATGTTATGGGCGAACTCGTGCACGCAGATGTCGCGACCCCGGTACCGATCCTGCTCGAGCCGGAGGAGGTTCTCCTCCCCGCAAGAAGCCAATAGCCCCCCCATGCCGCGCGTCCGTTGGTCGCGGGTGAGGCCGTTGTACTCGGCCAGGGATTTGCCCTTGTCGTGACGCCATTCGGGCAGGTCCGTCGTGACCTGGTG
Source organism: Verrucomicrobiota bacterium (assembly GCA_016871715.1). Classification (GTDB taxonomy): domain Bacteria; phylum Verrucomicrobiota; class Verrucomicrobiia; order Limisphaerales; family J093; genus VHCO01. Next base: position 8,706 of record VHCO01000249.1, read on the forward strand.
GCGCCCGATGATGTGCAACTCGGCGCCGGCGGCGCGCAACCTCGCCCGCACGCTGGGCAGGTGCTCGAGCATCAGTGCCAGGCGGTCGCGCGCGGCAAATAGGGCTTCGTCCACGACCTCGGCGGCCGCCTTGATGGGAATGCCCTCGTAATCGAGGCGCTTGGCGTAGAAGCCGCCCTCCGGCGGGTCGATCGCCATGATCGCCGGACGCGCAGCCGTCTCGAGCCCGTCCGCGCCGGCCGCCGAACCGAGGAAAGTCGCCGCCACCACCGCGCCCAAGAGGACGCGCCCACCCGACCAGCCAACCACGCCGTCGCTCGGCCGTCCGCGACGGACGTCATGGCGGTATCCGCACCGCGCCAACGTGCTCATGCGGTCAGCCTGCCTGGTCCCTCCTGCCAGGAAAAGGAACTTCGCGGCGGGGTCCGGTGTTTCGCCAGGCGCTAACGAGGCCCGAGCGCGAGAGGATAGGGAACGTTAAGACCGGAACCCCTCGGTGCGAGCACGCCCTACCTCGCGAGCTCGGTGTATCGGAGTCGAAAACCTGGTCGCGAAGTGTAGCCTTCTTCTGTGACGGAGACTCAGGCAGTACCCAAGCCAGACGATCTGGAAGGGGTCGCGGAGCGGTTGTTTTGGTGGGAGACTCCGCAGCAAGCGTCGAGCGACCGGCATCGGTTCGTGGCTCAGGTCATGGCCCTGGGGACCGTGCCTGAGCCGTTCATCCTCTACGGCGGCACGGGGCTCGCTCTGCGGTTGGGCCATCGGACCTCGGTTGACTTCGACTTCTTCTGTTTCGAGTTCTTCGAGGTCGAGGCTTTGCGCCGGTCGGCGCGCTGGTCCGTCTATCAGCGAGCCGAGGCGAAGGACTATCTCGATGTGCACGCGCTGCTGAAGGCGGGGCTTTCCTTGGCCGACGGCCTGCGCTTCGCCAAGCAGGTCTACGGGCCGGACTTCACTACGATGTTGCCGCTCCAGGCCCTCTGCTATTTCGCGGAGCCTCCCCTGCGTGCCCTGTCAGCGGAAGTAAGGACCGCCCTGACGGCAGCGGTCCAGTCGGTGAAATGAGCCGATGCAGGTTGGGCAAGGGGTGAATTGGGAGCTGGGACGCCGCCGCCGCCGGCCGGTAGCAGACCCGGGACCGAGCAGGCTTACGAAGTGGATCGGCTGCGGGTGTGCTGACCCCGGCCTTTCCCTCGCTGGTGGGCGGCGGCCCACCAGCCCCGAAGAAGGCCCCAGTCCTGCTGGGCGGTAAATCTGGTGGGACTGGCCTTGGGATTCGCCTTTTGCTTGACCCCTCGTGGGCGGGCACCCTCCAGTTGCGTGGAAATGGCGTAAGTGTTCAGTTCAAAGTCTGAGCGGCTTTCTCCACAGATTCTCGCAAGTAGAGAGTATTCCGAGTCCATAGAGACCGCCGCAGGCGGCGTTAGGCCGCCCCGAGGGAACGTGAGTGGGGATCACCATTCCTTTGAGCGCTCCTGGCAGGCGACGAGCGAGCCTGGACAGCGTTGGCCGAACGCATTCGCCAACAGTGGCGCGGGTTGACCGTGCGATACCTGGGCGAGGGGGAGGCCGACGACTTGTTGCAGGAGCTCTTTGTGCGGATCTACACCCATCGCGGAGAACTCCGGGATGCGGTGCACCTGGACCGCTTCGTGCGGCAGGTCTGGAACCAGCGTGTGGTTGACCACTGGCGTCGGCGTCGGGTTCGGGAGGAGCGCGCGGTTCGGCTCGACACGGCGGCGCCGACGGCGGCCCGGCCAGCCAGCGCCGACCCCGCCAGTGACACGCTTCGGGATGAGTTCCTCGGAGAAATCGACCGGAGCACATTGCTGAGCGCGGAACAGAAGCTGATGCTGAAGCTCCGCATCCTGGATGGTCTCTGCCTCGAGGAAGCCGCCCGCGTCCTCGGCCAGAACGTCGCGACCACGGAAACGTGGTACTACCGTGCCCTGGAACGTCTGC
>VHCO01000250.1 GCA_016871715.1 Verrucomicrobiota bacterium
CCCAAGCCCGGCCAGCCCAAGGCGGAACGCCGGATCGAGGTCCGGGTCGAGCGGTTGATCGAGCGGGGCGAGGAACCCGTGCGTGGCCCTGAGGCACGAGCCGAGTGGGAGCGCCGGCGGCACCATCTCGAGGTGGCCCTGGACAACCTGCGAGCGGCGGGCTTGCCCGAGTTAGCGGAGCGTCTGGCTCAGGGGGCTGAGCGGCTGCGCGCACTGCGTCCGGGTGGGCCGCTGGAGCGTTTCCGCGGGCTGGAGCCCAGGCCGGGGCCGGGGCCTGAAGGTCCGGGACCAGCGCTGGCGCAAGTGCGGGAGCTGCGAGCGGAGATTGCAGAGTTGCGGGAAGCGCTGGGCGAACTCAATCGTCGGCTCGATGCGGCGCGTCGGGAGCGTTAGTCGGTTGCACTCGAGGAAGGTAGCCGGCGCGGTAGGAGCTTCCAAGCGCGGCGTGCGGGGGCCGGGAAATCCCTTCGACATCGGTGCCCCCGGCGGCTAGGGTCCGGTACGTGGATCAAGTTGCCTTTCGTGTCGGTAGTTGGTCCGTCCACTGGTACGGCATCCTGGTGGCGACCGGGTTCCTGGCGGGGCTATGGACGGCCAGCCGGCGGGGTCTGCGCGATGGGCTGCCCGGGGAGTTGATTGCCGATCTGGGCGTGTGGCTCATGATCGGCGGGATCGTCGGCGCGCGGGTCCATCATGTCGTCGCGTATTGTCAGGAGGAATTCGCCGGTCAACCGTGGTGGGAGATCTTCGCCATTCACCATGGCGGCCTGGTCTTTTACGGGGGACTGCTCGGGGCGTCGTTGGCTACGGTCTTTTATGCGCGGGCGAAGCGGTTGCCGTTGTGGCGGCTGGCGGACGCGCTGGCGCCGAGCATTCCCTTGGGTCAGGCGTTTGGGCGGCTGGGATGTGTCTTCAATGGCTGCTGCTACGGGTGGCCGACGGGTTTGCCCTGGGCCATCCGCTACCCGGCGGACCATGTGACACACGGGGCGGGAGTGCACCCGACGCCGTTGTACGAGGCCCTGGCAAACCTGGTGTTGTACGGGGCGCTCGCTTGGCTGTACCGGCGGAGGCAACACCCCGGGCAGGTGTTTGTGCTGTACCTCCTCAGCTACGGAGGGTTGCGGTTTGCGGTCGAGTTCTTCCGGGGAGATTACTCCGCGCGGTATCTAGGCGGTTGGGCCACTCCGGGTCAGTTGGTGAGCTTGCTGGTGGTGGGGGTGGGCCTGTGGCTACGCTGGCGCTTGCGCCCCGCGCGCGCGAGCGATGCGACATGAGCGAGCCGTTGCCGCGGATCGAGTCGATCCTGATCGAGGCGTCCCTGCCCCAGGGGCGGTTGGACAGCTATCTGCACAGTCGGTTTCCGTGCGTCTCACGGAACACTTTGCAGCGGCTGATTCGGGCCGGGGCCATCTTGGTGGACGGGCAAGGCGTCAAACCCACTCACCACCCCGTCGCCGGCCAAACCGTGACCATCCATTGGCCTGTCCCCGCCGCGCCGACCGTCGCCGCGCGGGCGCTGCCGTTGCACGTGGTGCACGAAGACGAGGCGCTCTTGGTGCTGGATAAGGCGGCGGGGATGGTCGTTCATCCAGCGTACGGGAACGAAGACAACACCTTGGTCAACGCCCTTCTGCATCACTGCCAAGGCCAGTTGAGCGGCGTAGGCGGGGTGGCACGCCCGGGGTTGGTGCATCGGCTGGACCAATTCACTAGCGGCCTGATGGTGGTAGCCAAGGACGACGCCGCGCACCTGGCCCTCTCGTACCAATTCGCTCAACGGCAAGTCGCCAAGGTCTACCACGCCCTGGTCTGCGGCGAGTTAAAGCCACCCGAGGGCGAGATCAACGCCGCCATCGCGCGCCACCCCAACCATCGCAAGGTGATGACGGTGCTGGCAGGCGGGCGCACCGCGCTGACGACCTACTGCACCCTTGATCGACTGGGTCAAGCCACGCTCGCCGAGGCGCGCCTCCACACCGGGCGCACGCACCAAGTCCGGGTCCACTTCAAGTACCTGGGTCATCCGCTAGTTGGCGACCAGGTCTATGGCAAACGGCAGAACGCGCGGTTGGAAGAGTTGACCCGGTACCATGCGCCGCGACAAATGCTGCACGCGCAGTTGCTCGGCTTCAACCACCCGCGCACGGGGCTGTGGCTCGAGTTCAAGGCGCCGTGGCCGGAGGATTTTGTGGCCGCCGTCCGCGCGCTACAGCTTGCGGGCGGGGCGAATCAGGATAGGATGGTGGGCGAATGAGCTGGGCAGAGATCGTCGGTTTTGGCCTGGCCCTGCTGGTGATGGGGGTGGGGTTGCTGGGCAGCGTGCTGCCGGGTTTGCCGGGGCCGCCGCTGGTCGTGGCGGCGGCGGTGGGACACCGGCTCTATTTTGGCGAGGCAGGCTTGGGCAACCCGCTCTTGGGGGTGCTGATCGGGTTGATGTGCCTCTCCCTGTTGTTGGACTACGTGGCGGGCCTGCTGGGGGCGCGGAAGCTGGGGGCCACGTGGCGGGGCGTGTTGGGGGCAGCGATCGGCGCCATCGTCGGGCTGTTCTTCGGGTTTGTGGGCGTGCTGATCGCACCGTTCTTGGGCGCCGTCCTGTTCGAGTTGGCAGGGGGCCGCGAATGGCGCGAGGCGACGCGCGCCGGCGTGGGGACTGTGTTGGGTATGCTGGCAGGTGCGGTGGGCAAGATCGCCTGTTGCCTGGCGATGATCGGCATTTTCGTCTTCGGCGTGGCCCTCAGATGACTCGCCGGCGGACGCTGGCCTATTCCACGCGCAGAATCTCCGGGCGCAACCGCCCCACCCACTCCGCGGGCAACCGCAGGTCGAGCGAACCGGGGACCGGCGCCTCAGGCGCCACATGGCCGTCAAGGAAGAGGGCGTTGGCGGCCTGCCGATGCCGGAAGTGGGCGGTCGGTTCGTTCGTGGAGACGTAGTAAAACTCCTCGAGCATGGGGTTCTCGCGCGAGGCAGGAGGTTGGAAGGTGTTGATCTGGGCGGCATCGGCCAAGACCACAATCGCCGCGGGCCGTTCGAGCCTCGAGACATTGACCGGGGGATCACCGGCCGGCGCCGAGAGGCACAGGTTGTAGCCGTATCCGTAGGTCGTACCGGTGGCCTTGAGCTTCACCTGCGCACGACCGTAGCGCAGCGCCGGGCAGCATTCCACGCCGCGTCCGCCGAGGTACGGGTAAAGAGCGCCTTGGGAAGCGTCAAAGGTGCGCGTGCCCTCGAGCCCGCGCGACAACCACCCAAACCAGAACAGGTCGCCACCGTTCACCGGCCCGGCCCGGTAACGGAACGCATTGCCTCCATGGTCGTCCCAGTACATTTGGGCGGCCAGGCCCAGTTGGTGGAGGTGGCCGACGCAGCGCAGGCGACGCGCGGATTGCTGGCTGCGCGCGATCGCCGGCAGCAGCAGCGCCGCCAACAACGCCACCAGGACCACCACCACCAGCAACTCGACCAGGGTGAAGGCTGCGCCAGCGCCGGCGGAACCGCATTCCGCCGGGCGCCTATCCGTGATGCGGGGTTTCACGGCCGCGACGCCTCGAGCCAGTAGAACTGGGCCAAGCCCGCGGCGGGCTCGGGATCGGCCAGAGTAACACGGCCTGCGTGGCCCACGGACAGCGTCTTCACAACGGTCATGGCCCGAAAATCAGCCGTGCGGTAAAGGGTGTAGGCCCACTCGGGTCGAGCGTCGAACTGCACCTCCCACCGGTCCTCGACCCAGCGGCCGGTCAAGCCCAAATCCAGCGTCGCCGGCCGTGCCACGGCCACGATGACGTTGTCGAGGATGCCCCGCGCGAAGATCGAGCCGCTGAACTGGGGATCCTGGCCGGCGTCGCTGTAGCTCATGACCGCCACGTGATCGACTGCAAAGTCGGTGAACTCAGCCCCGAGAGCGACCGGTTGGATGGGGCCGAAGGGTTCGCCCTGGCGCGTGAGGCTCGTGGTCAGTTGCTGGGTTTCAGCGCGGTAGCTCAACGTGACACGGAACCCGTCCTCGAGAGTCAACTCGAACGGGACATTAAAACTGGTCGCGAAGATCCCGTTGCTCGAGATGATCGTGGGCGAGATTGTGGCGCCGAAGCCTGAGTCGGCGAAGTAGTCGAACTCGACCAGGTTCGGCGAGTCGGACCCCGTCCCGCGCAGGAAAGCCCCAGCGGTGGCCTGGTCGAGGTTCATCAGGCCCACCGCGAGTTGAAACGTGTAGGGTTTGCCGGGCGTGGTGCCAATCCGCAACTCGCGCAGCCGCAAATCGAATTCGAGCAGGAAATCCGAGCCCCGATGCAACGTGTGGCCCAAGGGCCGGACGAAGTAACTGTTGGGTCGAGACGAGTCCCAGGTGACCTCGAGGTTGTGGTCGGCTGGATTCCACGAGAAGAGGCTGGCATCGCCCACCGTTCGCCAGCCGGCGGCCAGCGGGTCGCGGGCGAAGTCCTCGACCAGGGCGGTCGGAGCTGATGGTGCGGCGCTTAGGGTCTGACCTACCACCAGGGCGAGGACGCCCGCCCCGGGCTTGAGTCTCGAACCGATGTGCTGGATGTGCATCTGATCTCTTTCCTGAACGGCGATGTCGCGGTGCGTGCCGGCGCACCCGACGTGTGCTGGTTTCCCGGAGACCAGTGCGAAGCGTGCAGACCAAACGGGCGGGGTGCGGTCGTGGCGACCGGCGGGTGCCCGCAAACGAACAAGCCTTCACGCTCCGCCCATCGGAGAATGAAGGCATTCAACGAACTCGCTCGAACACCGTTCGAGAGACTGGCCTCATCCTTCTCTAAGACGGAGAAGTTGGCCCCGCGGCGACGGGGCCTGACGAGCACAATCAAAGCGGTATCCTGACTCGGGGCTTCGTACCTTACTCCCGCCTTCCCGGACGCCTTGCGGCGGTTCCAGTGGCTGTGGGAGTTTGTAGCCCGACACAGTGGCGCAACCGTCCCCGATTCTCACGGGGTTCCCTGGCCTTTGACTGTCTCAAAGAACAAAACAACGACCAACTGGCACAAGGTGTTAGGGCCAAGCGCAAGGTTTGCCAAGCAGAATCGCCGACAGCAGTTTCGTCGAATCGTCGTCCGGTTGGAAAAGGGTATTGAAATGCGGCGCGGACTGCTTATGCTTTGAGGACGCCTGCCACCACGGGCGTGACGGTCGGGACGTAGCGTAGCTTGGTAGCGCGTCTGAATGGGGTTCAGAAGGTCGTGAGTTCAAATCTCACCGTCCCGACCAATTTAACAACCAGCGGCTCCCGGGGGGCCGGCGGAAATGGTGAAACAAGGGGGAAATGGGGGTAGGAGGCTGAAGGGGAAGGGGTTAAGTGAGGTTTGTTTCAACATTTCGTAACGGGGTTTTGCAGGGCCGAAAAGAGATGTTGAAACAGGGTGGGCTACCAACGGAAATCGGGGCAGCGGAAAAGGGTGGTCCAGGGGCGAATGCGGGCGGGGGATCGAGGACAGGGACCGCGGGGGTGACAGCAGCGCTGAATGGAGGGGTGATACCAGTCTGAGCAGGCCTCGCAAAGGGCTTGGCGGTGGGGTTGCAGAGGGGGTGCAGGGCGGCTGCGGACCGGGCGCGGTGGGGGTGCAGGGAGGGGGCCGGCAGGGGAGCGCCGGAGGCGCATGGTGACCCGGAAGAGCATCAGTCGACGAGGGGAACCTCGAGGAAGACATGGGGGCCGACGGAGCCTGAAATAGGGGTCATGGTGACAATGGAGCTGGAGCCGCCGGCGCAGAAGTCGAGAGGATTGAGGCTCCAGTTGACGTGGAACCAGCCGGGGGCGGGATCGCCGAGGTCGAGGACGCCTCCGGATGAGAGGACGCATTCCCAGGTGCGGGTTTCGACGGGTTGGAAGTCGCAGTCGAAGATGGTGGGGCCGCAGGTCTCGGTGCCGAGGGGGTCGACGGTCTGGTGGACGGAGTAGGTCTCGCGACAGAAGAGGGAGCCGATGTGGGTGTCGAGCATGTCGCGCCAGGCCGGTGGGATGGCGTAGAGGGCGTCGGGATCGACGAGGGAGAAGCGCCAGGTGCTGATGTTGCGGTAGGAGTTGAGGAGGTAATCGGCGCCGGAGCAGGTGTTGGGGATTTCTGCGCCGTTGGCGGCCTGGGCATAGGTGACGGGGAGTTCGATGCCTGGGACGGCGAGGTGTGTGGCGGGGGGGGGTGAGCCTTTCCATGTGAAGTGACCGGCGGAGCCGCAGGTGACGGGGCTGCCGTCGCAGGAGGTGTTCTCGGCGAGAGTCAGGACGCGCTGGCCGTCGTAGATGTCCACCTTCTCGAGGAGTTCGAAGGGGAGCATGACGCGGAGGCGTGTGAGGCGATTGACGGCGGCGCTGATTTGGTTGAAGCACTGGGCGGCGAGGCGGGTGTGCTGGAGTGGGCCGAAGCCCTGGGGGGCGTCTGGGCGCGTCTCGGAGGCTGGGGTGTGGTCGGTTGCACCGGAAGGAAGGGTGGTGAGCCAGCGGCCGCCGAAGGCGTATTTGCAGAGGTTCTCGAAGACGTAATCGTAGAGGCCGGCATCGTCGGAAATGCAGGTATGGATGGCGGGGTCCTCGCGGCAGTGGTTGTAGTCGAGGGTGGAGGTCTCGTCCACATAGCCCTCGCAGATGGCGCGGAGGTAGAGGTCGAGCTGGCCCCAGACATCAGACCAGAGGGGGGTATCGTGAGCGTCCTGGCGGTCGTTGGTGTCGAGGTAGGGGATGGGGACGAGTTTGGTGAGGATGAACTCCGGATAGATGCTGGCCATCGGCTTGCCCGGCAGGGACTGGACGTAGGAGTTGAGGGAGTTGTCGCCGACGGTGGCGGGGGAGTTGGTGTCGTTGTATTGCTTCAACAGATAGAGCCGGAGCCCATTTTCGGCGGTGCGGAAGGGCTCGGCCTGGATGTCAGCGGCGACCCAGGTGGTTAGATCGCGGTCGATGGAGGCCGGGGCGCCGCCGGTCTCGCCGTAGGTGTTGTGGAGGCGGCCGGTGAGGGTGAGGCGGACCAGTTCTTCTCCGCTTTCCGTAAGAGCTTCAGCGCTCTCGATTTCAACGTCCGGCTCGTAAAGGCGGCAGCTCTTGTAGAAACGGAGGCAGGTGTCATCCGGGGGGGTACAGGTCTTCTGGTTGACATAGGTATGGCCGGTCCAGGGGGAATCGAGCCAAGCATAGTTCCAGCCGGACGGGGTTTCGGGGACGAGGACGCCGCCGTCGGTGCCTGCGACGCGCTGGCCATAGGATGTGTGCCAGAGGAGGGCGGGATCGTTGGCGATCTCTGGGCTGTAGAAATGGCAGCGATTGAGGATGCCGAAGTGATCGGCGAAGGCGTCCGGTTTCCAGAGGCTGGTGTTGCTGGGGTGGTAGGGTTTGAGCTGGAGGCCGAGGAGCCACTGGTTTGTCCAGCCGCGCGGTGGTGCGGTATGATCGATGGCCTCGGCGATGCCGGCGAAGAGGTCGGCGCCGCTCGAGGGGTCGGCGACGGCCGGGAGGATGGCGTAGACTTTGGGCGAGCCGATCGGGTTGAAGGTGGTGTAGCTGGCCTTGCCTGGGAAATGCTCGCCCGGATCGTACCAGGTGCCGCTGAACTCCGGGTATTCGACTTGGTCCACGCCCACCGTGCCCTCGACGAGGTACTCGATGCCGGCGGCGATGTCGCCGCTGGCGACTTCGTATTTCGTGGGCGCGCCGCCGGTGCCGAGGGCGTAGCGGCGGAACCAGAGGATGCTTTTTCCGTTTTCGACGGCGTAGCCGGCAAACTGCTGGCGGCCGATGATGCGGGTGAACTGGCTAAAGCGGCGGGCGGCGTCGAAGAGGGCGTTTTGGTTGATGGCGGTGAAGGAGCCAGGGAGGCCTGGGTGGCCGCGGAGGTTGGTGATGGCGGCTCGCGCGAAATAATCCTGGACCAGGGAGCGGGAGCTGGTCTCGATGGTGCCGGAACCGTCTAGCATAGGGGGGTTGGGGGGGGGACTTATGGGACGGATGGGACGGACGGGACGGATGGTGGTATCACATGATGGCGGCGGAGGAGCGGAGGAGGAGGAAGAGGTCGCAGGTGTCGGGCTTGTAGGTCATTTGCTCGATGAGCTCGAGGTGGACGGTGGCGGTGTTGGGGCGGCAGGTGATGGCGACGGTGCCGGTGAGTGGGGTGGGCAGGACCTGGATGGTGTCGCCGGCGGGGAAGGTGTATGTGAGGTGGGCTTCTGGGCCGACGATGTCGAGGCGGATGGGGTGCTCTGGGTTGGCGACCTGGAGGAAGATGGCGGAGAGGCAGCAGTCGGGGTGCAGGGTGTGTGCAGTGGAGGTGCTGGCTGGGTGAAAGGTCCAGGACGGGTAGGAGGCGGAGACTTGGCCTGGGGGGGCCTCGATGCCGCGGGCTGGGGCCAGGAGGTACTGGGAACGGAGGAAGCGCTGGATGTCGGCGGCATGGCGCAGCCAGTGGGGGGGATCGCCTGAGGGCGGAGCGCCCGGCGGGGGCTCGGGGATTTGGCCGGCCCAGGCGCCGCGGAAGTCGCGGATGAAGGCGTTGAGGACGCGCGGGAGGTGTTGGCCTTCGCGTTTGCCGAGTTTGGGGGCCCCAGTATAGGGCCCCTCGAGGTAGTCCTGGGTGGAGAGGACGTCTACGTGGTAGCCGGTGGGGTCTGTGCTGTCGTAGACGAAGACGTAGTAGGCCCATTGGAAGGCGAAGACGGCGGCTACGTGGCCGTCATACTTATCGGCCGGGCTGATGCTTGGGCCGGGCACGCAGGTGCCGGGATAGGTGATGTCCGAAAGGCCAGCGGTGAGGGCGGAGAACTTGATTTCGTAGTTGATGGGAGGGGGGTAGTCATCCGTGGTGTCGGGGTCGTCGCAGGCCGTCCCGAGGATCTCGGGCATGGGGAGCCAGGAGCCGTAGGAGTTGCCGTAGGGAGCGAGCCGCGTATAGCGGATGCCGGCCCAACTGCGGGCGGCGGTGAAGGCAGGGGAGGCGATCGCGCCGGTGGCCGGATCCCAGGCGCCGCGCTGGAGTTTGCCGAGCGTCCAATAGTCCAGGGGCGAGGCCGGGGCGCGGCCATCGAGGCGGAGTGGGATGCCGCCGGCGGCCGGGCTGGTCAGGCGATCTTCCTCGGCGGGCAAGTCCGCCGCCTCGTTGCCGAAGACATAGGCCCCGAGCGGATTATTGACGTTGGTGCCCTCGGGATCGCCTGGGCCGGTGAGCGGCCACTCGCCCTGCGTAGGGCGGAGCATCTGGTAGGCGCGGAAGAATTCGACTTGGGAGGGCCAGAGCCAGCCTGAGGGGTTGCGGAGTTGGCGGAAGAGGTTGAGGTGGTAGAAGGCGAGGCGATAGGAGGGGTCGCCGAGGCCGGAGCGGAGGCGGTCGTTGAAGGCGGCGGCGAGTTTGGCGATCTGGGTGCTGGTGACCGGATCGCCTGGTGCGAGCGTGGGGGCGCGGGTGAAGGTGATGGCCATCCCGAGCTACGCTTCGAGGATCCAGATCTGGACAAGGCAATCGGCGGTATCAGCGCGGAGGTAGAGGTTGGCGATGGCGAGGTCTTCGGGTCGGAAGAGTGCGAAGGAGCCGGCGGGGATGCGGATTTTGTAGTCGGCGGTGGCGAAGCCGACCTTGACGTAGTTGGAGGCGTCGAGGTTTTTGATGAGGATCCAGCCGCAATCGCCGATGCCTGAGGGGATGGCGTGGGTGACTTCGGCGCCGGAGGTGACGGTGAGTGTGGTGGAGTAGAAGTCGGCGCCGGCCATGTCGAGGGTTTTGGAGAGGGCGCCGGAGTTGAGGGTGGCGCCGCCCTTCGAGCCGGTGAGGGAAGCGGTGATGGAGATTTCGTTGGCCATGTTGAGCTGGGGTTAATATTGGATGGCAACCAGTTCGGTCAAGGATGGGGCGCTGGCGGTTTTCGCGTGGATGTTGCCCGTGGCGGCGGGCTGGATGAGGACGAAGGTGCCAGGGCGGATCTGGCAGAAGGGCTCGAGTCCGGCGACATCGCGGTAGAGGGTGACCGTATCGGCGCCCAGGTTGCGGATGAACAGGGCGGAGACGACCTGCGAGGACGACATATCCCCGAGCTCGAGGGGCGTCACCACTGCATTGGCGATTTCCTGGGCGACATGGACGAATTTGTCGCCGGCCAGATCGATCGAGCCCGAGCCCGTGGCGCTGATTGCCGCGCCGTTTCGTGCGGCGGCCAGGGAGGCGGCGAGGGAGATTTCGTTAGCCATAGAGATCAGTCCTCGGCGGCAGCGACCTCGATGGTGGCGGAGCCGCTATGGGCGGTGACGTAGTAGGTCACGCCGGATGAGGGTTGCAGCAAGAGAACGGTGCCGGGGCGCAATTTGGCGATTTGTTGTGTGCCGGCCACGTCAATGGCCACCAGGACGGTGGCCGTGCCAGCGAAATGGCGCAGCAGGATGGCCTTGCATTCGTCGGTGGCGAGCTCGCCCAGATCCAGGACCTCCCAGCCGGCGTCGGAGACGAGCTGGGTGGCATGGACGAGGTCGATGCCCGACATGTCAAGCGAGGCGGAGCCCAAGGCGGCAACCGAGATGCCGTTGGT
>VHCO01000251.1 GCA_016871715.1 Verrucomicrobiota bacterium
GGTTCGGCGGCCATCTCCGCACCGCCTGGGGGTGTGCCCGGTGGTGATGGCGGGCTTGAGGCGGGGGGGGATGGTCGGCATCCGCCGGTGGTGCCCGGCGAGTTAATGGCCGTGTTGCCGGACGGTTTCACGCTCGAGTGGGGCCCGGAGCAGGTAGGCTGGTGGCGGGCAGCAGCGCGCCGCTTAGCCCGGGGCCGGTTGGTCGGGTTGGATTATGGGTGGACCTGGTGGGAGCGGTTCACGCCGCCGCGGGCCGGAGGAACGCTACGAGGCTACCGGTCGCACCGGTTAGTGAGCGATGTGCTCGAGCAACCGGGCGGCTGCGATCTGACGGCGGCGGTGGACTTCACCGCGGTCGAGCAGGCGGGTCGGAGCGAGGGGTTGCAGACGGAGGAGTTGGCTTCCCAGGCTAGTTTTTTGGCGCGGGTGGCGGAGGGGACTTGGCGGGCGCCCCGTGAGTTCCCGGAATGGACGAGCGCACGGCGTCGGCAACTGCAGACGCTGATTCACCCCGATCACTTTGGGCGGGCGTTTCGCGTCTTGATTCAGCGCCGGTGAGGCTTGGCGGTTATGAGCATGGCTCGCCAACCCCGACGTTGCCTGGTGTGTTTCGCGGTCGAGACCGAGGCAGGCCCGTTTCGACAGCGGGTGCGTGGGCGCGCGGACCTCGAGGTGCTCGTGACGGGCATGGGGCGGCGGAATGCGGAGCGGGCGCTGCGCCGGGCGCTGGGCGGCGCGCTTCCCCGATGGGTGCTGTCGAGCGGATTTGCGGGGGGGCTCGACCCCGTGCACCCGCGCGGGGCGGTCTTATTCGCGGCGGATGGCGCGGGCGGTCTAGGGGAGGCGCTGACCCGGGCGGGGGCACGGGCGGCTCGGTTCCACTGTGCGGACAGGGTCTGCATCCGGGCGGCTGAGAAGGCGGCTTTGTGGCGGGCTACCGGGGCGGACGCGGTCGAGATGGAATCGGCGGCGATTCGTGAGTGTTGCGGGCGGCTGGGTGTGCCCAGCGCCACCGTACGAGTGATTTCGGACGCGGCGGGCGAGGATTTGCCGTTGGACTTCAACCGGCTGCTGACGCGGCGGTTGCGGGTGAGTCCGGTGCGACTTGCGTGGGCGCTGGTGCGCCGGCCGGCGGCCGTGCCGGGCCTGATGGTCTTTGGGCGTCAGCTTCGCGTGGCGGCGGTGGGATTGGCCGACGTGCTGACTCGGTTCATGGGGTCTGGGCCGGCAGCCGAGTGAGGGGGGGCGCCGGCTGCTGCTGGGGTTTTCGGTGTTCGGTCCAGGTGATGAGTCCGGCTCCCAACACGATCAGGACCACACCGCTCCAGCGGACGCCGCTCACGTACTCGTGGAGGAAGATGCGGGCGGCGAGGGTGGCAAAGACAAAGCTCAGCGAGGTCATGGGCCAGAGGAAGCTGACGTCGCTTTTGGACATCAAGATCAGGAGGCCGGCGAAGAAGAGGGCCTCGAAGAACACGCCGAGCAAGATCTTGCCGTTGGTGGCGCCGGTCTTGACAACGCGGACGATTTCGGCCGGGGTGACCTTTCGGACTTGGCCCACTTGGGTGAGGCCTTCTTTGAGGAACAACACGCCGATGCTCTCGAAGATCAGCGAGACGAACAGGATGACGAGGAACTTGATCATACTAGAGATCCTGATAGCGGATGAGGCGGATGCGGTGTTGGGCGAGTTGGGCGCGGACGCGCGGGCTGAGCAAGGCATCGAGCTCGTGCCGGGCGTGGTGGGTCGAGGGATGAGCGTAGAGCTCCGACGCACCGGCGGGCAAGCGAGGCAGCAACCCAAGCACGTACTCCTCCGTCACGTGGGCGTTCTGAAGCAGGCCGAACACGCTGTGGGTGTGGCGGAGGTGGTGGCGTTGGAGGATGGGCCGGGCCCACGCCGCCAGGGCGGCGAACACCAGGGCGTGCGTGGCGCGGTAGAGCCAGCGGCCGGACGCGAGGGTCGCGTTGAGCCAGAAAGGGTCGCGGGTGAGCCGGATGCCGGGACAACCGAGCGAGGGCGCGTGGGCGCAAAGCCAGCGGAGCACGGTGGGGTGCAAGTGCAGATTCAGATGGCCATTGACATGGTCCAGGGTCAACCCGGTGGCTTGGAACCGGTCGAACTGCGCGCGGATTTCGCTTTCGAGTTGGGGCTCGAGCGAACGGCGGCAGAAGTAGGCCAAGCCGGCTCGGACGGGGCTCTGGCGGAATTGTCGGTGGGCGTTGACCAGGCCTGGGATCTCACGCGGAGTCAGGGTGGCGGCGCCTCCGGCCAGAGTCAGGTGCAGACCGACGCCCAGGCGGGGATGGTCGCGGGCGATAGCGACGGCCTCGGCGCAGGCGGCGCCATTGACCATGAGGCTGGCGGTGGTGAGGATGCCCTCGGCATGGGCTTGGCGGACGGCGGCATTGATGGCGGAGGACTGCCCGAAGTCGTCGGCATTGACCACCAGGGCTGGGGAGGTCTCAGGGGCAGCCATAGCTGGGCGTGGCGACGCCGGCGCGGAGGCGTGCCCACGTGCTCAGGATCAGGGCGAGTTTGCGGAGGCGACTCAAGCGCAGAGGCGGCCCGTGGAACACGTCGAACTGGCGCGCCTCGAGCCGGCGCAGCAGTTGCCAATAGACCGCCCCCATTAACTCGGCCGCGATCATTGCCGGGCGGTCCTCGGCGGGCAAGGTGGCGCGGGCGGCGCGGTAGTGGCTGCGGGCCTGCTCCGCCAGCCAGGTGGCCAATTGGCGGTAGGGTTCGGAGTAGCGTCCGGCCAAGACGTCCTCGGGGCGGACACCGCAGGTGTGCATTTGGTCGAGCGGCAAGTAGATGCGCCCGCGTTCGGCGTCGGTCTGCACGTCGCGGAGGATGTTGGTCAGTTGTAAGGCGCGGCCGAGGTGGATGGCATAGGGGCGGCAAGCCGGGTTGCGGTAGCCGAAGATCTCGATGCTGAGCAGGCCGACGACCGAGGCGACGCGGTAGCAGTACTGTTCGAGGTCGGCCAGGGTGGCGTACCGTTTGATGTCCAGGTCCATCTCGACGCCGCGGATCAACTGGTCGAAGTGCTCGAAGGGGAGCCGGTAGTGTTGGATGACGGGCTGCAGTTCGAGATTGACGGCGAAGCGGGGTTGGCCGCCGTTGCAGGCGGCGGCAACGTCGTGGCGCCAGGCGGCGAGTTGGGCCCGCCGCGCTTCCAGTGGAGGGGCTTCGTCATCGGCCACATCGTCTACCTCCCGGCAGAAGGCGTAGAGGGCGGCCATGGCGGCGCGTTTCGGGCGGGGAAGGAGCACGAAGGCCAGCGCCAGGTTCGACGCGCTCTTTCGCGTGATGGACTGGCTGACGGCGTGGTTCAAATCCAGGGAGGGACCTGGTCTTCTCGGCGGGGGGCGGGCAGTCCCCCGGTCTCGGCCAGCGTCGGGTTGCGACTGCGATGGTCGCGGCGGCGGCGTTTGTGCCGGCGGCGGCGGCGATGGTGGTTGTCCGCTTCGGGTTCCGGCGTGTCCTCCGCGAGGGTGCGGGTGTGGCTGGCGCGGGAGGAGTCTCGGGAGCGTGGGCGGAGGTATTTGGCCCAGAGCATCAGGAGGCCCAACAGCAGGAGGGCGACGGCGATGATGACCAAGACGTCGCCGAAGATTGCCGGGAGCTTGGCGCCGCCGGGGGAGGTTTGCGGCGGGACCGGATCGAGGATGGATTGAGCCAGGAAGGGGTTCATGCGCCGGGCTGCTTGAGGGGGGCGTTGGCGTTGTCCTCGTCCAGGTTGTCGGCGGCGACCACGTTGAGGCGCTGCATGCGGTAGCGGAGGGCGTGCCTACTGATTTTGAGTTGTTCGGCGCTCTTGGTGAGGTTGTAGTGGTTCTGTTCGAGAATATTGACGATGAGATCGCGCTCGTAGTTGGCCAGTCGTTCTTCGAGGGGCGTCTGGCCGCCGAGGGCGTTGGCATCCGGCTTGCGCAGCCGGGTCTCGAGGTGGAAGTCCGGGAGGCTGTCGGTTTGGATTTCCGGGCTAAGCTCGAGGATGACCGCACGTTCCATGGCGTTGCGCAACTCGCGCACATTGCCGGGCCAGTGGTGGGCCTGGAGTTTTTGTTGCGCGACGGGGCTAATGCCCTTGACGGGCTTGTTCATGGAGACGCGGAAATGCTTCAGGAAATGTTCCGCCAGCAAGAGGATGTCGGCGCCGCGCTCGCGCAGCGGCGGGGGTTGGAACTGGACGACGTTGAGGCGGTGGAAGAGGTCTTCGCGGAAGTGGTTTTGGCTGATGGCCTGGATGATGTCGCGATTGGTGGCGGCGATCAGGCGCACATCGACCTTCAGTTCTTGGTTGCCGCCGACGCGGGTGAAGGTGCCGTCTTCGAGGAAGCGGAGCAGCTTGGCCTGCAAGGGCCGGCTCATGTCGCCGATTTCGTCCAGGAAGATCGTCCCTTCGTCGGCTTCCTCGACGCGTCCGGCCTTCTGCCGCATGGCGCCGGTGAAGGCGCCGCGTTCGTGGCCGAAGAGTTCGCTCTCGAGCAGGGTCTCGGGGATAGCGGCGCAGTTGATGCGGATGTAGTTCTGGTTGCGTCGTTGGCTCAGGCAATGGAGTGCGCCGGCGATGAGTTCTTTGCCTGTGCCGCTCTCGCCCAGGATGAGGACGGTGGCGTTGGTGGGGGCGACGGTCTGGATCAGTTGCCGCAGCGACTTCATCTTGGCCGACTCGCCAATGATTTCGTCCAGACCGTAGAGTTCGCCGGCGCGAGCGCGCAAGGCGGCGTTTTCCTGGAGGAGCCGGTGGCGTTCGGCGCACCGGCCAACGGCGTGGACGAGTTCATCCGGCTCGAAGGGCTTGGCCAGGTAGTCGATAGCTCCCGACTTGATGGCGTCGACGGCGAGTTTGGGGGTGGCGTAGGCGGTGATCATGAGCACCGGCACATTGGGCCAGCGGGTGCGGACGGTCTTGAGGAGTTCGTAACCGCTGATGCCACCGAGGCGGGCGTCGGTGATCACCATGAAGAACTCGTTTTGGCCCAGGAGCTTGAGTGCCTCCTCGGCAGACTCCGCGGAACGCACCTCATACCCTCTCCCGGCCATGATGGTCTCCAGGGTCAGGCGCATGTTCCGTTCGTCATCGACGAGCAGCAGCGGTGGCAGGTTCATCTTCATCGACGCAATCGCATCACGGTTCGAGCCGGGAACTCTAGGATGAACCGGCACCCCTTTCCAAGCTCAGACTCGACCTGGACCTTGCCGCCGTAGAGTTGGACGTTGTGTCTGACGATCGCCAGGCCCAAGCCGGTGCCCTTCTCCCGGGTCGTGAAGTAAGGCTCCCAGACTTTGTCGAGGCATTCGGCGGGGATGCCGGGGCCGTCGTCGGCGATGGTGATGATCACCGAGTGCCCGGGACCATGCTCGGCGCGGACCCAGAGGGTGCCTTGGGCGTTCATGGCCTCGCGGGCGTTTTGCATGATGTTGACGAAGACCTCGGCCAGGTGGTTGCGCTGGGCCAGGAGCTGCGGCAAGGCAGGGGCGTAGTGGCGGTGCACGGCGATCTCGAACTTGACGGCGGGGGGAAAGACCTGCAGGAGCGCTCGTTCGAGTTCCTCTTTCACGTCGAGCTTCTCGACGCGGCCCTCGACCAACTGGGCGTAACCCATGAGCTCGGTGATCAGCCGGTCGGAACGCTCGATTTCCTCACGGATGATCTTGATCTGTTGGGTGATGGTGCCTTTGCCCTCCTTGACCGTGCGTTGGAGGGTGTAGGAGGCGTTGTTGATGATGGCCAACGGGTTCTTGAGCTGATGCGCGATCTCGGCGGCGAGCCGGCCGGAGAGCTGAAGTTGTTCGCGGCGCAGCGCCAGCTCGTTTTGTTCTTCGAGCCGGCGTTGTTGGCGATCCAGCAGCACCTGTAGGCCGTACGACCACACCGCCACCCCCACCAAGAGCAAGACCCGCAGGTGAAAGGACCAGCCCAACTCGCTCGGCAACACCCACGCGGCCGCCTCAGCGGGGCTGGCGCCCCACTCCGAGGCGTTGTCCATTTTGGCGATGGTGGCCTCGACCAAGGCGCCGCCGCCGAAGAAGCCGCACATTAACAGGTTCAGGCCAATCTGGGGGACGACCGCGGACACGCTCACGCAGTTGCGCAGGATCAGGAGCGGGAACAGCCAGAACAAGGGGCTGCGCAGGCCGCCCGTGATCACCACCAGCGCGCCCACGAACAGGCCATCGATCAACGCCACGCCGAAGACGGTCCATTGCACCACGGCGCGGGAGACCTGCCGCATGCCGAGCAGTAGGAACCCCACTGCCACATTCACGGCCAAGTAGCCCATGAACAGGTACTGGATGATCCGATGCGCTAAGGACCACGCCACCTCCTCGAGGGCCATCTCGTAACTGACCGGTGTGTGGGAGGGCGAGTCCGACCAGTAGAAGAAGTAGAACAGCGAGGCCAGGACCACCGCCTTCACGAGCAGGCCGATGTCTCGCTCGAAGATGAAGATCCGCCACTCCTGCTGGTGTTCGTCCAGCGAGGGCATGGTAGGCAGGCGCAGCAGTTGCTTGAACCGCTCCCAGTGCGGGAGCAGGGGCGGCGCCTGAAGTGACAACGCGGAGGGCATGGGGCCTAACCCAGCAGGGCCAAGGCTCGCTCCGCAATCCGTTCGACCGGCCAGAGCCGGCCGATCCCCTCGTAACCGCAGGCGAGGAGTCCCTCCTCGGGTCCGATGAACTCGGCGGCCCTCGACTTGAGGGTGGCGACGTGGGCCTGGGTGGCTGGGTGCAGCCACATCTTGCCATTCATCGCTGGCGCGATCAGGAGCTTCGCCTGGGGGTTTAAGGCCAACCCGATGCAGCTCAAGGCGTCGTCCGCCAGGCCTAGGGCGAGCTTGGCGATCGAATGGGCCGTGGCCGGCGCAACGAGGAGCAATTGGGCATCGTCCGCCAGTCGGATATGGGCCGGCTGCCAGTCGCCGGCCGAGTCGTACAGGTCGGTGACGACGGGGTGACGCGAGAGGACTTGGAAAGGGACCGGGCTGACGAACCGTTGAGCGTCGGCGGTCATGACCACGGTGACCGCGCAACCCTGGCGGGTGAGTTGACTGGCCAGGTCCACCGCGCGATGGGCGGCGATGGACCCGGTGACTCCCAGGACGACCTGTTTGCCGGCGCTCATTGCTTTGCCCCAAGCCTAGCGCCGGCCGGTTGGCGA
This sequence comes from Verrucomicrobiota bacterium, assembly GCA_016871715.1. GTDB lineage: Bacteria > Verrucomicrobiota > Verrucomicrobiia > Limisphaerales > J093 > VHCO01. The sequence continues at coordinate 7,176 of VHCO01000251.1, forward strand.
ATCCACAATTACCTGCAAGCGACTCAGAAGCTCGGGGCCTGGGACCGGGTTTGGCGCTGTTTCTCCGCCACGTAAATGGCCTGGACCCGCCGGAAATCCTCCGGGATGGTGGTGCTGATGACCAGGTAATCGAAGTGCTGCCAATGGTCGAGTTCAGCCCGGGCGGCGGCCAGGCGTTGGGTGAGTACCTGGGCCGAGTCCGTAGCGCGCTGGCGTAGGCGCGCGGCCAGCACGTCGAGCGAGGGCGGAGTGAGGAAGACGGTCACCAGCGAGCGTCCGAGCCGGGCCTCGGCTTGGGCCTGGCGGCGGATCAGTGCCGCCCCCTGGACATCGACGTTGAGCAGGACGTCTGCACCCGCCTGCAACCGCTCGAATACCTCGCGCTGCAAGGTCCCGTAACGATGGCCGTAGACCGTGGCGTGTTCGAGAAAGTCGCCGGCGGCGACCTGTGCCTCGAACTGGGCAGGGGACAGAAAGTAGTAATCGACGCGGTCCCGTTCACCGGGGCGCGGCGGGCGAGTCGTGCAGGTGATGGCACGGGCGAGGCCGGGTTGGGAGGCGACCAACTGTTCGCAGACGGTGGTCTTGCCGGCGCCGGACGGGGCGGAGATCAGGAACAAGACCGGGGCCGGTTGGGTTGGGCTCATAGGCGAGACACGGGTGGCGGCTGGGGTCACTCGACGTTCTGGACCTGTTCGCGGAACTTCTCGAGTTCTGCCTTGAGATGGACGATGGCGCGCGAGATCGCGGCGTCATTGGCCTTGGCACCGATGGTATTGAGCTCGCGGTTCATTTCTTGGGCGAGGAAATCCAACGTGCGCCCGACCGGTTGGCGGGAGTCGAGTGTGTCGTCAAACTGCCCGAAGTGACTCTCGAGCCGGGTCAACTCCTCGGAGATGTCCGAGCGATCGGCGAACAGGGCGACCTCTTTGAGCAGGCGTTCGTCGTTGAGGTCGAGTCCCTCGAGGCCAGCCTGCCGGAGGCGCTGCAAGAGCTGCTCGCGGTAGCGCCGCGCCGCGTCCGGGGCGCGCTTGCGCACCTGGGCGGTGTAACGCCGCATCGAAGTCACGCGGGCCGTCAAGTCGCGCGCCAGATGGGCCCCTTCCCGCGCGCGCATCCGCGTCAGGGCGGCCAGCGCGGTCTTTAGCGCCGACGCGATCGCTGGCCAGAGGGCTTCCGCATCGTCGTCAGGCTCCGCCGCCTCGACCACGCCGGGGAGCCGCACCAGGGTGTCGAGGGTTAGGGGGCCGGCGAGCTTGAGTTCGCGGCCCAGGCGGCCGAGTTCGCGCGCGTAGGCTGCGGCCAGGCTCCGGTGCACCCGCCCGCGCCCCGCGGCGCGATCTCGGGTTGCCTGGACGGTGAGGCGCAAGGTGACTCGGCCGCGTGCCACGTGCCGGTTGATCTCGTCGCGGATGCGCGGTTCGAGCGGGTCAAAATCGCGCGGCAGGCTGAGGTTCAGCTCGGACTGACGGCGGTTCACGGAGCTGACCTCGAGGGTGATCTTACAGCCGTCGTGGACGCCTTCGCCCCGGCCGTATCCAGTCATCGACTTCATGGGAGGGGGAGTATGTGCGTGACGGGTGCGGAGGCGAAGCAAATCTTGCAGGGCTGGCGCGCCCTTCGCGCTTCTAATGTCGGGATCGGAGGGGTAGGGTGACGCCACGGCAGACCTCTGGCCATGATGTTCGGCGCAGTCAGTTTCGGCGTGGCTCTGCTGGGGCTGGTGTTGGCTCCGGTGGTGGGACATTACTACTGGGAGCGGGTGTCCGGGTCGGGCGACCGGGGTGCCCTCAAGGAATACCTGTCCTGGACGGTGCGGGGCCTAGCGGCGCCGGCCCTGGTTTGGATCCTGCTCAACTCGGGTCTGTTGCCGGGCTTGCCGCCGTTGTTGGCGGAGGCGGAGGTGGCGAAGGCGGCTGGGGCCAACTGGGTGTCGGCTCTGTTGCGCATCACGGCGCCGGCGTTGTTGGTCCTCAGTTCGTGGTGGGGGGCGGTGACCTTCGCTTGGCTTCTGGCCCGGCTGTCCCGTCGGATGGCGCACGGGCGAGAATTTACCGTGGTGTGTCTGTTTTGGCTGTTGCCGCTGCTGCCGGTGGCTTGGTTGACGTTTCGCGCGACCGGAGCGTCGGGGTTGGGTTTGGTCTGTCTGGCTTGGCTGGTGCCGGTGATCCACGGTTCATTGCCGATGCTGGAACGGCAGCAGCAGAAACCGTTTGTGTGTTACGCCCGCGCCATGGCTCGGCTTAAGTTCGGCAAGTACGCCGAAGCCGAGACCGAGGTGTTGGCCGAGCTCGAGAAGTGCGAGGACGACTACGAAGGCTGGGTCATGCTCGCCGATCTCTATGCGAATCATTTCAACGAGTTGGCGGCGGCCGACCAGACCGTTCGCGACCTTTGCCGCCAGCCGGGAACGACCGCCCTGCAGGTCTCGCTGGCCTGCCAGCGGTTGGCGGATTGGCACCTCAAGTTGGCGGACAACCCCGCCGGGGCGCGGGGCGCGCTCGAGGAGATCCTCCAGCGGGCTCCAGGCACCCACTTTGCCCGCATGGCGCAAATGCGGATCGATCAGTTGCCCGCCACGCCCGAGGAACTGCGGGAGCGGCGTGTGGCCCGGCCCTTGCGGTTGCCGGCGCTCGGGGATGAGCTCGAGGAGGATCGGCCGGTGGTCGCCGCTATGGACCGGCAAGCGGCGGCGGACGCGGCGAACCGTTATGTCGAGAAGCTCAAGCGCGACCCGAACGATAGCCTCGCGCGGGAGGAGTTTGCGCGGGTGTTGGCGGAGCAGTTGGGCCAGGCGGAGGTGGCGATTGCCCAGCTCGAGCTACTGATGGAGCTGCCGGATCAGCCGCCGGGACGGCGGGCCCAATGGTTGAGCCTGATGGCGGCCTGGCGGTTGCGGCGCCTGCACGATCCGCAGGGCGCGCGGCCCCTGCTCGAGCGGTTGGTGCGCGAGTTCGGCCAGACGCCCCAGGCCTTTGCCGCTCAACGCCGGCTCAATCTGCTGGCGACCGAGGAACGAGTTCGCGCTGCCGCGGCGAAGGCGGCCAGCGCCGCCAACCCCGCCGGGGCGGGCCGGTCGGCAGCGGATACGGGCATCGCGCTGCAGAATTGAGGGAGGGGGGAGCTTGGGCTCAGGCGGGCGAGGGGTGGTCCATGTGGGCAGCGACTTGGGCCACGTCTTTATCGCCGCGCCCGGAGAGGTTGACGATGATGAGGGTGTGGGGTGGCAGGGTGGGAGCGCGAGCGATGGCGACGGCGAGGGCATGGGCCGATTCGAGGGCGGGGATGATGCCTTCGGTGCGGGCCAACCGGAGGAAGGCGTCGAGCGCTTG
>VHCO01000252.1 GCA_016871715.1 Verrucomicrobiota bacterium
CGCGAAGCCAGCCGCTGGCTGGGAACGCCCTACCGCTACGGCGGCACGGAGCGCTCCGGCGTCGATTGCTCCGGGTTCACCTGGCGCCTCTACCGCGCCGTAGCCGGCATCGCCTTGCCGCGAGTAGCCGCACAGCAGGCCCTCTGCGGCGTTGCGGTGCCCCGAACCGCCTTGCGCCCCGGCGATCTGCTCTTCTTTGGCGCACCCCGGCGCGGCATCCAGCACGTGGGGCTCTCGCTCGGAGGCGATGTGTTTGTGCATGCGAGCGTCTCGCGCGGCGTCACTTACGAGACCCTGCGCACCCCTTACTACGCCTCCCGTTTCGCCGGCGCCCGCAGAGTTACGGTCCAGCCCTGAGCCGCTGCCCGGCGGCCTCAGCCGCCGTCGCTACCCAACGCGGCTGACTCGGTAAATCCCGCCCAGTGGCTGGGTTGATTTTGCCTAGCCTATCCGACCCCGCGAAGGACGCTGGCGCGCTTGACCTCACCAAGCTGCGCTAGGCCAACCGCTTACACGAACCGACCGAATCCACGGATGGGCCTGGCATAGCCGTTGCTTGTGCGCCAGCGAGCGTCATGCACGATGAAATTTGCTGAGCCAATCGAAACGGAGGTTCTCCCCGTCAGGAGCGAGAACATCGTCCGGATACCGCTCGGGCTGCTCGGGTTCGAGCCCATCAAAGAATACGTCCTCCTGATTCGCCCGGAAGAGACCCCGTTCCTTTGGCTCCAAATGCTCAACGACCCGAATCTGGCGTTCCTGGTGGTGTCGCCCTTCGTTGTCCACCCCAGCTACGAACCGGACATCACGGCCGAGGATGCGGAGTTCCTCGAACTCAAGCAACCCGAGGATGCGTTGGTCTTCAACATTGTGACGGTGCGCCCCGCGGGCGCCGCCACCGTCAACTTGCGCGGTCCCATCGTCCTCAACCGGCATACCTTGATCGCCAAACAAGTCATCCCCACCAACGCGGCGGACTTCGACCTCCACCATCCCCTGCCCACCGCCTAACCCGACCCACCCCGGCGCGTTGCCTATGCTCATCCTCTCACGGAAATCCGGCGAAAGCATCGTCATCGATGGCCGCATCGTGGTGAAGATCGTGCGCGTCGAGGGAGGCGAAGTGGTCAAGGTCGGCATCCAAGCCCCCATCGACGTCCCCGTCCATCGGCAAGAGGTCTACGACGAAATCCAACGCACCAACCAAGAAGCCCTCACCCGCGGCCAACCGGCCGTCCCCCAATTACCCGCCGCATCGGTCAGCCGAGCCCGGTCCAAAACCGCCGCCTCGGCTCCCCTGCGACCCACCCCGGCGGGACCCAGTCACGGAAGCAAACCACAACAACAACACCCCCAGTAAGGAAGAACCATGATCATCAACACCAACATCACCTCGCAGTCTGCCGCCGCCCGCTTGGCGGACAGCAGCGCGAGTATGGCCAAGTCGTTGTCCCGACTCAGTTCCGGCTCCAAGATCGTCGACCCCTCCGATGACGCCGGCGGGCTGGCGGTCGCCTCGCGCATGGAGGCCAAGATCCGGCGTACCGAGGCCGCCCGCTCGAATGTTAACAACGCCCTCTCCCTCACCCAGGCCCAAGACGGCTACCTCTCGAAGGTCTATAAAGCCCTTAACCGTATGAGCGAGTTAGCCATCTTCGCCAACGACGTCACCAAGGCCGACACGGATCGTTCCCTGTACGATCTCGAATTCCGACAGCTCGCCAGCTACATCTCGAGTGTCGCCGAGAAAGACTTCAACGGCGTTAGCCTCTTCACCTCCAGCCCCCTCGCCGTCAATGTCGAGGCCGAAGGACAAACCTTCGAAATGACCGGCATCCAGTTGGACTCCGCCACTTACGCCTCAGTGATCGGGGCAGACCTCTCGACCACCGCCGCCGCAACGTCCGCACTGGAGTTGGTCAAAACCGCCATCACCCAACTGGCGAACGACCGCGCCATGCTCGGTTCCTACATGACCCGACTCAACATGTCGGCCGAGCAGCTCACCTTCAGCAAGGAGAACCTGGTCGCCTCCGTGTCCCGGATTCAAGACGCCGATATCGCCGAAGAATCCACCCAGTTCGCCCGCTACAACATCCTCGTCCAGTCCGGCACCGCCATGTTGGCCCAAGCTAACTCGATGCCCCAAACCGTCCTGCGCCTACTCCAATAATCCGCCTGCCCACGGCGCGCCCGGCCCGTACCGAGTCGGCGCGGGGATTCCCCCGCCGCGCGACGCCCTACCCCGGTCCACCGGCTTGACGTCGACCCCACCCCGCCGGCTTATGACCACCTCTCCGCACGGTCGGTTGTCATCCGCTTCACTCGCTTTCGGCTCCTGGCCATGAAAACCACAATCCTCGTCACCGGCGCCGCAGGCTACCTCGGCTCCGTCCTCTGCGAGCGACTGCTCGGCGCCGACTACGCCGTCGTGGCCGTGGACAACCTCCACTACGGCGAGTGCGGTCTGCTCCACCTCTGTGCCGCGTCCGACTTCGACTTCGTCCGGGGTGACGTGCGCGAGAAGTCCGTGCTCAAAGCCCTCCTGCCCAAAGCCGACGCCATCATCCCACTGGCCGCCCTCGTCGGGGCACCGGCATGCGAGCGAGACCCGCTCACCGCCCAGTCCGTCAACCTCGAAGCCATCCGCCTCCTCAACCGGCTCCGCTCCCCCGACCAGCTCGTCATCTTCCCAACCACCAACAGCGGCTACGGCACTCAGTCCGGTGAGCTGTTCTGCACCGAGGAAACCCCCCTCCGCCCCATCTCCATCTACGGCGAGACCAAAGCCGCGGCGGAAGCGCTCCTCCTCGACTCCCCCAACGCCATCTGCCTGCGCCTGGCCACCGTCTTTGGCGTCTCGCCCCGCATGCGCGTCGACCTCCTTGTCAACCACTTCGTCCTCAGCGCCGTGCGCGACGGCTACCTCGTCATCTTCGAGAAACATTTCAAACGGAACTTCGTCCACATCCGGGACGTGGCGGATTGCTTCCTCCACTGCCTCCAGCACCGCTCCACCATGATCGGACGCACCTTTAACCTCGGCCTGGACGCCGCCAACCTCTCGAAGGAAGAACTCGCCCTCAAAGTCAAAGACCACCTCCCCCATTTCCACCTCCAGTTCTCCGAAATCGGCTCCGACCCCGACCAACGCAATTACATCGTCTCCAACCAACGCTTGCGCGAGGCCGGCTTCGAGGCGCGCCGCTCCCTCGACGTCGGCATCCGCGAGCTCATTAAGGCCTATCGCATGCGCAGCCGTTACCCGCACAGCAATGCCTGAACCGCACCCAGCCGCCTTCGCCCACAGGCCCGCGCCGGTCTGGAGCGACACCACCGCGGTCATCCTCGCCGGTGGTTTGGGCATCCGCCTCCGCGCCGCAGTGGCCGATCGGCCCAAAGTCATGGCCGAAGTCGGCGGACGACCCTTTCTGGCCTGGTGGTTGGACTGGCTCGAAGCCCAAGGCCTCCGCCGGGTCGTCCTCTGCACCGGTTACCGTGCCACCCAAATCAGCGACTACTTCGGCCACCGCCACGGCTGCCTCACCCTGCGTTATTCGGTCGAACCGGAACCCCTCGGCACCGCCGGCGCCCTGCGCCACGCCTTGCCGCTCATCGCCAGCAACCCGTTCCTCGCCCTCAACGGCGATTCCTTCTGTGAGGTGGCCCTCGCGACCTTCTGGCGCGCGCACCTGGCCTGCCGTGCGCGCGCCAGCTTGGTCCTAACCCACGTGCCCAACAGCGCTCGTTTCGGCGCCGTCCGCACCCTACCCACCGGCCGGGTGGTCGAGTTCCTCGAAAAGGGGGTCAGCGCCCCCGGCTGGATCAACGCCGGCATCTACTGCCTGCCCCGGGAATGGATCAACGGCATGCCCCGCGGCGGCCCCGCTTCTCTCGAACGCGATTGGCTCCCGGCCTGGCTCTCGCGCGGCCTCTTCGGCTTCCGCACCCGCGGCCGTTTCATCGACATCGGCACCCCGGAATCCTACGCCCAAGCGGAGCCCGTCCTAGCCGCCGCCAGCCAGGCCGCACTCGCCTGAAGTCACGCCTATGATCATCACCCGCACACCCTTTCGGATCTCCTTCTTCGGGGGCGGCACCGACTACCCAGCGTGGTATCGGCTTCATGGCGGCGCCGTCTTAGCCACCACCATCGACAAGTACTGCTACATCACCTGCCGCTACTTGCCCCCCTTCTTCGAAAACCGGCACCGCATCGTCTACTCCCGCGTCGAGAATTGCCAAACCATCGACCAAATCGAGCACCCCGCCGTCCGCGAAGGGTTGCGCCATTTCGGCTTCGATCGCGGCGTCGAGATCCATCACGAGGGCGACCTCCCCGCCCGCAGTGGCATGGCCACTAGCTCCGCGTTCATGGTCGGCCTCTTGCACGCACTCCACGCCCTGCGCGGCGAAATCGCCAGCAAACCCCAACTCGCTAAGGAAGCTATCCACCTCGAACAAGAGGTCATCCGCGAGAACGTCGGCTCCCAAGACCAAGTCTCCGCCGCCTACGGCGGCCTCAACCACATCTGCTTCCAAACCAGCGGCGACATCTCCGTGCACCCCGTCCCCCTGTCCCCCAGCCGACTCGCCGAGCTCAACGCCCACCTGATGCTCTTCTACACCGGCGTCAAACGCACCGCCTCAGACGTCGCCGCCAGCTACGTCGCCGGCCTCGAATCCAAAAAGCGCCAACTGCGCATCCTCAAGGACCTGCTCGAGGAAAGCCTCACCGTCCTCTGCAGCGCCTCCTCCCTCCGCGCCTTCGGCGAACTCCTCCACGAAGCCTGGCTGGTCAAACGCTCCTTCAGCCAGGTCGTCTCCAACCGCCACGTCGAGGCCATCTACGACCACGCCCAACGCGCCGGCGCCCTCGGCGGCAAACTCCTCGGCGCCGGTGGCGGCGGCTTCATGCTCCTCTTCGTCGAACCCGACGCCCAACCGCGCGTCCGCGACGCGCTCAAGGAGTTGATCCAGGTCCCCTTCGAGTTCGAATCGGCCGGGAGCCAGATCATCTTCTATCAACCCGAGCGCGGCTACGACCTCGAAGCCCAACGCCGCGCCGCACAACCCGTGCGTGAGTTCTGTGAACTCGCCACCCTCGAACCCGCCACCGTCGATGCCGCCGACCCCGCCCCAGTGCCGTGCCCGACCTAACCGCCCCTTCACCCTTGCCGTGCCATGATCTGTCGCGTTTGTGATGCTCAAGACCTCGAGCCAGTCATCGACCTCGGCGAGCAACCCTGGTGCAACCACTTCCTCCGCCCCGAGCAACTCGGCCAAGAACCCTTCTACCCGCTCCGCGTCGTCTTTTGTCACCGCTGCGGCACCGCCCAACTCGATTACACCGTCCGCAAAGAAGTCATGTTCGCCGATCACACCTATCTCTCGGGTGTGACGCGCTCCCTCAGCGAACATTTCCAACGCGTCGCCCTCGAAGTCGATCGCCGATTCTTCGCCGCCTCCCCCGCTAAGGCCGTCCTCGACATCGGCTCGAACGACGGCACCCAACTCCAACACTTCCAAGCCCTCGGCTGGGATGTCCTCGGCGTCGAATCCTCGACCACCACCGCCCGCCTCGCCCAAGACCGCGGCGTGCCCACCCTGCACGCCTTCTTCAACCAGGCAACCGCCCGCCAACTCGGCCGCGCCTTCCACGCCATCAATGCCGCCGGCGTCTTCTTCCACCTCGAAGAACTCCACTCCGTCGCCGAGGGCATCCGCGACTGCCTCCACCCCAACGGCGTGTTCGTGGTCCAATTCCTTTACATGAAACGCATCGTCGAAAACGGCGCCTTCGACCAGATCTACCACGAGCACCTCCTCTACTACAACCTGCGGACCCTCGAAACCCTCCTCAACCGCCATGGCCTCGCCCTCTTCGACGCTTACCTCGACCCCATCCACGGCGGCTCGATGATCGCCTTCGCCTCCCACTCCGGCCAACGCGCCCCCAGCGACCGCCTCGGCGCCCTCCTCGCCGCCGAAGACCGCGACGCCAGCAATACCGCCACGGTCTATCGCCAGTTCGCCCGCCGCATCGACGCCATGAAAGCCGAAAACCTCGACTACCTCGACCGCGCCAAAGCCGCCGGCCAACGACTCTTCGGCCTGGGCGCTCCGGTCAAGGGTAACACCTTGCTCAATTACTTCGGCATCGGTACCCAATACCTCGATTGCCTGGTCGAGAAAAATCCCCTCCGCCGCGGCCTCTACTCCCCCGGCATGCATATCCCCGTCCTCCTCGAGTCCGAGCTGACCGCGCCCCCGGACGCTTACTACGTGCTCGCCTGGAACTTCAAACAGGAGATCCTCGCCAACCACCGCCCGCTCCTCGAACGCGGCGTCCACTTCCATTTCCCCGTCAATCCGCGGGACAACTAACATGCGCATCCTCGTCACCGGCGCCACCGGGTTTCTCGGCACACACCTCTGCCGAGAACTGCGCCGGCGCGGCCACCACCTCACCGCCCTCGGCTCGCGCCAGGCCGACCTCACCCACCCCGACAGCCTGTCGCCGTTCGCCTCGGACACCTACGACCAGATCTTTCACCTGGCCGCCTGGACCCAGGCCGGCGACTTTTGCCTGCGCCACCCCGGCGAGCAATGGCTCATCAACCAGCGCATCAACACCCACGTCCTTGCCTGGTGGCACGCCCATCAACCCCAGGCCAAACTCATCTGCATGGGCACCAGTTGCGCCTACGACCCCGCCCTCCCATTGGTCGAGGATAACTACCTCGCCGGCCAACCCATCCCGAGCCTCCTGACCTACGCCCACACCAAACGCATGCTCTACGTGGGCCTGCTCGCCCTCGAACGCCAGTTCGGCCTCCGCCACCTCACCCTCGTCCCCTCCACCTTGTACGGCCCCGGCTACCACACCGATGGCCGCCAGATGCACTTCATCTTCGACCTCTTCCGCAAGATCCTCGACGGCCAACGCACCGGCAACCCCGTCGTCCTCTGGGGCGACGGCCATCAACGGCGTGAACTCGTCTTCGTCGAGGACTTCGTCCGCGTCGCCTGCGACCTCGCCCCCACCGTCGATAACGACCTCGTTAACGTCGGCGCCAGCGAGGAACACACCATCCGCCACTTCGCCCGGCTCATCTGCGACCAAGTCGGATACGACTTCGACCGGATCCAGTTCGACCCCACCCGCCACGTCGGCGCGCGCTCCAAGCGTCTGCTCACCCAGAAACTCTACCGCCTCTTGCCCAACCTCACCCTCACACCCCTGGCTGACGGCCTCCGAAGCACCCTCGCCTGGTGCCGCGACCGACTCGTCCCCCAAACCGCGCCCACCGCCGCAGACCAACCGCCCACCCGCAGGCCCGCAGCCGCCCCGCTCCCGCAGCCGCGCCTGCACGCCCTCTCTTGCCGGCCATGACCATCTCGGTCTTGCTCCCCAACTACAATCATGGCCGGTTCCTCACCGCCAACTTCGAGGCCATCCTCGCCCAAACCTATCCGGATTGGGAACTCATCGTTGTCGACGATGCCTCGACCGACCATAGCCCTGCGCTCATCGCCTCCTACGCCGCCCGCGACCCGCGCATCCGCCCCATCTTCTCCCCAGTTAACCAAGGCGCCGTCGCCGCTTCCCTCGCCAGCCTCGCCGCCGCCCAGGGCGATCTCGTCTACGCTAGCTCCGCCGACGATCGAGTCTCGGACCCTCACTTCTTCGAGGCCGTGACCGAAGCGCTGCGCGCGTACCCCGAGGCGGCAGGGGCCTTCGGCCGATCCACGGTCGTCGACGCCCAAACCGAGGCCTTGCTCTGGGAAATGGGCTGCGCACCGCATGCCGGCTATCTCTCCCCTCGCGAATCCGCCGAGGCCTTCTTCGCCAGCGCCCTCTTCATCCCAGGCATCGCCGCCGTCTGGCGACGCGACCAGATCGACCGCCTCGGCGGCTACGACCCCGCCCTAGGACCTCAGTGCGACTACTTCCTCAACCACGCCCTGGCCATGCTCGAGGGCGTCGTCTTCCTCACCCGAACCGTGGCCGTCACCCGCCACAGCCACTCGAGCTACAGCCAGGCCACCTCGGATGCCGAGTTCTTCGCCCGTCATGCGCATGTCGAACGGCGATTCCACCAACTCCCACTCGCCTACGACCTCGACCCGGCATGGATCCGGCTTTGGCGCGGCAACCTCACCAACGCCCGACTGGCCGCCACAACCCAACGCCGCGCGATCGAACTCCTCAGGGCCAGCTTCGCCGAAATCGTCCCGTGGCAGGAACCCGGGCTGCCCAAGCGCTTTGTCGATTTGCGCCAGACCGCCCGAACTGAGTGCGACCGATTGGAGGCCGAGTTGCGCGAAAACGAACACCTTGCCACCCAGATCTTCGAAGCCATCGCCGGCCCCTGCCCCATACCGTCAGACGCCTTGGGCCAAATCGCTTCACCCCCACCCTTCAACTCACCGGTCGGATCCACACCCTCGCCCATCACGCCCGTGGACCTGATCGAAACCGCCCGGCAAGCGTTGGACGCCGGCGATGCCGAGACGGCCGAACGACATCTGCGCCTCGCGGTCGAAGCCCTCCCCGAGGAACGCGAGCTACGGATCGCTTACGGCAACGTGCTGCTCAGCCTGAACCGGCACGAGCCAGCCCGGCTGCAGTTCGTCGCCGCCGCAAACCTCGCCGCCGGTGGCACCGCCGACCCCACCCCGCAACCTGAACCCACAGCCTGCCTATGATCATGCCCACCTCCCAATCGGAGTCCGAGGCTCCTGCCCCGTACGACTTTGACGGTCCCAGCACCGCCGCTTTCCCGACCCGCGTCATGGTCGAGCCCACCGAAGTCTGCGACCTCGCGTGCATCCACTGCCCGCACCCCCACTTCAAGCGCTCGCCCCAATACCACGGCCTTGCCCTCGATCCCGAATTGAACGCCAAACTGGTCGATGAAGTCCGCCTCCAGGGCCAAGGCTGCCTCCAACAGCTCCGTTACGGTGGCAACGGCGAACCGCTCACCCATCCCCGCCTCTTCGACATGTTGGACTACGCCTCGCAGCAGGCCGGATCCGGTGTCACCATCACCCTTGCCACCAACGGCCGGCTCCTCACCCCGGAGCACACCGAGCGCCTCCTCGCCAGCAGGATCCAGATCGTCGACATCAGCCTCGATGCCTTCTCGCCCGCCACCTACGCGCGCATTCGCGTCGGCGGCGACCTGAACGTCACCCGCCAAAACGTCCTGCATCTTATCGAGCACGCCCGGGCCGCCGGCGCGACTCTCCAAATCGTCGTCAGCTACGTCGAACAGATCCTCAATCATCTCGAGACGGCCGACTTCGAGGCCTTCTGGCACGACGCCGGCGCCGATCACATCGTCGTCCGCCGGCTCCAGTCCTGCTCAGGGGCAAAACGCGAACTCGCCCGCCAGCGCCGCCACCTCAACGCCCAACAACCCCGCCGGCCGTGCCTCTACCCCTGGCAAAGCATCGTCCTCAACGCCATCGGTCACCTCGCCTTCTGTCCCACGGATTGGGCTCGCAGATCGGTCCTCGCCGACTACCGAACCACCACCATCCACGACCTCTGGCAGGGCACCCACTATCAGAGCCTGCGCCGCGCCCACTTGGACGACGATTACGCCGACCATCCCTTCTGCGGCCAGTGCCCGGATTGGGTCGCCACGAACTGGCCACACCTCAGCCCCACTCACACCGCTCTACCCCTGCCCACCAACAGCCGCCCCGCCTGCCTCCCGACCGCGCAACGCAACGACCTGCCGCCGGCCCCCAGTCCCCTCTGCCCTTGCCCGGCCGGTCACCGGCGGAGCGACCCCGAAAGCCGCCCCACCGGCGGCTCTCTCTCGTTCACCCACACCACTTCCTAGCACACCCCTCCGCACCCAAAACCCTCGACCACCCACCCCCACCTCATGAACGTCCTCATCACCCAGTTCGACCTCTTCGCCGAAATCGGTGGCGGGCAGACGGTGTACCGCCGGCTCATCGAATCCAACCCGAACCTCGACTTCCACTACCTGGTCCGCAACGAACCCCAGAAAGCGCCCCGCCCAACCAACGCCCACCCCGTCCCCTACCTCCAACGCTACCGACTCGAAAATCTGATCCCGCGCCTCCGCGACCTAAGCCCTCCCCCAGGCCACTACCTCGAGTTCATTGAGGCTAGCAACATCGCCGCCTCCGTCGCCGGCCAACACTTCGACGTCGCAGACACACCCGACTACGCCCTCCACGGCTACCTCCTCCGACCCGCCTTCCGCGCACACGAGGTGACCGTCGACTGCCTCGCCCTCGCCCTCCACGGCAACTGCTCGATCTCCGAATACCTCAACTGGAACCTCCTCGGCCACCCCCGCATCGATATGGACGTGCGCGAGCAGTGGCAGTACCGCAGCGCCGATCTCCGTTACGCCATCAGCCGCGACTACCTCGAAGAGTGGCAACGCCTAACCGGCCTCGCCCCGCACTACCTCCACCCCCTCCATTTCCTCCA
>VHCO01000253.1 GCA_016871715.1 Verrucomicrobiota bacterium
TAGGACGCCGCCCTGATGAACCTGGAAAGTGCCGTCGGCGTGGAGCCGCGCCAGGCAGTCTCGGGCTGGGTCGGAGCCTAACTCGGCGAAGAGGAGCTCGACGAGGAACGGAGCGCTGTAGATTTGCTCGAAGGCGCTCTTCAACTGCGCGCTCAAGCCGAACCCGACCAAGCGGCGCAGGGTGACGTCTTCGGCGGCGCGGGTGAAGCTCTCGAGGTGAGCCAGGTCGATGGCGGCTTGGCGGATCCGCTCGATGTCAGCGGGGTGGCCCAGGCCGGCGAGGGCGTGGCGGTCGAAGAGTTCGAAGACCTTCGATTGGCCGCTGCCGACGCCGAGCAGGAGGATCCCGTCGGTCAAGCTCGCGGCGAAGACGGGGGTGCCGGCCTTGAGTTGTTCCCGGACATACTCGCGCCGGTTGGCGATGGCCTCGAGCCAGCGATAGGGTTCTTCAGTCATCGCCGTGGCGGGGTGGGTGGGTGTGCTTCAAGGGGCCGACAAGGCTTGCGCCTGCTCGGAGTCGGCCACGGTTTGGATCCCGGCCGGGGTAAGAAGTTTCAGCGTGGCGTAACTCTGGGTTTGGGGATCCACGCCACCGGTGGCGGAGTCGAATTCGGCGGCGACGCTTAAGAGTTGCAGGGCGAACTGGACGGCTTGGGGACGGGTCATTTGTGGGGGCCGAGGCTGGCCGTATCGATCTTGGAAGCTGAGGATGCTGCGGATGGTGGTAGCGCCGGAGCCGGAGGCGGCGAAGTTCACCGCATGGAACTGCGCGCCCAGGGGGTCGTAGAAGTAGATATGCGGCGCTGGAGGCGCCGCGGCGGTGTCCACGCCGGCGAACAGGGGCACGACGACCCCGACGCCTTGGAGGGTCATGGGCAGGTTCTCGCGCAGGAGCCGGGCGAGGGCGCGGACTTTGGCGGCCAGGCTGAGGGTTTGGAGTTGGCTGCGGCGGTAGTACTCGAAGGAGGTCTGCAGGACGCGGGCCATCTCGAAGGCCATGGCCGGGACGCCGGCGATGGCCAGGAGCGAGGTGGGGTCCAGCTCGAGGACCTTCTCGACGCGGTCGGTGACGATCTGGTTGCCGGCGGTGGCTCGGCGGTCACCGGCCACCAGAACGCCCGCCGCGCAATGGAAGGCGAAGACGGTGGTGGCTTGCGTCTGGACCGGTGCGCCCGTGGGCACGGTCGGCGGGAGGATGGCGCCGTGCGCCTGGGCGAGGAGGGAGAGGAAATCGCCGGCGATCACCTGGGCGTCACTCCCCCGTCCGCTGGCGGTAGCGTCGGGCCTGGTCTGGGTCGACCTTTTTCATGCGCTTGAGCAGCTCCTCGACGTTGGGTTTATCGACTTTGGGCGCGGAGGGACCGTCACCGCCCCCGCCGCCAGGCCCGGGGCTAGCTGGCTTAGATTTGCGAGCTTGATCAGGCATAGACCACAGGGCCAATGATCGCACGTCACTTCCGGGTGCGCAAATCCTCGGGAGTCTGCGCGTCGGCGAGGCGCTGGGAGAGCTGCTGGATCTCTGCCGGGCCGAACACGTCCAGCAGCGAGACGGGGACAGGCCCCCGGCGGCCGCGGAGGGTGACGTGGTCCCATTGGGCGAGGAGGACTTCGGGGCCGAATTTCTGGATGCAGCGGCCGCGGACCCAGGCGCGGGTCGAGCGGGGCGGTTCTGCCAGCGCGCGCTGCACCTCGGTTTCCGGGGGACCGGGACGCATGGCCCCGCCGCGTTCGAGGTCGAAGTAGAGGCCCGCGGCAGCATCGAGCCGGTGGTACTCGAGATCCAGGCTGGTCAGCCAGGGATGGTCGTCGGGGAGTTTTTCCGCGGCCTGGAATTCGCGCAGGAGCGCATGTTTGGCCACCCAGTCGAGCCGGTCGCAGCACCGGTGCGGGTCGGTTGCCAAGTCTGCCAGGACCGCCTCCCAATCGGCGACGACCCTTGCGCGGTCGGGGGCGGTGAGGTCGCAGCGGGCTTGGACGGCGGCGAGGTAGTGGCGTTGGACGTCGAGGGCGGTGGCTGGGCGGCGGCCGTGGAGCTTGATTTCCCAACGGAAGCGGGGATCGCGGGAGATGGTGCGGAGGGCGTCGAGCGGGTCAGCCAACTCGGGCCAGGGTTGGCGTGGTTCGCGCAGCAGGGCTTCGAGGACCAGGGCGGTGGCGCCGACTTTGAGCCGGGTGGCGAAGGGGGACATGTTCGCGTCGCCGAGGATGACGTGGAAGCGGCGCCAGCGGGCGGGGTTGGCATGGGGTTCGTCGCGGGTATTGACGATGGGCCGGCGCTGCATGGTATCGACGCTCTGGAGTTCGGAGAAGAAGTCGGCCCGCTGGGAGATCTGGAAGCCGCTGGCCAGGAAGCGGTCCTCCGTCTCGAGCGCGAACTTGCCAGCACCGGCATAGATTTGGCGGGTCACCAGGAACGCCTGGATCCCGCGGACGAGGTCCTCCCAGGGCAAGGATCGGGGCAGGAGATAGTTCTCGTGACAACCGTAGCTATGGCCGCGGAAGTCGGTGTTGTTCTTGTACAGTCGCACGGTGGCGCCGCGGGCTTCGCTGAGGGCGCGGGCGCAGGCGGTGGCGATGCGTTCGCCGGCGCGGTCGTGGGCGGCCAGTTCGTCGAGGGTACTGCACTCGGGGGTGCAGTATTCGGGGTGGGCGTGGTCATTGTAGAAGCGGGCGCCGTTGCGCAGGACCAGGTCGCTCTTGATTTCGGCGTGGGTCAACCGGCGTTGGGCGTCGCGGGCGAAGTAATGGGCTTCGTCGGCATCCTGGCGCAGGGCGGCGACGCGGAAGCCGCGCGCGTCCAGGTGTGGGTCTTCGCAGCCGTAGTCCCACTTCATGAGGACGCCCGGTTCGGTGGCGCTGCGGACCAGGGCGATCGACTCAGCGACGGTATCGAGGTTCGGAGCGCCGTCGCGCGCGATGCCCAACTCGGTCTCGAGGCCAAACAGGAGGATGGGCTGCACGCGGGTTAGGGACCGAGGAGGTGGACGTGGTCTTGGCGTATCCAACCCGAGCCGCGGGCGGCGCCGGTGACTTGCAGCCAAGGTTCTTTGCGATCGACCACGAGAAGTTCTTGGCCGTCGTGGAGGGATTGGAGGCTGGGCGATTCGTCGAGGGGGCCGTGACGGAGGGTGGCGTCGGGTTGGGTCACAATGGCCCAGGTGGTTTGGGCGACGTCGCGCCAGGTCAACCCCAGGCCCAATCCCACCAGACCCGCCAAGATGCCGGCGGCCCCGGTGCAACCGCGTAAAGCAGGTCGCGACTGCGGGCGGAGTTGGCCCAGAGCCAGCAGGCTCAGCCAGAGCCAAGTGGCGGCGGCGGCTAGCAGAGTCCATTCGTCGAGGGAGAGGCGTGCGAGCCAACGGCGGTACGCCGGCGGAGTCAAGGTGGCGGTGCCCGGCACGGCGTCTCGGGCGAGGCCGAGGTTTGCGCGGATGTCTGGGTCACGCGGGGCGAGGCGTTCGGCCTGGCGGTAGTGGAAGATGGCCTGACCGAGCTGGCCGGCTTTGAAGGCGGCGTTGCCGAGATTGAACTCGATGGCGGGCGAGACGTGGCCCTGGTCGAGGAGGGCTTGGTAGGCGGTAACGGCTTCGCCGAATCGGCCCTGCTCGTACAGCCGATTGGCAGCTTCGAACTGCGCGCTGAGGTCGTGGCCGTGAACGCACAGGCCGAGCCAGAGCAGACACAGCAGGCGGTGGATTAGCGGGAAGGGGGGTGGCACAAAGCGGGTGGGCGCGGGTGCTAGAGTTCGAGTCGCCGGGTCGCCTCGAGGGCGGCCGCGAATTTGGGGATCAGGGTTTGGAGTGCGCCGCTTGCCGGAGTGGGGGCGTAACGCGCCTGGTCACAGAGTTGGAACAGCTCACGCAAGGTCGCGAGCAGGGGGGCTTCGACCTGGCGCGGTTCGAGGTGTTCCTCGATCACCGCTCCGGTGATGGCGTTGGCCGGGAGCGCCAAGCGTTCGCCGAGTTGCTCCTGCAGGAGACGACCAGCGGTCGCGAAGAACTCCTCGGCCTGGCCGGCGGCGGCGAGGCGCTCCAGTTCGGCCAGACCGGCGGCTACATGTCGGGCGACGGCCTGACGCCGGACCAGGTGCGGATGGCGCTCGAGGTAATCGCGGCGCCGGCGCCAAGCCCAGGCGGCGAACAGGCCGAGCACCGGCACCGCCTGTAGCCAAGCGAACCAGGGCCGGTGAATCAGCGGGGGCACCGCGTGGGCGAGGGAGCCGAGACGCGGCTTGAGGTGGACAATGCCTTGGGCGGACCCGGTGGCGCCGGAGGGGGCAGGGTCGGTTGTGCCCAGGGGGGGCGCGACTCCGGCCGGTCGAACGACAAGCGGGATGGGGCTGGTGGCCAGGGTGCGGTAGGTATGGGCCGCCGGGTCGAAGAAAGAGAACTCGAGTTTGGGCACCTCGTTGACTTCCAGGTTCTGGGGGACGATGACTTGCTCGAAGTTCTTGGCGCCCTCGAGGCCGATGTCATCGGTGAGTTCGATGGCGCTGGTGGGAGGATAGACTTTGAAGCCGGTCCAGTGGTCGACGTTGGGCAAGGCGAGGTTATCGAGCGCCCCGCGGCCGCTGACGGCGATCTTGAGGGTGATGGGCTCGCCGATGGCGACGTTGGTGGGGGTGACGGTCCAGTTCAGGGCGAAGAGGCCCACGGCGCCCGTGAAGTGGCCGGGGACGGCGTGGGTGGGCAGTGGCCGGACGGTGAACGGCACGGTATCGCTCGTCAGGTCGACCGGCCGTGGCAGCGTGCGATGGCCCTTGAGGCCTTCGTCGATAAAAGCCTCGAACGGGTCGCGCGAGGGTTGACGGCGAGCAACCGGGACCGCCAAGACGGCGTGCCAGGCGGCCGGGCCGAGGGTGAGTGTGCCGGTCTTGTTAGCCAGGACGAACGTGCGCAGGCGGCGGACTTGGTAGGTCAGGTCGCCCACTTGCGCCTGAGCGGCCGGTAACTCGGCGGATTTGCCGAAGGTGAATCCGTTTCCGGCCAGGGGTTGGGGTTGAATCTCTGTGGCTGTGACCAAGGTGTAGAAGCGCGTCTCGATCGCGACAGCCTCGCCCAGGTAGACCACGGTTTTCGGGACGACCAACTCGAGATAGGCGTGGCGGGCTGGGGGATCCGGTTCGGCGGCGGGGCCAGCCAGGCGGCCGGCCAAGGCGAGTGCGGCAATGGCCGCGAGTCGTGCCGGTTGGGCGCGGGGATGCGGCCGGTCGTGCGGGCGATTGGGGTTCAGCAGCGCCATAGCCTGGCCAGCGAGGATCTTGCGTAAAGAGGGAGGCGGATTTCAACCTTTTCGCTGCGTCCCGAGTCCTTACCAGTCGCGGCGGCTGCGGCGTAGTCGGCGCTGTGGGTCTTCGGGCGGAACAAAGACGAGGGTCCGCTCCTCGGCGCGAGCCGCATCGAGCAGGCGCCGGGCTTGCTCGGGGGTCATCTGGCCGACGGGCATTGGGCTTTCGGCGCCCGGCGTCGAGGCAGGTGGGTCGGGCTGCTTCGGCTCGAGTTCGGGCCCGGGTGTCGGGAGCGGCGGAGCGTGGTCTCGAGGCGAAGCGGGGGGCGGTTGCTGGGTGATGGGAGTCGAGTTGGAAGCGGTGGAGTTGGTGGGAGGCAAGTGCAGCTTCCCCTCGGGGTCGGGGGAGAGCTGCTGCTTGAGTTCCTCGATCCGGCGGGCAACCCACTGGCGGTTGAATTGGGCGTCCTGGTCTTTGGGCTCGAGCTTGAGGGCGCTGTCGTAATGGTGCAGGGCTGGAAGCCAGTGGGCGAGCTTCTCGAGGGGCGAGGCCGCGCGTTCGCCGAGGCGGTAGCGGGCGTTGCCGAGGTTATAGTAGGCCTTGCGCAGCAGCGCGGGATCGGGCGAGCGGAGAGCGGCCTGGAGCGAGTTGGTGGCTTGGGTGAAGTCGCCGGCGTCGTAGGCCGCGGTGCCGGCGTTGTAGTGGAGGCGGGGGTCGTCGGGTGTTTGTTCGAGCAGTTGAAGGTAGTGCTGTTGCGCCTCGCGGTAACGGCCGGCCTGGTAGTCCTTCCAGGCTCGCCCGCTCGAGGCTCGGGCCGGGAGCAGCAGGGCGAGCGATGCGACGAGGAGCGCGCTTTGGGCAACGGCCAGCGGGCGCGGGCGTGGGTGGGGCCTCGAGGCAGCGGGCCGGGGTGGGCGGGTTGGTCGGAGCCGGTCGGGAATGAAGCCCTCGAGCAGCAAGAGCACGAAGGCCAAACCCAGGGGCCACTGGAATCGCTCTTGGAACTGCTGCACCAGTCGCGAGGCGAGGTCGCGCTTGGGCAAGGGTGCCAGGCGCGCTTCGTATAGGAGTTCGATCGGGCGCGGGCCGCGGAGGGGGAGGTAATCGCCGCCGGTCAGGGCAGCGAGTTCCGTCAACAGGGGCGCGTCGAGTTTCGAGACCACGGGTTGTCCGATCTCGTCGGTGACATACGTGGTTCGGCCTTGGTCGTCGACGATTCGGATCCGGTCGCCTTGAGGTGTGCCGACGCCGACGGTGAAGATGCGCAGGCCGGCCCGCGCCGCTTTCGCCGCGGCCTCGAGCGCGCCGGCTTCGTGGTCTTCGCCGTCGGTGATGAGGATGAGGATGCGGTCGTTTTCGGCGGGTTGATCGAAGGCGGCGAGGGCAGCTTCGATGGCGCTGGCCAAGGCGGTGCCGCCTTGGGGGATCACGCCGGCCTGGACGTGGTCGAGGCTTTGGCGGAAGGCCCGGTCGTCCAGCGTGAGCGGGCATTGGAGGAAGGCGGTGCCGGCGAACGCGACCAACCCGAGGCGATCGTGGCGGGCGACGGCGAGCAGGTCTTGGGCGGCGAGTTTAGCGCGGGCAAGCCGGTTCGGGGCGACGTCGGTGGCGAGCATGCTGCGGGAGGTGTCGAGAGCCACAACGATGTCGAGGCCGCGCTGCCGCACCTCTTCCCAGACCAAGCCATATTGGGGTCGGGCCAAGGCCAGGATCAGGAGGCCGACACTGCAGGCGAGCAGGGCCAGACGCAGGCGTTGACGGCGTGTCGAGACCCCAACGGTCAACTGGGCCAACAGCCGGGATTGCACGAATTGGGCAATCGCGGCCTGGCGCTGGCGCCAGGCCCAGCGGAGGAACCCGAGCAACAGGGGCAGGGCGATGGCCAGGAGCCAGAGCAGATGGGGGTTAGCGAAGCGCATGGGTGGGGCACGGGGCGGTCAAGGGAGGCGGCGCCAGGCGGTGTGGGCAAGGATGATCTCGAGCAGGAGCAGCGCTAGGCCAGGCAGCACCGCATAGGGGAAGAGCTCCTGATACCGTGAGTACCGCTCGAGTCGAACCTCGGTCTTCTCGAGGCGATCGATCTGCTCGTAGATCGCTCGCAACGTGTCGGCGCTCTCGGCGCGGAAATACAGGCCGCCGGTTCGTTGGGCGATTTGTTGGAGGGTGTCTTCGTCAATGTCCACGTCCACCCGCTGGTACCGCAGCGTTCCGGAGGCATCGCGGACGGGCACGGGGGCCTGACCGCGGGTGCCGACGCCGATGGTATAGACTTTGACGCCGAGGGCTTGGGCGGCCTCGGCGGCGGTGAGCGGGGGCACTTTGCCGGCGTTGTTTTGGCCGTCGGTCATCAGGATGACCAGCTTGCTCTTGGCGGGGAGGTCGCGCAACCGGTTCAGCGCGGCCGTCAGGGCCGAACCCAGGGCCGTGCCATCCTCGATCGCGCCCACGTAGAGCCGGTCGACGTTGGTCAAGAGGAAGTCATGGTCCACGGTGGGCGGGGCGGCGATGTAAGGGCGGCCGGCGAAGGCCACTAGCCCGATCCGGTCATGGGGCCGCTTGCGGATGAACTCGGTGAGGACGTCTTTGGCAATGGCGAGACGGTTGACGCGTTGGCCGCGCAACTCGAAGTCCTCCGACACCATGCTCGTCGAGAGGTCGAGCGCCACCACAATGTCGACGCCGCTGGCCCGGGCGGGTTGGGTGCCTTCGCCCAACTGGGGACGCGCCAAGCCCACGATCAGCAATCCCAGGGCCAGCCAGCGCAGCCGCAGCAGCATCGCGCCGGCATGCGAGCGGGTGATCGCCGAGATGCCCTTGACGAGGCTGACCGCCGAGTACAGGAACGCCGGTTGTCCCCCCGCCCGGCTCCGGAGCCACGCCGCCAGTGGGAGCAGCGCCAAGAGCAACAAGAACCAGGGATGGGCGAATCTCATGAGGAAGCAGGCGCGGCGGCGGCGGTGGGGCTCCGGGGCGCCGCGGCCGCGGTGGGGAACTGCGGGGTGGTGGCATCGACCAGTTGGACGGCGGCATCGTAGAGATCGCGCAATTCCGGTTCGCCCGGTTCGTACCGGGCGAACTTGACCAGGTCGCAGCGTTCGAGGAACTCGGCGAGGCGTTGCTTGTGGGGAAGATCGAGCAGGGCGCTGGCGCGGAGTTCCTCGATGAATTCCTCCGTGGCGCGCTCGGGGGCGCGGAGATCGAGCCGCTCCTCGAGGTAGACGCGGAGGACTTGGCTGATACGGACACAGAACGGCTCGGGTCGGCCGAGCAGGGCAAGGGCGGCGCGGAGTTGCTCCCGGGCGCGCGTGTGGGGCGGTTCGGAGTCGGCGGGCGCGGGGGTTGGTCGCGGGCGTAGCCAGCGTCGCCAGGCGTAATAGGCCAGAGCCACCAAAGCGAGGAGCCACGCCAGGCCGAGGGCGCCGTCCCAGTCGCTGGGCAGTTCGACGGGAGGTTGGGCGGGCCGGATATCGACCTCGACCGAGGCGTGGGGAAGGGGCGCGGGGTTGGCGGGGGCGGGTGGGGCCATGGCCATGGGCTCAGCCGCGTCGGCGTCGTCGCTCGCGCGTTTCGAAGAAGCGGCCGAGGGCGGCGGCGTAGGGTTGGTCGGTGCGCAACTGGATGGAATCGATTTGGGCGGAGCGGAAGAGGCGGCGGATGTCGTTTTGATAGCGTTGTTGGCGTTGGGCGAAGGCCTGACGCCGGCGTTCGTCGCCGGTGTGGATCTCGACGACCTCGCCCGTTTCGGCGTCTTTGAGGACGAGGTAGCCCAGGGCAGGCAGCTCGAGTTCGTAGCGGTCGGTGATTTGGACGGCGACCACGTCGTGACGCCGATGGGCTTGGCGGAGAGCGGTGAGGGAGGCCTGGGCCAAGGTCTCGGATAAGACGACCTGCCGGCGCAGGTGGGCGTCGATGTCGCGCCGGGTGGGGCTGGTTTGACCGAGGAAGTCCGAGAGCACGACGACAATCGCGCGGCGGGTGAGCACGCGGCTGAGGAAGTGGAGGGCGCCGTTGAGGTCGGTGCCAGGGCGGCGGGGTTCGTGGCAGAGGATCTCGCGGATGACGCGCAGGACGTGCCGGCGCCCCTTGCGCGGGGGGACGAACTTCTCGATGCCTTCGGTGAAAAGGACCAGGCCGACCTTGTCGTGGTTGCGGATGGCGGAGAAGGCGAGGACGGAAGCCACTTCCGCCGCCAGCTCGCGTTTGGACTGGGCGGTCGAGCCAAAGAGGCCCGAGCCGCTGAGGTCGACGGCGAGGATGACGGTGAGTTCGCGTTCCTCGACAAACTTCTTGACGAAGGGGTGGTTCATGCGGGCGGTGACGTTCCAGTCGATGGTCCGGACGTCGTCGCCGGGTTGGTATTCGCGCACCTCCTCGAAGTGCATTCCTTGGCCTTTGAAGACGCTCTGGTACTGGCCTGCGAGCGTCTCGGTCACGAGCCGGTTGGTGCGCAGCTCCAGGAGCCGGATCTTCTTCAACATCTCTCGGGGGATCATGCGGATGAGGCCGTGGGATCGACGATGGTTGGCCGGCAGCGGCTGGGCTCGCGGTCAAGGCACGGGGAGTTCGTCGAGGATTTTTTGGACGACGTGCTCGCTGGTCTTCTCCTCCGCTTCGGCTTCGTAGGTGATGGTGACGCGGTGGCGGAGGACGTCCATGGCGATGCTCTTGACGTCCTGCGGGGTGACGTAGCCGCGGCCGCGCAGGAAGGCTTGGGCCTTGGCGCAGAGGGCCAGGGCGATGGTGGCGCGGGGCGAGGCGCCGAGTTGGATGAAGTCGCCCACCGCCACCCGGTAGCGGAGTGGGTCGCGGGTGCAACAGACGACATCCACGATGTAGTCCTTGACCTTGTCATCGAGGTAAATCTGGTCGACGACTTGCCGGGCTTCGAGGATCTGGCGCGCCTCGAGGACGGGAGCGGCCGTGGGCCACCCGCTGGTGCGAGCCATGAGATCGAGGATGAGTCGTTCTTCCTCGCGCTTGGGGTAACCGATGCGGAGCTTGAGCATGAAGCGGTCGACCTGGGCCTCGGGGAGGGGGTAGGTGCCTTCTTGCTCGATGGGGTTTTGGGTGGCGAGGACCAAGAAGGGTTCCTCGAGGGGGAAGGTCCGGTCGCCGATGGTCACCTGTTTCTCCTGCATGGCCTCGAGCAGGGCGCTTTGGACCTTGGCCGGCGCACGGTTGATTTCGTCGGCCAAGATCAGGTGGGCGAAGATGGTGCCGTGGCGGGTGGTGAAGGCG
>VHCO01000254.1 GCA_016871715.1 Verrucomicrobiota bacterium
CCCTCGCACTTCCTCCCGTTCCCTACTCGGAACCCGATCTCTCCCTGGAAAGGAAATCTCTCCGCCCTTCATCCAGGTGGGTCACTTCTCATGAGCACACCCGGGTCTATTTTCGTGAGCGGCGGCGAAACAAGCGTCCGAAGCGTCCGAGACCCTCCGCCAATCAAGGTTTTCGCCGGTCAAACTTGCAGTGATGTCGCGATCAGGCATAGCTAACCTCCGGTTCGTCGGCGCTCGTGCATTCGGGCAGCTCGCGCCGGATGTCGATTCCGCGCCACCCGCGGACGCTCGTGGGCTCGACCAACAGCTCCGCGATACGCCTTCGCCACGGCAACCTCGACTTCGTTGGGCGGCTTAGGCGGGCGCGCCATGCTCGCGCGGAGGTGCAACACAGCTTGGGTCTCTGGTAGATGTGCGTTTCTGAAGCTGTTGGCTACGCTCAGGAGCCACGAGTGGACGCCTTGCCCTGCCGCGGGGGCGTTGGCGAGCGCAGCTTGAAGGGCGGTTGGAATCGTGGGGGCCATAGTCGGGGTTACCCTTGCACTAATGCTGGGGCCGTTCCGTTCGGTGGCAGGCTTGAGCTCCTTCGGAGCGACCGATTCGCCGCGTTTCAAACCGCTCCCTCATCCAGGAATTGGCCTCAGAGACGATGATCCGAACGCGGCGCCTCCCGATCGCAAGGTGCGGCAAGCCTGCTGCCAGCAGGTTGGAGACGCTGCGGACAGAAAGACTCCAGCGCGCCGCGTACCCACGTTTGTCGAGAACAGGTTGATCGGCTGGTTCAACCTTCGACTGACATGATTTGGTTTGCATTGCCAGCAAAGTATCATGGGCACACCGGGGCTCTTCGGCGCCCACGTGGAAAGGAATTCGTTGACCCGGCCGCCAAGGGAGCAACGATTTCCCAACAGCGGGAGTCCTAGGAGGGGGGATCGGCGACTCCTTGAAGCAGCGGAATCGAACGGCCGGCAGTGCAAAGGTGTGACCGTGCCTGTCAAGTCACATCAATGCGCAATGGAGGCTATCTTTTGACTGTAAGCCCATTCCTCGACGGCCTGTCAACCTTCGCCTGCCCTTTCGTCCCGGCCTTCGCCGCCCGTTTCTCAGCAGACTTCTGCCCCGCCAAGCTCCATTGCTTTGATCTGCGCTCGCTCCACCAGGCTCGGTAGTCTCTGCTGAGGAAATCCCAGAACTCATTTTTCGAGAAGCCGCCTCTACGAAGTTGCTCCAGCAAATTCAAGGCTTCGTTGTCCATTTCGATCGAAGTGGGGGCCGGCGAATGGGCGGAAGCCTCGTAACTCTCTGCTACTCTGTCCTTAAGAAAGTCTCGAAAGCGTTTGGTGGCGTCGGCGGGTGTCTTGGCCCGGACTACAATCTTCAAGAACTCCTCAAACGTAGCCGGGAATGCCCTTGGTGCGCTCAGTTGTCGGATTTGGGTCTGAGGCGCCATTGCTCTGACCCAGTTCATGATGAGGGCACGGCTCTTGTCGCTCAGCTTCTCGCGCGCTACATGCCAGATTTCGCAAGCCCGTTCGACGGCCTCGGTTGGGCTAAGTTGTGCGCCCGTGCTGAGAATCGCTGCGAGTTGCGCCAAACACTCGACAGAAGGTTGGTGTGGCTTCAAGGCATGCTCCCACAGACTGGCGCCCCAGGGACGAGAGCTCGCGCTTGCCGAGGAGACCTCGGCACTGGCTGGATCTGCGGAGTGGGCTGTTTTGGTGGCTCTGCTGGTTGACATTGACCAAAAGGTTTAGGAGTCCCGAAACCAACCGTTATTCTATTGGAAGGGGGGCGCCAAAGAAGGGGGCTGGGTTCAGTGTCGGGCCGAGCGTGAGATAGGTTGCTTTTTCAGTGTATCCCTTCTGGAGCGGGGGCATGCGGCGGTTAGCGCTTAGCGTCAGCAGTGAGAGTCACAACGTTGGCCGGTGCTTCGGGCCCCACGTTGAACCACCGCTCCGCATCGACAGGTTTCACGAGCTCGCGATAGTGCCGGTGGACCACGGCGGCGCTGTTTCCCAGTTCGCCAGCCACTCGCCCGGCATCGGCGGTTTGGGCGAACCTGTAGCTGGCGTAGCTATGGCGCAGCGCATTGCTTTTCCAGCGAACGGGCGGCCGTGCTGCGGCGCCAGTGGCCTGCTGCGCCTCGTAGAACTCCTCGTGGCTGCCGGTCCACACCTTGCCCTCCTGCCCGGCGTACGGGTGCAACCACTCGGTGAGGTTGTCATGGATCGGCACAATCCGCCGCCCGGCCGTTTTGGCCTTGGTGGCACCGACGACGATGAATCCTTCAGCCAGGTGGACATCGCACCAGTCAAGGCGCTCGATTTCCGAACTGCGCAATCCACCGAACGCTCCGAGGGCGATGCAGGGCCGGAAGTCAGGCGAAGCGGCCGCAAGCAAGCGGGCAATCTCGGCGGGCGTGTAGATCTTGATTTCACCGTTGCGGACTTTCACGCGCTCGACCCTTTCAACCGGGTTGTCGCTGGCGTAACTGCGGGCCACGGCAAACTCGAACAGCGTGTTCAGGACCGTTCTGAAGTTCCTGTAATTCTGGGCGCTGAGTTTCAACCCGTCCAGCCACGCTTGAATGTCGGATGTTGTGACATTGCACGTATCGCGCTGGCAATCGACCGCGAACCGGTTCAGCCGCGCCCGGAGGTCCTCCAAGTACCGCGGCGAAGCACCCCGCGCCTCTTTGACCTGCAGAAGTTCCGCCACCACAGCATGGACGGGCTTGGGCAGCGTCCGGTTGTGGCGAGTGGCGTAGAACTTGGCGGCGGCAACTACCGCCGGCAGGTCGCCCACCAGCTTCACCGCCTCGACCAGAGTGGTCACGGCGGAGGGTAGACCCAGGTTCAGCGGCTTCAAGGCCTGGATGGCGCTGGCGTACTCGACCGCCTGAGCCCGCGTCATGGAAGCCGTTAACACGTCCCGCTCGCTCAGTTGTCGGGCGAGGCGGTTGGCGGCTTCCAGAGCGTCGCCCTCCTGGGGGTAGCTGTCGAATCGGCGTCTACCCCCAGCGTAGTTGGCCACCATAAAGCCCGGTTCGCCGTTGGGCATGGTGCGGCGGTAGACGCTGACGCAGACCCGGCCGCAGGTGACCTTCCGCGGCCACCGGTCTTTGCGCGAACGAGGCGTTTTCATGCAACAAGGTGTTGCACAAGTGTTGCAACCTGTCAAGTTCGCGCACGGATTGCCCCCTCATTCTGCGTTGTAAGTCCTTGGTGTTGAAGATGGAGCCAATGGTCGGGGTCGAACCGACGACCTACGGTTTACGAAACCGTTGCTCTGCCACTGAGCTACATTGGCTCACGAACCGAAACCCGGCCCGAGAATCGGAACCGGATACAGAGGGTAACGAGAGAGCGAAGCGTGGTTCAAGCGGATTCTCCGGCGCATTCTCCAACGCTCCAACGCTCTGACGAACTCGGTGGGGCGGTGGGGTGTCGACTTCCACCTTGAGAATCCGGACTTGGGACTGAGAGGGAGTTCGACTCCGGCGTGGGGCTCTCGGCCGAGTGCCAGGGGGGAATGCCCGCCCCTCCTGACAGGATCGGTGTGTTGTCAACAATCAAAAACCCGCCAGAATGAACAGCCCCCCTGGTCTTTCGCCTTGTGCCTGGCTAACCCTCGGCGTATCAGGGAGGTGTGTGGCTACTCCTAGCCAACCACGCAGAGGTCAGAGCTCGCGACCCGGCCGCGATGAGCCCCCCGACGCGGAGGGAGCCCGCTCCGGGCCCTTCGAGCCTTCGAGCCCCCGAATTGGATGCCCAGGGCGGTCGTCCGAGGCGCGGTGGTCAGGAGCCCTCGCTCTCAGCGGGGGAGCTGCGAAGGCGAATATGATGCGAACGATTCTACTGGGTCTGGCGACTTGCGTTTGGCTGGCTGGTCCACCGTGGCAAAGCGTGGCGCAAGCCCCAGCGCCAGCCCAAGCAGCCGAACTCCAACAGAAGGCCGAGGATGTCGAGCGGCTCAGGCAGCAACTCGAACAAGCCCAACGCGAGCTCGAACGGCTCGAAGTCGAGAACCGCAGGCTTAAAGCGGAACAGGCGGCGCCGCCTCCCGCTCGAGCCGGCTCACCGGGAGCGCCGGCTCGGGTGTCGCCCCCGGCTCCGCCGCTGGCGACACTGCCGCCGTTGGCGGCTGGCGAGACGGTCGCAGCCTCGGATTTGGCGGGCCATTTCCGGCAGGATCCGTCGGGTGCCACCGCGCGGTACGCAAAGCGAACGTTCCGCGTACGTGGCGTGGTTGACCGATTCGATACCAAGCTGCTCGTCCGCAACTATGACGTGGTCCTGGAGGTCCCAGACCAGGCTTTCACAGTGGTGTGCCAATTCAACTACGTGAAGGAACACCGCGCAGTCTACACGAAAGAACGAGGTCGATTGCTGGTCGCACGCTCAGGCGAGCGGGGCGAGCGGCTTTTGCTGCAGGTTGGGCAAGCGGTGATCATCACCGGCAAGTGCGGCGATGCGCACGACGGTCAAGTGGTCTTTCGGGATTGCCGGGTGGAACGGTAGGTCGGCAGCGAGCGGCGCGCAGAGGACGGCGCGCCCTACCCGCAGACGGTGCACTATCCCTAGCTCTCATCGGCACGCGCCGCCGACCGCAGCGATGCAACGCTGGCAGAGGGTCGGATGGTCGCCGTGGCTGCCCACGTCGGGCTCCCAATGCCAGCAGCGCTCGCATTTCTGGCCGTCCGCTTTGGCGACGATGAACGCCGAGGCTGCGTCAGCATCGGCAGGTTCAACTTCGAGTTGGGAGACATTGAGCAACTCGCGCAGAGCCGACGCGTGATCGCGAGCCACGGCCAGGGAGTTCGCATCGGCCCGCAGAACTAGCTTGGCCTCGAGGGCCTTGCCGATGAGTCTGGCTTGTCGCGCCCGTTCGAGTTCGAGCAAGGCGGCCTCGCGAAGTTGCAGCAGTCGCTGCCAGGCATGGCGTTCGGCCTCGGGCCGGGCGAAGGCGCGCGGCACCCAGGCGAGCAGGTGAACGGACTGGGCGCCGGTGGCGGGGACAAACTCCCAGGCCTCGTCGGCGGTGAAGACCAAGATGGGCCCGAGCATCTGGCACAAGCCGGTCACCAGCCGGTACAAGGCCGTTTGCGAGGCGCGGCGGCGAGGTGCATCGGCGGGGTCGGTGTAGAGCCGGTCCTTGATGACGTCATGGTAGACCGCGGAGAGCTCGACCGCGATGAATTGGCTCAGGCGCTGGTAGACGACGTGGAACTCGCTCGCTTCGTAGGCTTGGAGGACGTCGGTTTCCAGGCGGGCAAACTCGTCGAGGATCCAACGGTCCAAGGCGGTGAGTCGGTCGTCGGCCACGGTGTGGCGGGCGGGGTCGAAGTCGTAGAGGTTGGCGAGCTGGAACCGGAGCGAGTTGCGGATGAGGCGGTAGGTCTCGGCGACCTTGCCGATGCGCTCTTCGCTCACGACCACGTCGTTGCGGAAGTCCTGGGACGCGACCCAGAGGCGCAGGACATCGGCGCCCCATTTCTTGAGGTAGGCCTCGACGGTTTGGGGTTTGGCGTAGCCGCCTTGGCCCTGCTTGCTTTTGGAGATCTTCTCGCGGTCGGCATCCACCATGAAGCCGTGGGTGAGGACCGTGCGGTAGGGGGGCGCGCCATGGGCGGCGAGGGAGAGGAGCAGCGAGGATTGGAACCAACCGCGGTGTTGGTCCGAACCTTCCAGGTAGAGGTCCGCTTGCCAGTCGAGGGGGGTGGGCGGCTGGTTGGGATTGGAGGCCGCCAACTCGGGCCGACGCATCAGCACTGCGCGCGAGGACGAGCCGGAATCGATCCACACGTCCAGCGTGTCCAGCGACTTGGCGGTGGGGTCAGGTCCGCTCCAAGTGGCCGGTTTGACCTGTGCCCACAGTTCGGGCAGGGGCAGCTCGAACCAGACGTTGCCGCCGCGTTCCTCGACGAGTTGCGCGGCGCGTCGCACGATCTCCGGTTCGAGAATCGGGTTGCCCGCAGCGTCATAAAAAGCGGGGATGGGAACGCCCCAGACACGCTGCCGGGAGATGCACCAATCGGGCCGGCCCTTGACGGCGGCTTCGATGCGGCTCTTGCCCCAGGCGGGAATCCAGTTCACTTGATCGATGGCGGCCAGGGCAAGTTGGCGGAACGTCGGGTCCGCAGCCGGGGTAGCAGGCTCGCTGGGTGCGGCGGCGGCCGGCGCGAGGTCCGGGTTTTCGGCGGGTGCACCCGTCGGCAGCGCGGGGTTGGGAGCAGGGTGATCGATGCGGATGAACCACTGATCCATAGCGCGGAAGATGACCGGGGTCTTGCTACGCCAACAATGGGGATAGCTGTGGCGATAGTGCTCGTGATGGACCAAGGCATTTTGAGCGCGCAGGGCGTGGAGCACAGCCCGGTTGGCATCGCTCTCGCCGTGGTGTTCGAGGATCGACTTGCCCAGCAACTCTGCCGGCATCTGCTGGTCGCGGGGGAGGTCGGCGGTAAGGGTGAAACACCCGTGGTCGTCCACGGGCGAGTAGATGGGCAAGCCGACGCGGCGGCCGAGGGCGTAGTCTTCGAGGCCGTGGCCGGGGGCGACGTGAACGAAGCCGGTCCCGGTGAGGTTATCGACGAAGTCATCGCCGGGGAACAGCTTGCCCGAGCGGGGGCAGAACGGGTGTTGGTAAGCGAGGTCGGTGAAGTGCGCCCCTTCGAGGCTGCGGATGATGGTGTAGTTTTCCCAGCGGCACTGGGCTGCGACGGCTCCGAGGAGGAGGCTCGAGACCAGGTAATCTTCGGCCTGGTCGTCGCCCACGCTGACGCGGACCAGGGAGTAGCTGAAGGTCGAGTTGTAGGCGACGGCGAGGTTGGCGGGCAAGGTCCAGGGGGTGGTGGTCCAGATGAGGATGAAGGTGTTGGGCCGATCGATCACCGGGAACTTCACGTAGACGCTCTGGCTGACGTGGTCTTGGTACTCGACCTCGGCCTCGGCTAGAGCCGTCCGGCAAGGGATGCTCCAATAGACCGGTTTCTTCCCCCGATACACAAAACCGCGCTCGACAAGGTCGGCGAACAGGCGCAACTCGGCCGCCTCGTAGGCGGGTTCCAGGGTCAGGTAAGGCCGCTCCCAGTCTCCGAGCACACCCAGGCGCTGAAACTGGGTGCGTTGCAGGTCGATGAACTTGCGGGCGTAGGTTTCGCAGGCCCGGCGCAGGGCGGCAGCGTCCGCGGGCGCGGCATCGGTCTGGCGCAGTTGCTGGCTGACCTTGAATTCGATGGGCAACCCGTGGCAATCCCAGCCCGGGACGTAAGGCGCGCAACAGCCGCGCAGGCTCCTGAACTTGACGACGATGTCTTTGAGGATCTTGTTCCAGGCTGTGCCGATGTGGACTTCGCCATTGGCGAAAGGCGGGCCGTCGTGGAGGACGAACCTGGGGGCGCCGGAGCGTGCCGTCTGGATCTGCTCGTAGAGGCGATCGGTCTGCCACCGTTGCAGGCGTTCGGGTTCGCGCGTGACCAGGTCCGCCTTCATGGGGAAGCCGGTGCGCGGGAGGTTCAGTGTGTCTTTGTAGTCCATCGCAAGCTCGCTCGAACGCGCAAGGTAAGCAGGGGCCGGCAGCCTTGACAAGATCAGTCTAGGACAGTCTTTGTCCCACCCCAAGTGCTAGGGTGCGGGCAAAAACTGAAAGGCACACCATGCTCGACCGACAACTTGAACTGAGCTTTGACCGGGGTACCCGCCTTCAGGCCGCGATGCGCCCCCAACGACGTCTGAGCCGGGCTGCCTGGTGGTTTGCCCAGATGCACCGCGCCGTCGATGCCGCTTGCGCTTGGGATGGGCGCGGGCCGCGCCTACAGGAGGCCGAGGGCGCGAGCCAGTTCTGGCTGGGTGTTGTAGAAATGGGGCGAGAAACGCAAGTACTGGCGGCCGGTGCGGTCGGCTCGCAGCGAGGTCTGGACGCCGGCCACGGCGAGGCGCTGGTGAACGGCCGCCAGGTCGGTTCCCGGCCGATGGCAACTGACGATGGCGCTGGCGTGGGCGGGAGGGGCGTCGGGGTACAGGACCGAGTAGCCACGGTCCTGGAGGGCGCGGATGAGGAAAGCGCGCAGTTCGAGTAAGCGCGCGGCGATGGCGTCGATGCCGATTTCGAGCAGCAGTTCGAGGGCGGCTTTGAGTCCGACCAAGCCCAAGAGATTGGCGCTCCCGGCCTCGTAGCGGCGCGCATCGGGCTTGAGGACCAGGTCTTCCTCGGCCACGTAGTTGGGGCAGCGGACGTTTTGCCAGCCCAGCGCAACGGGCGCCAGGGCCTCTTGCACCGACTGGCGCACGTACAACAGGCCGGCCGCGCACGGGCCCAGCAGCCATTTATGGGCATCGGCAGCGAGGAAATCGATGTGCTGGACCGGCGTTGGAAACGCGCCCAGGGTCTGGATGCCGTCCACGCAGAAGAGGATGCCACGGTCATGCAGGGCTTGGCCGATCTCGCCCAGATCGATCCGCCAACCCGCAACGAAGTGACAAGAGGCCAGGGCGACCAAGCGGGTCTGCTCGTCCACGGCGCCGAGCACCTCGGCGGTCCGGATCCGGCCCAACTGGCGGACGCTCAGGAACCGCACCTCACAGCCGCGGGCGGCGAGGTTCATCCAGGGATAGACATTCGACGGGTAATCCTCGAAGTAAACGACCACGTTGTCGCGCTTACGAAAGGAGAGACCTTGCGCCACGAAACTCAAGGCCAGCGAGGTGGGCCCCACCAGCGCGATCTCCTCCGGACGCGCCCCGAGCAACCGGGCTCCGAGTTGGCGCAGTTCCTGGAAGAAACCGGGCGACAAAACCGCTTCCTGGTCCGCCTCTGCACAAGCGCGCGTGAATGCGGCAATGGCCTCGGTCACCCGGCGTGGGAGCGGGGCCACGCCGGCGTGGGCTAAGAAGACCTGTTTGGCGGCGACGGGGAACTCGTGCGCGCGCAGCGCTTCGTCGGTGAGCAAATCGGCCAGCGTCATATGCCGAGCCTAGGGCCACTACCGCGGCTGCGCCGAGCCCGGAGTTTGCCCACCTCGGTCTGAGTGACCGGCCCAGGCCGGCCGGTTGGCCGCGTGCCAGGGAGCTAGCGAGGCCGGGGGGGTACGGATGAGAGCCTGGGATAGACGACGAGTGGCTGGTAGGGTAAGCAGTCCTCTGCGCGCCGCAGACCGCTGTGGGCACAGGCAGCCGCGGTTCGCAGCGGACTGTCCACCCTACCACGGGCTTGTGGTTCATCGCGGTGACTCATGACTAAGGACCGAGCACACTCTGCAATTGGCCAAAGTAACCCAACCAGAAGGACAAAACACGGTAGGCCACGTAGAGCGCCACCGCTGCATAGACGCCACGGGGGAGCCACTCGGCGAAGCTGCGGAGTCGGCGGGTCCCCTCTTCGAGGTAATACCGGTGCAACCGCCGTAGGGCATCGTCAAGCGTGCCGCTGACCTCGCCCGTTCGATACGCTTGGGCAAAGAACCCGGGGAACTCGGGGCTGTGGTCGAGCGCGTCGGCTGGCGTCTCGCCGGCAGCCAATCGGTGTTGCCAACCTCGCACCGCGCGGCTGAGGGCGGGCGACCCGCTGGCATCGGCCGCCAGCTCCCAGGCTTCGAGAATCGAGACCCCCGCGCTTAGCAAGGCTTCGAGGGCCGCGGCGAGTCGGGCGAGGGCTAGCTCGCGGCGAGCCGGACCGAGGCGTGGGATGAAGGCGGTTAGCGCCTCGAGGCGGGCTCGCCAGGTGGGCCCATGCTGGCTGTGAAACGCGTAGGTTGCCAGCAACACGAGGACGTACAAAGGCAGGAGCACGCTGGCGCAGTGGACCAGGTAGCTGGCTACGTCACCGGAGAGGAACAGGCTGGGGAACGGGAACACGAAGGCGGCCACGTGCAGCAGCAGCAACGGGTAGACCAAGGCGGCGCCGAGTTGACGCAGGAGGTTCGCTTGCCCCCGATACGTGTCCGCGAGTAACCGGAGGCAGTCATCCAACCGGCCGCTTTGTTCCCCAGCTCGGATCAGGGCCAGATCGAACGCCGGCGGCCGGGCCGCGCCCACGGTCATGGCCTCGGCGAACGTGCCGCCCCGGGCGAGGTGGGCCAGTCGCTGGTCGAGGGCGCGGCGCCAAGGGCCTTGGGCGTTGGCGCGCGTGTGTTCGAGGGCGGACACTAGACCCATCCCCGCGGCGATCATGCTGGCGAGCTGGTGGTAGTGCTCGGCCTGGCGGGCGAGTCGTTGAGGCGTCACGATCCGCTGCATGGCCGATCGTCCCACGCCCGGCCTGGGCAAATCAAGCGGGGGTCAGCACGCGCTCGAGGCTCGAGCGCAGGTCGCGCTTGGTCTTGAGGCCCACGATGACATCCTCGACGCGGCCCTGCTTGAAGAGCAGGAGCGTCGGCACGGCGCCGACGCGGTACTCGGCGGCGAGGCCAGGGAATTCGTCCACGTTGACTTTGGTGAC
>VHCO01000255.1 GCA_016871715.1 Verrucomicrobiota bacterium
GTTGCGCCTCCACCTTCTGACCCCGCGCGGACGGAATCAGGTGAAGAGGCAGAATTAGCAGTTTACTTGCCATTCGCATTCACTGGAACGCTCATCCTTCGACTCGCGCCCCCCCTCCCCCGGAGCTCCGCTTCGAGTCGCTGGCGGGTTGACTAATGGCCGGGGAGTGGAAGAATGCGGGCATGAAGACTTTCACGGCCGTGGTGGAACGCGATCCCGTCACGGGCCTGCTGGTAGGGTATGTGCCGGGTTTCCCGGGCGCCCATTCCCAAGCAGAAACGTTGGACGAACTGAACGCCAACCTGCGCGAAGTCATTGCCATGCTGCTCGAGGACGGTGAGCCGCGTTTGGAGGCAGAGTTCGTGGGCACCCAGAACGTGGCCGTTGCCTGAGCATGGGCTCCATCCCGGTCCTCAAACCCGCCGAGGTTTGTCGGCTCCTAGAACGCCTTGGCTTCGTGGCGGTGCGCCAGCGCGGTTCACACGTTCAATACCGCCACGCCGATGGCCGCGGCACGACCGTTCCTCTTCACAAGGGACGCCATGCGGACGGCCAGTTCGCGTGGCAGGAGAACGCCTACCGCCGGAGGTCATGCGGCGTATTTCGCCAGGGCGCGGCCGGCCGGCAGGATCTCGACGGTCTCCAGGGCAAGGAGGCGCTCCAGCAATTCCTCGAGGTAGGCGGCGCGGATCGGGCCCCAGCCTTCCTCGTCCAAGCCATGGGTATTGAACACCAGCCAGCCCGACTTGCGCGCCAAGAGCCTTTCCAGCTCGCGGTCAATCGCAGCCTCGCAGTTCCCGGGACCCGAGCTGACGCAGGTCAGCTTCACCTGTCCCCGGTGCGGCCAGGGGTTGATCGCGCCGCCCCCGGTCCTGAAGGCCCGCACCTGGGTCGGCAACCACCGTTCTAGCTCGGGGGTGGAGGCGTTGTACGGGAAATTGAAGACCGCTTGTTTCGGATCGAAGCCGCTGAGCCTCTCCGAGAACACGTCGAGGCATCGCTTGACCAGTTCTTGCGCCTGGTCCAGGGGCAGTCTGGCCAGGTTCTCATGGCGGTAGCCGTGGGGCATGACTTCGTGGCCGCGCCGCTTCAGCTCGTTCCACAGTTCGAAGTCGCCCAAAGGCGAGGTTTTGATGTACGCGTCGTCGGCTAAGCCTGCGGCGACGACATTCAGGCATGCGGACAGCCGGTGCTTTTCATAGATCTCGGCGATGCGCGCAAAGGACTTCTTGAAGCCGTCATCGAAACTGAGGGTGACCAGGTGGGTTTTCCTAGGCGGTAGGGCTTCCCCCGTGCGAGCGACCGTGGGCAGAGCGAGAGTCAGAGCGGTAGTTCCCACGACGTTTAGGAAAGTTCGGCGAGACGGTTTCATGGGTGGATGCCATCGTCAGGAGCACAATTCATAACAGCACGGCGAGAGCCTAGCATGTGGGGTCCGGCCTGTGAAGCGGCAACGCTAGGCAAGGAGCGGCTGGGCCTGAGTGAGACGGCCGTGAAAGTGACCGTGCATCGCCTGCGGCAGCGATATCGCGAGTTACTGCGTGAAGAGGTGGCCCACACGGTGACCCGCCCGGAGGAAGTGGACGGCGAGTTGCGTTACTTGTTCGCGATCGTCAGCCGGTGAATGACCAGGGCCGTAGCGCCGGTTTTCCAACCGGCTCGCGGGCCGACTGGAAAGTCGGCGTTGCGCCTCCTCTCGGCCTCGACCACCGGCACGAACGTGACCGTGCGTTGGCAAAGCATCGCTGGCGTCCGTTATGCCTTCCCGACCTCGCCCCGCAGAATCTCGCCAAACAACTCGTACACGACCGGACGTTGCTCGGCGAAAACGCAACGAGCGACGCGTTGACCGCTCTGGGCGTAGAGAGGAACCACCACCCGATAGCTTCCTACCCGCAGACGGGCGTAGCCTGCGAGGTCCGCTTCGAGCTGTCTCAGGTCGCCCTTTTCCTGCTCCAGCCCGCGCAGCGCACGGCGTAAGCGTCGACGCGGCTCCGGCGCCAAGGCCCGGACGAAGCCGACCACCTGAGGATCGAGTTCGACTCTAATCTTCATCGAGCGCTGACAAGGGGAGATAGCGGCCGTGGCCGGAGCGGTCGCAGCGGAGGGCGCGGATGGCCTGTGGGTTGGCCAGGATTTCCATGGTCTCCAGCAGCGCCTCCATCCGCTCGCGCGGCACCAGAAAGGCCACCGTTTCATGGGCCTGCTGCAGCGAAACGGTCTGTTTGGTGCGCACGCACCAGCTTGGGCAGCCGCGCCTGCGCCTCCGCAATGTCGAGCGTCGTTTTCACGCTGCTGCTGTATCACGACGCCGGACCGTGCGCAACAAGGGCTTGTAGGCTGTCCAGCGCAACGAAAGAAGCGTAAGGAGGCACAGACAGTCCTCGTTTCCAACCAGTTCCGGCAGATGCTCGGCTTCAACGTCGTGGAGGCGTCCACGAACCTGGCGAATTGGACTCCGTTGGCGACGCTGCTGCGAACCAACGACGATCCTGATCCGCTGCTGTTCCAGGACACCAACGCAGCCGGTTTGAGTCAGCGGTTCTATCGCACCTCCACCAATCATCTGCTCACCGCTTTTCCCAAGCCGAGCGGGCCGTTTGCCGTCGGAACGGTGGATCGGGTGATGCTGGATCCCGCGCGGACCAACGCGTACCGCTATTCGCCTCCGACGAACACCTTCTGGTTGCTCGAATCGTCCCGTGCTCGGAGGATCTTCCGGAACGGAGGGAGGCCGATCTATGACGACGATCGATGGTGCAGAACCGAGAATGACAGGGCGCTCAGAGTCGTGCGCACTCAGGTCCAGAACAAGCAGAGAGATCTTCGTGATTTCACAGAACTCGCTGCGGATGGGCGATTTAAACGGCTTGATGCCGATTGGGCATGTGGCATACTCGACGCCACGTGCGAGCGCGTGAATGGCTTGGGTTTGGGGGCTCGGGATAAAAAACCGGGATACAAAGACCAAACCGAGCTGATCTCTAAACACGCAAGTCTTTGATAGTCAATTGGAAGGGTGGCTGAGTGGTTAAAGGCACCTGACTCGAAATCAGGCGTAGGCGCAAGTCTACCGTGGGTTCGAATCCCACCCCTTCCGCCAGTTTGACGATCAGGGGATTTCAGATCCGCAAGCTGACGACGATGCTCCACCCGAGGGACTCGCGGAACGAAGAAGAACGGCCGCGATTCACGGTGAAGCGGGGCCGATAGTTGGCGTTCGTTCACCAGGACACGGCTCTGGGCTGGTTTGCTCGTCCGGCAACATGTGGTCCGTATGTGATTTCGAATCTCGAGACCCCAGGGAGTTCCGCGCCTCTCGACTTCATTGCTTTGGTCAGTCGGGATGCGACACCCGCGGGATCGAACTGGGCGTCCAGCCCACCCGAAGTGGCGCGCCCGCCGCGACTCGAACGCGGGACCCTCTGCTTAGAAGGCAGATGCTCTATCCGACTGAGCTACGGGCGCGTCTGAAAACCAGGCCGTTACGACGGCGCTGCTGCGATCTCAGAGATTGTACCCGGAGACGGTAGCCTCGCTTACCGCACGAGAAACGGGCTTCCCGTTGCTGGCGTCAGCGGAGTGTTGGTCTCGGCCATCAAAGCAACGGCGTCCCCGGGGGCTAACTCGGTACCAACAGCGCTTTCGTTATGTGCCGTCGGGTGGGATCCTCGCACGGCTGAGGACTTCCGGCAAGCAGGTAAGCTTGTCGACGGCTTCCGGCAGGAGTTGGTTTGCCGGGGTCAGGGTGCCGGCGGCCGCGCGGCGTTTGCCTTTGAGGAACGAGATCCGGATGGTGCCCTTACCCTTGAGGTAGTACTCGCCGCGCGTCTCGAAGCTGTAGCGGCCGCGCAGTCGACTCTCGGTGGCTTCGCTGACCTGGATGTTGCCCGGCACACCCAGGGTGGCCATCTCCCACGCGGTGTTGACGGTATCGCCCCAAAGGTCGTAGGTGAACTTGGTGGTGCCGATGACACCGGCGACGACCGGGCCAGTGTCCAGTCCGATGCGCAGGCGAAACGAGACGCCCCCGGGGGCGACCATCTGGACGATGTCCTGCTGCATGGCCAGGGCCAAGTCGGCCACGGCAGCGGCATGGTCCGGCCGCGGGACGGGCACGCCGCCGGCGACCATGTAGGCGTTGGCGATGGTTTTGATCTTCTCGAGGCCGTGCTCGAGCACGAGGCGGTCGAAGCGCGAGACGATCTCGTTGAGCAACTTCACCACGTCCGCCGCAGGCAAATGGTCGGTGAGGCGAGCGAAGTCGTGGAGTTCGGCGAAGAGAATGGTGGCCTCGGGCAGGCAATCCGAGATCAGACTGGGCCCGGCCTTGAGGCGATCGGCGACAGGCTGGGGAAGGATGTTGAGCAGGAGTCTTTCTTGCGCCGCCTGGGCCGCGCGCACGGCTTCTTCCGCCTGTTTGCGCTCGGTGATGTCGCAGGCGATGCCCAAGAAGCCGGTGATGGCCCCGTCGGCGTCGAACAAGGCGGTCACCGAGAGGGCGACGGGGACGCGGCTTCCATCTTTGCGGAGGTAGGTCCATTGGTTTTCGTCGGCACCGCCGTCGCGGGCCTTGGCCACGAAGACCTCGAAGCCCGGGGCGATGGGTCGGCCCAATTCGCGGGTGAGTGCTTCCGCGCGGCGGGCGACTTCGGCGGGGTCATGGAGGAGGGCGGGGGTGGTTTGGCCGACCAGTTCGCTGGCCTGGTAGCCGAGCAGACGCTCCGCGGCGCGGTTGAAGGTGAGGATGAGGCCGGTGGGATCGGTCGAGACGATCGAGTAGTTCGCGCCGTTGAGGATGGCGCGCTGGAGGGTCGTGGTGGTGAGGAGCTGTTTTTGGAGTTCGCTGACTTCGGCCTGGTTGAGCTCCCGCTCCGCCAACGCGGCGAGGTCGCGCAGGGTCTGGCGGTCGGCCTCGCTGAAGGTGCGCGGCTGGCTATCGACTAGGCACAGCGTGCCCACCTTTTGCGCGCGTGGGCCACGGAGGACATGGCCAGCGTAGAACCGGATTTGGGGCGGCCCGGTGACCAGCGGGTTGTCATAGAAACGATCGTCCAGTCGCGCGTCGGGGATGATCATCATTTCCTTCTCGAGGATCGCGTGGCCACAGAAGGAGACCTCGCGAGAGGTTTCGGAAGCATCGAGGCCGTAACAAGACTTGAACCACTGCCGGTTGACGTCGACCAACGCGACATAGGCAATGGGCACCTGGAAAATGCGGAGGAGCAGCCGCGTAAGGCGATCGAACCGTTCCTCGGGCGGGGTATCGAGCAGGCCCAGCTCCCGCAGCGCGACGATTCGTTCGTCCTCGTCGGGGGGGTTGTCGGGTGGTCGCATAGGTCAACGTTGGGGCAAGGCCGCGTCCGTTTCGAGCTCCGCCTGCAGAGCCAGGCAGCGCTGGCGTAGCGGTTGGTCGTTGGCCGCCTCAGCGGCGGCGCGTGCTTCGGCTGCCCAGCGCGTGGCGTCGCCGCGTCGGCCCTGGGCGAGGGCACTGCGGGCGGCGCGATAGAAGCGGTCGCCGGCTGTTTGGGGTTGGCCAGCGGCCCGCCAGGCCTCCGCGGCGCGCGCGAGGGCTTGGCTCAGGGCGCGGGACTCCCGGGCTTCGCGCCAGAGTGCCGCTTCGCGGTCGAAGGCGTGGGCAGCGGCTTGGGGATTCTCGTCGAGCAGATCGAGTCGTCCGGCGAGCCGCTCACAGCCGGCGCGCAAGGCGGTGACGGGTGCAGCGGCGGCCTGCTGCCAGGCTTCGGCAAGCGCCGGGCGAGCCAGGGCGCCTTGGCCCTGGTCGCAGGCCAAATGACCGCGCAGCAGGGCGACTTCCGCACGGTGGATGGGCCCTGGGAAAGCGCTGGGGTGAGAGAGGACACGGGCGGCATACCGTTCGGCCTCGACATGGCGGTTGTCGACCCAGGCGAGCCTGGCTTGCAGCAGCAGCACATCGGCCAGGTTTTCCCCTGCGCGGCTCAGTTCCGCTTCGGCCTCCGCAAGGCAGGGGCGGGCCGCATGAGGTCGATCGAGCGCGAGGTGGCAGAGGGCGATGTGATAGGCGGCGTTGCCGGCGGGACGGGCGTCGTCGTGGGCGCGGGCGCGCGCTAGGGCCTGCGCGTAGACTTCGAGGGCCGATTCGTAGGCGCCGCGGTCGAAGGTGTCGCGGGCGATTCGATTGAGCCGGTTAAGCTCGACGTCACCCGAGGTCTCCCGCACCGGCTTGGGCGATGCGCAACCGCCGATCAGGGCGAGGGCGACCAGCAGCCCGCCCAGGGTGAGGCACGGGCGCGCCCGCCGGGTGAGGACCGCGCGGTCTGAGCTCACGGGAGACCTCCGGGGACGCGGTAAGGGGGGAGGCGGGAGGTGGTGTCGTGGGCGGGGGGAATGTACTTGCGGAGGAGCCAGTGACGTTGGAGTCCTTCGATGAGCCGTTCGAGTTGGTGGACGGTTTGCTGGGTTTGCAGCACCAAGCCCGGGAGGTCCTTGGCCTCGGCGGCCACGGCGTCGGCGACATCCGGCAAGCGGGCGGCGGCGGTTTGCACGTGGCTGAGGGCGGATTCGAGTTGCGCCAGGGTGGTCTGTCCCTTGGCCAGCAGGTTGCGGGAGTCAACGAGGACCCGGCGCGCTTCGTCGGTGAGGGCGGTGTCGGTCAACAAATGGCCGGCGGCGCCTTGGCCTTGTTCGAGGCCGGTGGCAAGGCGGTCCAGGCGAGCGAGCAACCGCTCGAGGCCATGGCGAGTCTGTTGGAGGTCTGCACCCAACTGGGTCCAGGCCTTGAGGCCGGCGTCCGCTTGGTGGAGGACGGGCACGACTTCGCGGCGCACTTCCGCGATGAGTTTGTCCATCATCCCGGGCAGTTCTTCGGAGGGTTGGCAGGGGATGGCGGGACGGGTTTGGGGCAGGGGCGGGCCGGTGCCGCGGCTAATCTCGACGTAAGCGTCACCGGCCACGCCGAAGGTCTTCCGGATCGTGGCGGTCGAGTCGGTGCGGACAAAGGGTTTGAAATCGGCCTGGATCCAGGCCAAGGCGGTCAGCCGGCCTTGGTCGTCGACTTGGATGTCGTCGACGGCGCCTGCCGAGAGGCCGAGGATGAAGACTTGGTTACCGCGGCTCAGGCCGCCCGCGCCGGATTCGGGCAGGAGAAGGGTCAGGGTGTACTTGGCGGCGAACCAATGGTGGGAACGCATCATCATGATCGAGGCCACGACGACCACGCCGAGCATGCCGAGCACGAAGAGCCCGGCGACTTCGTTGACATGGCGGAACTTGAATCGCTTTTCCATGACGGCTAGTTCGGGACCATGTGCAGGCGCGAGCCAAACATCCGACAGCGGGCTGTGGGGCGCAGGCCCGGGTCGTCCCAGACGCTGAGGTCGGTGGTGGTCCAGAGGACCGCGGTGCCTCGGCGGCGCGCGGCCAGCAAGACGTTCACCAACGGCGCGATCAAGTCCGCGTACACATCTTCGGTGGGGCGCTCGACGATGAGCAGCACGGGTTCGCCGAGGCAAGCGCGGACGCACCCTGCCTTTTGGAGGTCCTGACGCCGGTAAGCCGACGGATTGCCGACGGGCAGGCCGGGCAGGCCGAACTGGCGAGCCAGGGTTGCGGCCTCGTCGAGCAGTTCGGTCTCGCTGCGCTGGGTATGGTGGCGTTGGGCGAGGATAATGTTCTCCTCGACATCGAGGTTGCTGACCCAGCCGCCTTCGGCGAAGGTGCGCCCGATCCGCCCGCGCTCCGCGGCGGCGTCGTCGGCGCTGAGCGTCTGCCAATCTCGGCCGCCGAAGCGCACGCGGCCTTCGAGCGGGCGCTCGAGTCCAGCGGCGGCATCCGCCAGCGGCAGCAGCCGGTGCTCGCGGTCCAGCAGGACGAGCAACAACTCCCCGGGCCCTAACGCGAAGCTGATGTTCCAGATCGCGGACTCGTACTGTGGGTTCGATTCGATCGCGACGTCTTCAAACGCCAAGATGGGGGCGGGCAGGTGCATGGGGTGGGGACGAGGCATCTCAGGCGTAGGTGATGAGCGAGACCAAGGCGGCGACGAGGAACAGGGCGGCCAAGGACTGGCCGAGGGCGGCCTTGGTGGCGGCGGGGATTTGGGTGACGCGGCTTTGGGCGTCCAGGCCGGCGGTGCAGCAGAGTACACCGCTCAAGAGCGCTGGGAGGACGCTCTTAACGACCACATTGAGGAGGTCCACGGGCTGCATCGCTCGAAAGAGGCTGCGCAGGAACGTGCCCGTATCCACGTGGAAGCCGCCGGTGAACCGGCCGAGGAAATAGCCGCCGAGGAACGCCACGGCGATGAAGAGGATGGCCAGGCCGAACGTGGCAATGACCATGGCCAACGCGCGGGGCATGACGAGGTAGACGAGCGGGTCAAGGCCCTGGGCTTCGAGCACCCGCACCTCGCCGCGGACCTTCATGAGGCCCAGTTCGGTCGCCATGGCGCTACCGCT
Source organism: Verrucomicrobiota bacterium (assembly GCA_016871715.1). GTDB lineage: Bacteria > Verrucomicrobiota > Verrucomicrobiia > Limisphaerales > J093 > VHCO01. The sequence goes on from VHCO01000255.1 coordinate 8,439, forward strand.
GCGCACGATCACAATGATGTTGGCCAAGACCGGGCCGAGTTCCCGCGCAACGACCACCACGAGCAAGGGCCCGGCCATTGGGGACAAACCCACCTTGCCCAGCCAGACGTGGGCCTGCATCACCACTGCCATGCCCACCAGCAGACCGAGCACGACCGTGAACCAGACCGACTCGACGCCGGTGAAGAGGAGTTGTCGCGCGAAGACTTGCCGCACGGTGCGCCGCCAATGCCGCGGCCACAAACTCACCCACAGCAAGGTGCCCAGAATCGCCGCCAGCCGCTGCAGTTCGTGCCAGCGATGCCAGGTCACTTTGCCCACGCGGGAGCAGGCCGTTCGGGCGATCAGGAACACCCGTAGACTCTAGCGTCTGGTCGCTTGAAACCAAGCCCAAACCCAGCGCTAGGTCTCCTCTGCCGCCGTGGGGCGGGATTGGAAATCGGGCTGGAAAGCGCCCAGTGTTGGCTAGTCCGCCCGAGTCCGACAAGCCTCAAGCGGGCGCCTTCAGCGGCGCCGGACCCGAGGCGGTGCCGGCTCTCCACAGGTCGCGCTGCGCTTGTCGTCCGACGCCCTTGCCCGCACGGATGCCCGCACGCTCGATGGCCGTCGACCCGTAGGGCGCCCAGTCCTCCGCGCGCCGCGGCCAATCGTCCCCACGAGCGTTGGTGGAGCACGAGCCAAGATCGAGGCTGCACCGCCGAGTCGTCTTGCGGGCGGCTGAACCGCTGGGCGGTGGGCAGGAAACCGAGGCGCGCCTCGGCTGGGTGCCAGGTGGCGGGTGCTCTCCGGGCCGTTTCCGGGCTTGCATCGCTGGGAAGGCCTGTGGCACGGTTTGGGCGCGTTCGATCAGCGCTCCAGCGGGCGGGTTCCGCATCCGGAGGCTGCGCCTGGGCTGAGTCGGGTTCGGGCGCTACGGGCGCGGCAGCGGACGAGCCACGGCGTGGGTCGCGACGGTCGCGATGGCTGGATAGCTCAGTTGGTAGAGCAGAGGACTGAAAATCCTTGTGTCGCCAGTTCGATTCTGGCTCCAGCCACCAACTTCAAAAATCCCCAATGTTTACAAGGGTTTCGTGGGCATTCACCTCTCGAGAAACGAAGCCACTGCTAACGCATACTGGCCGATGAGTTCGTCCACGTGTCCGAGCAAATCACCCTGGCGGCCGGCCAGTTGGCTGCGGTGAAAAAGAAAGGCAGCCGGCGCCGCCCGTGAGGAACAGTCCGGAGAAACCACCCGCTTCCTGACTCAGGCCAAAGCGCAAGTGGCCCTGGCGGGGGCGACGCTGACGGGTGGCCTGGAGGGAATGTTGCGTGCGGCGCTGCGGCAAGACGCTCGCCAGGGGTCGGGCGGGAGCGGGAGGGCAAAGGGTTGGCCGGGCAGCCAGCGCCAATCATCGGAGTTCTCAGCGGACTTCGCGGCAGAGGACACCAACCCTCACGCTGCTCGATCTCCCGCGGCCTTGGCGAGCTCAGAACGCTTCGTGCATTCTATCGATTATCAGACAGAACAATAATAGTTGACAAAGGACCCTGGGTGGCTGACCCTCAGCCTCCGCAATGGGACTGAGGTAGAGGGATTTGCAGCATGACTCGCCTGAGGCACGAACGAGGCACGAACACGAAGGCACGAAGGCCAGGGTCGCACGGACGGTCGCGCGCGACGCCTCTCGGAACCTCGCGTTTAGATCGTCTGGTTGTTCAGTGCGAACAACATCCATGTTGGAAGCAACCCTCCATCTTGCCTATAAGAAGCACTATGAAGACCAGCCGCATCAAAGTCAAAGGACGCATCGCCGTCTACCACTGCGTCTCCCGCATCGTCGGCGCCCAACGGCTCCTGGATGACCTCGGCAAAGAAACCTTGGTCAGGCTCCTCCGGCGCTTGGCCACCTTCTGCGGCCTCGAAGTCATCACCTACTGCATCATGTCCAATCACTTCCATGTCCTGGTCCGCGTCCCGGCCGAGCAGA
>VHCO01000256.1 GCA_016871715.1 Verrucomicrobiota bacterium
CCTGAAACCCACGATCCGAAACCCCGTGGAGGGGCGAGTTCCACGAGCCCGCCCCCGACCTGAAACCCACGATCCGAAACCCCATTGGAGGGGCGAGTTCCACGAGCCCGCCCCCGACCTGTAACTCACGATCTGGAGCTGATCTTGTTTTGCCAGATACATAATTGTTGACACGCATCGCCCTATCCCTGTGGTTGATACGAATCACTGGGGCGCCGTATGAAACCCCTTCCCCTCCCCATTCCACCACCCCCTCCATTCCACCACCCCCTCCACCGACCGACCGCTTGGGCCAGCACCTCCCGTGAGATATCCGCAGGGCCGCTGCTTCGCGCCTGATCTCAACCTAACTTGCCAAGCCTTTGCGTTCAGGCGGGGGAGGGGATCGTCGCGGGTCTTGACTCCGGTCAACGTGCTGGCCACACCGTCACCCCCAGGGTCCTCGCATGTTAACGCAGTGACCCTGACTCTAAGCCCTAATCGCTATCCCTAACGCCAACGCCAACGCGCCAGAAACACCCACCGCCACCGCCGTCGTTTAGCTCTCCCATGATCCATCTCCGCCCCCTTGACCGCTACTGCTGCCGGGGCATCGTATGAGGCCCCCCGGCCGGCTATGCCAGCACCACCAATGCCGAAGTGGACTGTACCGATGCAGCCTCGGGCTCGGGTTAGCCGCGTTGACCTTGGTTAGCGCTCCGGCCGCCCTGCCCCATTCGGATCCGCAAGCCCCCGTCCCATCGCTGCGAGCGCTGTGTGTGGAAGCGCCGCTCACCGTGGACGGCGCGCTGGACGAGCCGTTCTGGTCCGAATGCGACGTGGGCACAGGCTTGATCGACACCCGGACGCACCAACCGGCTCGCGAACAAACCCTGGTGCGGGTCGCGTTCACCCAAACCCACCTTTACGTGGGCGTCGAGTGCCTCGACACCGACATGGCCGCGATCCGCGCCACCGAACGGCGCGAAGACCGCTCCTTTGTCGCGGATGACTGGGTCGAGGTGCACGTCGACCCCCCCCATAACCACCGCGGCAAGTACGCCTTCTTCACCAACCCACTCGGCACTCGCGCCGACGCCAACGAAGGCCCCTCCGGCCAGTTCAACTACGGCTGGTCCGCCGAGTGGGACTGCGCCGCCCGCCTCCACGCCGATCGGTGGAGCTTCGAGATGCGGATCCCCCTGAAGGTCCTCAACTACTTCCGGCGAGACGGCCAGACCTGGGGCTTCAATATCACCCGCCTCCAGCGGCGCACCGATACCACCAGCTTCTGGAGCTTCAGCGCCACCGACGTCTATAAACCCCGCCACTTCGGTCACCTCACCGGCCTGGATCTCGCCTCGGCCGCGTTCGACCGGAACTGGGTGGTCACCCCGTACCTGAGCGCGCGCACGGACTTCAACGGCGACACCGACACCTTCCTCAAAGCCGGCCTCGACGTCGGCGTGCGCCTGACCCCCGCCATCACCACCGCCCTCGCCCTGAACCCCGACTTCGGCCAAGTCGAGGCAGACGACGACACCATCGAGCTGCGGGATACGGAGCGGTTCCTCCCGGAGAAACGGCTCTTCTTCCGCGAGGGCGATGAACTCATCCGCATGCCGCACCGGCTCTATTACAGCCGCCGGTTCACCGACATCGACGCCGCACTCAAGGCCAGTGGGCTGCTCGATGGCTTCGCCTTCGCCTTCCAAAACCTCCAGAGCTCCCTCGCCCATGACGGCCCCTACTACGGCAACTCGACCGTCCTGCGCGTCTCCCAAGACCTCCGCGAGCGCTCGTATTTGGGCTACTACTTCGCGGATTCCGAACTCGACCAAGGCCATTCCCGCGTCGGGAGCGTCGACGGCTACGTCTTCCTCACCGACGCCTGGCGCTGTCGTTGGCAAGGCGCCGTGGCCGAAGAAGTCTTGCGCGACGATTCCCGCGGCCTGGACAAGGACCGCCTGGACTTCCTCGGCAACGCCTCGCTCCTCTACGAGCGTTACCCATGGAACCTCGGCTTGACCTACAACGCCCTCACCAAGGGTTTCGATCCCCTCCTGGGGTACGTCCCGCGCCGAGACATCTTCGGCCCTTCTTGGCTGGGAGCCTACCGGCGCGAGTCCGGCACAGCTTGGTACAAGCGCCTCACCCTCTCCTACGACACGCAGTGGTACCGAAACGACCGCCAGCAGACCACCGTCCACGATCATGAATGGTGGGCCAGCACGGTCCTCCGCAATGACCTTGGTCTCCGGTGCGCCTACGAGAACGAGTTCCATCGGCCCCACACGAACTGGCGCTGCCTGGCCGGGGTCGAGCCTTGGGCCTCGGATTACTGGAAATCGATCGAACTCCAGTGGGCCGGCGGCATATTCCAGGACATCCCCTACCACGAGGTGGCCCTGGGCAAGCGCTACAAGTTCTGGGAACGCCTCCCCCTCCGCCACGAATTCGTCGTCCGCTTCGAAGAGCCACCCCCCGGCAGAGACGACGTCGTCTGGCTCAACCGCGTCGTGTTCGACCTCTTCCTCGCCGACCGCATGTGGCTCAAGTCCTCGCTCCAGCACCGCCACGACGGCCGGCACAACCTCAGCCTCATCTACGGCTGGGAATTCCGCCGTAACACCTGGTGGTACCTGGTCTTCAACCAAGTGGACGACGGCACCGAAGCCGGCAGCAGCGTCTTCACCAAGCTGACCTACACCTTCTAGCCACCGGCCAACCCCGGCTCGCTCAGTGCTTGGGCCGCAGCAAAATCGCCTTCTTCGCCGTGCCTTCCACCTCGACGCTGTGCGTCTCGACGCCGGGATCGTCCTTGAGCGCGTTATGGACAATCCGCCGGTCAAACGCGTTCATCGGCTCCAGCTCCACAATGTCGCCCCACCGCCGCACCTTCTCCGCCGCCTCGCGCGCCTTCTTCACCAACGCCTCGCGCGCTTGGGTCCGGTAGCCCCCAACGTCCAGCGTCACCTTCGGATGGCGCTGGTCTTGTTGGAAGATCATCCGGTTAATCAGATACTGCAGCTCGCTCAGGGTCTGCCCTTGCCGCCCAATCAGGCGGCCGGCGTCGTCGCACTGCACGTCGATCAATAGGCCATCGTCGAGTCGATGTTCCTCGACGCCCGGCTGGAAGCCCAGCAGGCGCAGGAATTCCGTGGTGAGGTTCTTCGGGTCCACTGGCATGGGAGGTCAGGTTCGAGGTGGTTCGGCGTTCAAACAAAGATCCGACCGGCGCCCCGCTGCGACTAGCGCGCCTTGCGCGGGCTCACCGGCGCTTTCACCGGGCCAGCCGCCGCCGCCGGCGGTGGCATCGTGCTCTTCGTGAGCTTCATCTGGAGGATGCTTAACAGATTCTGCACCGTCCAGTAAAGGGCCAACCCGGAAGAGAAATTGTACAGAATAAACACGAACATCAACGGCATGTACTGCATGATCTTCTGTTGCACCGGATCCACCCCGGGCGACATCGGCGTCATCCGCGCCTGCCAAAACTGCGATAGCCCCATCAACAACGGCAACGGGTTCACCGGGAATCCTAAGCTCGGTATCCCCAAAAACGGAATCCAGCCCAGCCCCGGAATGATGAAGATCGTGTCCGGTTGTGACAGATCGCATGCCCACAAAAACCGCGCCCCGCGCAACTCTACCGCGCTCTGCAACATGTAATAAAACCCGATAAAGACCGGGATCTGCACGATCATCGGCAGGCACCCCCCCAGCGGGCTCACTTTGTTCTCCTTCATGAACTCCATGAGCTTCTGGTTCATCTTGCGCGGATCCGCCTTGTACTTCTCCTGAATCGCCTTCATCTGCGGCTGCAGCGCCTGCATCCGCTTCATGGAACGCGTGCTCGCCTGCGTCAGCGGCCAAAACAACCCCTTGATGATCACCGTGATCGCAATGATCGCGAGCCCGTACGACAACCCCATCCCGTGCAGCCCGTTCATCGACACCAATAACACCCGCGAAAACCACCCGAAAAACCCCGGAAACGTCATCGCCTGGTCACGCTCCCCACCCAGCAGCGCCAGCGTCCGGTACTCCTTCGGCCCAACAAACAGCTCCACCCGCCACTCCGCCACCTCCCCCGCCGAAATCGTCCGCTGCGGATACACCAGCGCCGTCTCGAAACCATGCGGCCGCAGCACCGCCTGCCGCTCCGCCGCGCGTTCCTCCGCCGTGGGCGGCGGTAAGTCGACCCGCCGCGCCACCAACTGCGCCGGCGGCGGCTGCGGCGTCGCGATCATCGTGAAAAACTGGTTGTGCAGCGCCGCCCAGACCACGTTGCTCATCCCAGGGCTCTGATACTCGTTCCGTGGCGTCCCCGGAATACACCCCAGCGTCAGGTTCTCGAACCAACTCGCCCCGATGAACTCCGCCGCCACACCGTCGTACCATTGCACCCCGAGCATCTGCCCCTGATCCCGCACGCTGATCGGCGTCGCCGTCCCAATCACTAACTGCTGCGCCGGCATCGCCCGCGCCTCCTTCGCCGCGTTCTCGACCCGAATCACCGCCGTCAATACATGGTTCGACCCAGCCAAATACTCGTGCGCAATCCGCCAGCCGTTCGTGGTCGTCTTCTCCGCCCTCACCGCCGCGCCCGCCCGCGCCACCGTGAACGGCCGCCCGTCATTCCACGCCTCGCTCAGCAGCGTCAACGCCGGCAGCGGCGCCTTGTGGTTCAGCGTCGCAAACCGGTTCGTGTCCGCCGGCCGTCGCCGGCCGCACGGAACCGACTCCGGGTAGCCCTTGAGCTCCGCCGCCCTTAACCCGCCGCCGTGGCTGGTGAACAGATAGCGCGCCTCGTCCGTGTCCAACGTCACCAACTCCTCGGCCTGCTCCGGCTCCGCCCACGCCTGCGGTCCCGCGCCCCCCGCGCTCATCACCGGCGTGCTCGACGGTGGCGCTGCCACCCCAGGAGCCGCGGCCGGCACCTCCGCGGGAACGTTGGTCGAGGTGGGGGAGGAGAGACTGACCAAATTCGTGCGCGCCTGGACTTGCTTGGGCGGATAGATCTTGTGCGTCAGTGGCGCCCACACCAGCAGCAGCACAAAGCACAAAACCAGTATCAAAATTGACTTGCGATCCATGAACAATACAGTCCCGCTCAACCACAACCGCCGCGACCGCGACCGCGACCGCCACTACCTCCAACCCAAACCCACCCGCGCCTCTCCCGCCCATCCTGCGCCGACCCCGCGCCCCCAGCGCACCCAACCGACTGCCCCGCCGGCGGCACCGGATCGGCCCCGCAATCGCCCCACGGATGGCACCGACCCAGCCGGCGTAGCGCAAGCCACGACCCGCGCGCAGCGCCGTGCTCCCGAATGGCCTCCGCCGCATACGCCGAGCACGACGGCGTGAACCGGCAACGCCCCAGCGGACCGAATACGACCGCCTTCAGCGGCGAAAGCACCCAACGGTACACCCGCAGACCCGCCAGCAAAATAACCTGCGCCACACTCACACTCACCACTCACACTCACCGCGCCTGGCTCCATACACCAGCCGCACGTAACGCCGACACCAAATCGCGCTCCACCGCCTGCCGCTCCTTCCCCACAATCGAAGCGCGCGCCACCAACACCAAGCCGATCCCAGGCCGAATCGAGTGTTGCTGCAGCCGAAAACTCTCGCGCAGCAAACGCCGAGCCCGATTCCGCACCACCGCCGACCCCAACTTGCGCGTCGTCACCACCCCCAACCGCCGACTGGCCCCATCCGGTAATTCGTACCAGTTCGCAATCAGACAGCCGCGCACCAACCGCTGGCCGCGCCGGCGCGCCTCGCTGAACTCACCGCCACGCTGCAAACGCATCGCGCGCGGCAAACGCAGGCGTTGAGAGGCCGCCGCCATCGGGCGCCGCCACTTACACCGGCGTGAGCCGTTTCCGACCCACCCGCCGCCGCCGCGCCAACGTGGCGCGCCCGCTCTTGCTCGAGTTGCGATTCAGAAAGCCGTGCTGGCGCTTGCGCCGCAGTCGCGATGGTTGATATGTGCGCTTCATGCAAATCTCTGCTGTGATCTCACCCTCCAGCGGCTCGGCAGCCCACCGGCCGCGTCCCGTTGAAGGTCTTCCCGGAATTCACCGGACGAAGCCACCAGCATATCAGTGAACCTGGGTGCGTCAAGTTCACCTCAGCCCTACCCGACCCCGCCGCCGCCCTCCGCTCGCGATCACCCCGCCGCTTCACACCGCCACGAACCGGCCGTACCGCCGACTTTCCTGTCGGCCCGAAGCCGGTCGAAAAACCGGCGCTACGGGCTTATCGCAGTCCCCCCGGCGCGCCGCGCTCCGCGCGCCGTCAACCGCCGTGGACACTGGACACACGCCGTCACCCCCTCACCCGTCCCCACCGCCTCGCCAACCCTCACCGCACCGTGGCCTACGCTACGCCTCGTCCCGGTCTCCGCCGCGCGGCGGTCGACTCGGGCGATCCTCCCGCGGCCGCGCCACGTTCACCGTCAACTGGCGACCCTGAAATTCCTTGCCGTGGAACAGCTCGACCGCGCTCTTGGCTTCCTCATCGGTCGCGAATTCGACGAAGGCGAACCCCCTCGATTTGCCGGTCATCTTATCGAGCATCAGGTTGCAGGAGGTCACTACCCCGGCCTGCGAAAAGTGATCCTGCAGATCGCTTTCCAGCGTGCGATAGGAGAGGTTCCCCACGAAAAGTCTGCTTTCGTTGCTCATAACCACGGTCTCTCGGCTCAAAGAGAACTGAGGGGACGCTGCACTCGCAGGCTGCACCGATGCCGCCCTAAGTCTGAAGACGGTCAACTGTCACACACCGACACCACAATTCTTTGCGCTCGGCGCAAGCTAACAAATGCCCCCTCCGAGTCAACCGGAGATTGGCCCGCCCGCCAGACCTCCAGACCTCAAGAGCCGCCGCCCCGCCCCGCGCCTTGCCCGCGCTCCCGACGCTGCAGTTCCCGCAGCGGCCGATACCCGATCCGGACGATCTTCTCCTCCGCCAACAACTGCTTCACCTCGGCATCGTGAGTGAAAACCTCGTACTCCGCCGCCCGCGTCCGCCAACTACCCGTGATCGCCTGAAGCTCTTCCGTCGGCTTCGCAGCGTGGATGTACAGCTCCGTCACCCCCGGCCGCAGTTGCTTCAGCACCCGCATCCACAACGCCTTCACATCCCCCGTCTGCCCCTGCAATTCTTCATAGACCAAATAATCGGGAAACACGATGCCTGCCTGGGCGAACCGCTGGCGCAAACCCGCTTGGTTGAACCGCTCCAGCGTGCTCTGCGACGCCATCCGAACCGGCAAATCGAACTCGACGGCCAACTTCAGGTACACCTCCAGATACCGCGGATCGTACTGCAGCGTCCCCATGTGCGAATCCAAATGGGAAACGTCGATCCCCGCCGCCAACGCCTTCCGGACCTGCGCCCGGCCCTCGACCAACGCCTCCTCCGGCCTCGCCTGCGCGTACACCTCCTGCACCGAACGCCAGAAATACCCGTCAGGGCCCACCAACCCAGGCACCTGCTCGCGCGGCGCCACCGGCCCCCACCGGTACAATTTCCACTCCGCCGTGTGACACAAATGCACCCCCAAGCTGCGCTCCGGCTGGCGGCGAGCGTATTCGGCCATCTCATTGAACCACCCGCACGGCACCATGATCGTCGCCGAGGTCATCAACCCCTCATCGAGACTCGAGATCGTCGCTGCGTTCGCAGCGTGGCACATCCCGGCGTCGTCACCGTTAACGATCAGGAGCCGATCCGTCGCTCGATAGCCCAGCCGCTCCGCTAAACTCGCCGGCTGCTCCGCCGTTCCCGCCCAACCCAGACTCAACAGCCCAGCCGCCGTCCATCCTCGGATCTGTGTTCGCATGCGCATGAACCGAGCATGCCCGTCCATTCGCCCGCCGCGCAAGCCCGGACCACCGCAACCTCCATCCCATCGGGCGCCTCCAGCCCGCCCGGCCACCGGAGCCGCTCGCGGCTGTGCCCGCTACCCCGGCCCCGTCTCGGGCGCCTCGCGCACATGCAGCGGTATGCCGGCCACCCGCTGTTGGCCCACTGCCACCTCGAGGGCGTAGTAGCCTGGGCGCTCGAACTTCAGATGCTGGATGTTCACAATGAAATTGCGCGAGATCTGGATCGCGTCCGCAGGCACGTTCACCTCGAACGGAATCTGAATGGGGGGCATCACCGGTTGACCATCCTCGTCCACCAGGTTCATCACCAGCTCGCGCGGCCCTTCTTCGGCCCGCTCGAACGCCACCCGCACCGCCACCGCACAATGCGGATGAGTCGCCGGCCATTGCCGCGCCATCAAGGTGTCGAACGCGCCCAGCAAATTCAGCTTGCCACCGTAATCGGTGGCGGCGTCGCACAACACTGCAATTTGCACGTTCATTGCACCTTCATTGGCCTGGGCCATGGACCCCCGCGCGCCGACGCGCCAACCGCCCAGGAAGAACCGACCCGCTCCGCCCAGCCTACTCGGCCAAACCAGCGGCCCCATCCTGCCGCTCTCACCCCTCCCGCGCCCAGCAAAATCCCCCCGACAGTCCCGCCGCCCGCCGCCAAACCCTCGCTGCGACCAGCACCTCCGCTGCTTTGGGTTCGCCTGGTTGCAACCGGTCGAAGATGCCGGTTACCTCGCTCGTCGCTCGCGCTGCGCTGTCACAAGCGGAATTCGACCGTGGATTTTGCCCGCCACCGCTCTTCCGCGCTCGGCAGCCCGGAAGGGAACCACTGGCGCAATTGCCGGCTGCGTTGAATCACTTCTGCGAGCGAAACGCGCGGCGGCACAGACCGAAACCCCTCAGCGTCTGGAAACACAAGCTCCGGGTCCGCTGAAGCGGCGTCATGCATTTCGTAGGAGTCGGACGAAGGTTTCGTATATTTCTCGAGTGCCATATTTCAGAAACAGTTGTTCATAGCGCGGGTCGCGCAGGTCCAGTCGGTTCCGCCGCACCAGCATCTCCACGTCGTCGGCGTCTTTGGAAGTGCGATGTGGCAGCGTCTGTTTAAGGGCGTGGAGCTTCAGGGCCAGCAAGTGATCCAGACTCGGAATCCGCGCCGAGTGGCCGCCGAAGTCTCGCTCCTCCGACGCTTGCCACATTCGATCAAACGTGGACTCGTCCACAAACATCAAATCCAGCCCGTCCCCACCTTGGGGCTGCGTGAATTGAGCGAAGGCTCCAGTTTCGCCAAACAACTTCAGACCCGCCGACGAAACCCGGTCGAGCCAAGCATCGCGCTCCGCCCGGCGCACCAGCAAATCCACATCGAACGTAGCGCGCGCGTGGCCGTGCGCCGCGACGGCGTAGCCGCCGACGACCAGAAAGCGCAACGACGGCTTCTGGGCCCCGATCCGAATGAAATCGCCGAATTCCACGACGGGAGTTTAGCCCTTCCCATCGATCGATCAAGGCGGCCGAGACGGGTGGGTAGGGTACCAGGGCGCGCAGTCCTCTGCGCGCCGCGGCTTCCAGCTTCCTGGGCTGTCAACTACTACAAACCCGCCACATCCTCACCACATCCTCATGAGTCCGTGGATCCCGAGATGGTCCACAAGTCGGCGGTCGGCACGGTCGGCACGGTAGGGCGCGCAGTCCTCTGCGCGCCGTGGCTTCCGGCTTCCTGGGGTGTCAACTACTACAAACCCGCCACACTCTCATGAATCCTGTGGATCCCGAGATGGTCCACAAGTCGGCGGTCGGCACGGTCGGCACGGTAGGGCGCGCAGTCCTCTGCGCGCCGCGGCTTCCAGCTTCCTGGGGTGTCAACTACTACAAACCCGCCACACCCTCATGAATCCTGTGGATCCCGAGATGGTCCACAAGTCGGCGGTCGGCACGGTCGGCACGGTAGGGCGCGCAGTCCTCTGCGCGCCGCAGCTCCCTGTGTCCAGTGTCCAGTGTCCATAGCGGCTTCAGGCGCGCCGAGCGCAGAAAGAAGACTGCGCCCACACCCCGCAAACCAAGGCCCAACACCAGGGCCGGAAATGAAGGCCGGAAACGATGTCCGAAAATGAGGGCTTGCATTTGCGACAGATTCCCCTAGCTTCAGCCCCACTTCGACGGCGCGAGCGTAGCTCAGTCTGGTAGAGCGCAACCTTGCCAAGGTTGATGTCGAGGGTTCGAATCCCTTCGCTCGCTCCATCTCTTCCAGCCCCCCACTTCCACCTCCACTCCCACCCCAAGCCCCAAGCCCCGGCCCGCCCCTACCTCCTCACCATCCCCCATCCCTCACCCCATCCCCCCCTCACCGCCCCAACCGCCCCCCCAACCGCCCGCCCAGGTCACCCCACTTCAGGCCCCACTTCAGGCTTGCCTTTTTGGCTGAGCCGTTTTATACGTTCAAGCCAATTTGAACGATGCGCTGCGGTCGCGTTCTCCCGGTTCATCGCCCAGGCGCCTCGCCC
>VHCO01000257.1 GCA_016871715.1 Verrucomicrobiota bacterium
TGGACGGAAACCCCCCACGCGCCGCCCAGCCGCCCGTCCAGGCCGAAGTCCAGAGCGCCTCGCTCCAGGGCAACCTCGAGGGCGACACGGCGCGCTTGGTGATTCAGGCCAACCTCAAGGGCTGGCCCGGCGAAGAGGAACCGCCGATCTACGGCGCGGCGATCCAACATGCCGTCCGCATCACACGCGAGAAACTCGCCCACAGCTTCACGCTCGAGATCGACGCCATTCGCGGCCACCTCGAGGAACTCGAATTGGCCCTCGCCGGCGATGGCGAACTGCGCCAGGTCACCGGCGACGGCCTCGAACACTGGAGCGTGCGCCAAGCCGCCAGCGGCGCGCGGTTCCTGGTGCTGCGCCTCAAACAGACCGACCCCGCCCCGAAGTCGTTCAAAGGCCGAGTCCTGGCGGAAACCATGCTCGAGTCCTTGCCGGCTACACCGCAGGCGTTGACCCTCATGACCGGTCAACCGGCGTTGGCCAACGGGTTCGTGCGCCTCGAGTTCGTGCCGGAGCTCGACGTCCAGGCGGTCAACCCCACGGGTCTGGTCCCCATCCAGCCCGGGTATCTGCCAGAGACTCTCCGTCCGGCCGACCCCAAGGCTGACCCTGAGCCGTTGGCCTTCCGTTTTCATGGCACCACCTATTCCCTCCCGCTGAAGATTAGCGTGGCCGACCCCGAAGCGCGCCAGGTCGTGTTACGCGACGCCCAGCTCATCGGCCGGTTCGGCGACGATCAAGCCGCATTCACGTTCACCGCCACAGCCCGCGTCAAGAACCCGAAGGGCGGCCAACTCGAATTGTTGCGCGGCGGCGTAGCGCTCACCGGATTCGCCCCGCTGCAGCATGGCCGATTGCGGATCGTGGACGGCCAGTTCGTCGCGCAGTTCGACGAGGCGGGCGAGTTCCCGTTGCGGCTCGAATTCCGCGCCGGGGTACGCGCGACCAACGGCTGGAACGAGCTCGAATTCGGCGTCGCCCCCAGCGCCTTGCAGCCCGTCACGCTCGAAGGACTCGCCGCCGACACCCAGTTCCGCTTCGCCGGCGCGGCGCGGCCCGAGCGGTTGGGCACGACCTTCACCAGCTATTTGCCGCCCGACGGCCGGGTAGAACTGGCCTGGCAAGAACGCAAGCCGGAAGCCGAGGGCCGCTTGTTCTACGCCGCGGAAGGACTCTCCCAGATCACCGTCAGCCCCGGCTTGCTGCGCCAGACCGTCTTGCTGGACCTCAAAGTCATGCAGGGCGAACTCAACCGCGTCGTCCTCTTGCTCGAGGGGCCGGGGGAGGTCACTCGCGTTCAAGGCGCGCAAGTGCTGGCCTGGAACCTCGAGCCCGGCGAGGCCGGTGGCCCGCGCCGACTCGTGATCCAGTTCAATCAGGCGCAGAAAGACCTGTGCAGCCTACAAATCCATCTGCAACGGTCCTTGGGCGCTTTTCCCCAAGCGGTCGATGCCGTCCAAGTCCAGCCGGACGGAGCCACGCGCTTCGGCGGCTACGTGCGCGTGGTCAATGAAGGCGCCGTGCGGCTCGAGGTCTTGCAGGCGAGCGGTCTGTCCCAAATCTCGCCCGAGCAAGTCCCCCAGACCGCCGCCACCCAAGCCCTGCTCCCGGCCCAGACCAGTCAGACCTTCGCCTTCAGGTTCTCCGGCGCCGACTTCCAGTTGCAGGTCCAGGCCGACAACATCCTGCCCGAGTTGGCCGTCTCGCAGGTGCTCGCCTATCACCTGGGCGAGATCGAGTTGGCCATCGACGCCGAGATCGAGTTGGACGTGCGCGAGGCGCCCTTGCGCGAGTTGCTCGTCCACGTGCCCAAGGGCTACGCCATTGCCCGCCTCAACGCCTCCGGCCTCAGCGATTATTTCCTCACCGACACTCCCGGCGCGCCCGAGGCGCAACTCCGCCTCGTCTATGCCAGCCCCGTCCTGGGCCGCCAGGTCATCCAGTTGCGACTCGAACGCAACGAGCCGCTCGGCGAATCGCGCTGGGTTCTCCCGCGCCTCGAGGTGACCAAGGCCAAATCTGCGCGCGGCCATGTGGGGGTCTCGGCCGACGCCGGCTTTCGGCTCACGCCCGCCACCACGCAGGGCTTGACCGAGCTGGCCACCGCCTTTTTCCCCAAGAAACTGGCCGGCATCCAGGCCGCCTATCGCCTGACCGACCCCGCCTGGCAAGCCACCCTCAACGTCGAGCGCCTCCCGCAATCCATTCAGGCCGACGTGTTCCACCTCTTCTCGGTGGCCGAAGGCATCGCCTACGGCAGCAGCCTGGTCAATTACCTGGTGACCGGCGCGCCGGTGGCCACCTTCAAACTCGAAGTCTCCGCCGAGTACTTCAACGTCGAGTTTACCGGTAAAAACATCCGGAGCTGGCAGAAGACCGACGGCAGCTACCTGGTCCAGTTGCACACCCCGGTCTCCGGCACCTACACCCTGCTGGCCACCTACGAGCGCCCCTTCAAGGCCCAAGGCGAACGACTCACCTTCACCGGCGCGCGCCCGCTCGAGGCGCAATCCGAACAAGGCCACACCGTCGTCGTCAGCGCCTACCAATTCCAGGTGCAACCGGTCAACGTCTCCGCCTCGCTCACCCCACTCGAGCCGGGCGAAGTGCCGGCCGAACACCGGCTCCTGTTCGACGCCCCAATCCTCTCCGCCTACCGATACTCGACGCGCCCTTTCAACCTCGAACTCGAACTCAAACCGCTCGCCCAAGGCGAAATCATCAGCCAAGTCGTCGACCGCGCCGCCCTCGCCACCCGCATCTCGGAGGAAGGCCAAGTCGTGACCGACGCCCGCTATTTCGTGAAGAACAAAGGCACACCCCACCTGCACCTGGCCTTGCCCGCCGACGCGGAGCTCTGGTCCGTCACCGTTAACGGCGCGCCCGTCGTGCCGGTCAAAGACCAACGCGGCAACCTCATTCCCCTGCCGCAACACGCCGACCCCAACACCGTCAACGATGTCCAGGTCAAGCTGGCCTGGAAAGCCCCCAACCCTAAACGCATCAAGCTCGGCGCCCCCGTCGTTTCCGCCCCCGTCCTGCTCGCCGAATGGACCCTGACACCCGACACCGGCCAGCGCCTGCTCTACCGGGGGGGATCGCTGACCCCAGTGGGCGGGTTCGTCGACAGCTCCGGGTTCGCCGGCCTGGCGCGGTTGTGGTCCGGCCGCACCCAGGACCGGGTCCTCGCCAGTGCCGTGGTCGGGTTCGGTTTGCTGGTGTTGGCGGCCTTGCTGTGGCGCTCGGTGCGCGCCGCCAACTACCATCGCGGTAGCGTGCGCCATATCGTCGTCGGTTTGCTGGGCCTCGCCGCCTCGGTTGTTGCGGTCATCACCTTGCTCGGATTACTCGATGTGGCTCCCTCCGCCCGACAAGCCCCAGCCGCCGGACTCCAGTTCCTCGCCCCCGTCCAACAAGCCGATGCACCCCTCGAAATCGAGCTCAGCAATGTGCCCCTCGCTCCCTCGCTCGTCAGCCGCGCCTGGTCGCTCTGGCCCGCTGCCCTCGCGGTCGTCGTGTGGCTCTACAGTTTCGTCACCGCCCACGACTCGCGCCGCAAGCTCGCGCATGCCTTGGCCTGGACGCTCCTGGCCTGGACCGCGTTGCGCCAACCCAACGGCGTAGGCGCATTGATCGTCGTGGCTGTGGCCTTCGTCGTCCTCGAAATCCTCTGGCCGGGCCTGCGCCAGTGGTGGCGCGTGCCCGAGAAACCCGCCGCCCCAGCCCCGCCGGCCACCCCCAGCACTCCGGCGGCGCCCGCCGCCACCAGCGCCGCGCTCCTCCTGTGGGGCGCCTGGCTGACCGCCGCCCCCTCAAACCTCGCCCAGCCAGCCGTGGCCGTAACCGATCAACCGCCGCCGCCGCCCATCGCTGAGTCCGTCACCCAAAACATCCGTGTCGAAGACGAGTTCGTCTTCAGCACGGCCAAGATCCGCTGGCAGGCGCTGTCGGGCCAGGTTTTGCCTGTCCTGCACGGGGCCGGCGTGCTCACGCAGAGCGAGTTCCCGGCCGGGACGGTGCGGCTGGTGCAGGTGGCCGAGGGCAACCAGCGGCAACACTTGCTCGTGGCCGAGAAAGCCGGCGCCGTCGAGGTCGAGTTGCAGTACCAGACCCGAGTCGCGGCGACCGCCACCGAACGCGGTTTCCTCTTGCCCACCTACCCTGGCCTAGTCAATCGGGTCGTGCTCACGGTGGTTGGCCTCGAAGTCGATCTGGCCGCGCCGCAGGCCGTCTCGGTGCAACGCGACCCGGCCGCAGGCACCAACACCGTCGCCACGCTCATCCTGGCCCCCGTGCCCAAAGCTTGGATCGCCTGGAAACCGCGCAGCCGCGATGTCCGGCGCGAGAAGGCGGTGTTCTACGCCGAGTTGTTCCAGCTTTATGTGCCCGGCGCGGGTGTCGTCGAGGGCCTCCATGAAGTCCAGATCCGCCCAGCCCAAGGCGAACTTAACGAGCTGGCCTTCGACATCCCCACCGGCTCGACCGTCACCGATGTCATGGCGCCCGTGTTGGCGTGGTGGCGCTTCGATCCAGATGCGCGCCGGCTGCGCATGGGCCTCAACTCGGCGCAATCGCGCCCGTTCAGCCTCCTTATCAAGTCCCAAATCGCTACGGGCCCGTTGCCCTTCGAGCAAGCCGCCGGCCTGGTGAGCGTGGTTGGCGCCGCAGGTCAACTCGGCCTCGCCGGTGTCGCCACCAGCAGCGAAGTGCAACTGGACGATGTCTTCGCCGAAGGCTTCTCGCCCATTAACCTCGAGGACTTCCCCGCCTCGACCCTCGAACCGTTGCGCGCGCAAGTGGCTGGGCTCACGCTGCGTCGCGGCTTCCGCTATGCGGCCACCGCGGGCACGCTCAAGCTCAAGGCCGCCGCTGTCGAACCGGATGTGCGCGTCGAATCGCAACAGACGCTCTCCCTGGGCGAAGATCGCACCTTATTGGCGGCGACCCTGGACGTCGAGATCACGCGGGCGGGCATCTTCAAACTGAGCTTCGTGCTGCCGCCCAACCTCGATGTCGAATCCATCAGCGGCGCCGCCTTGAGTCACTGGACCGATCTGAAGACCGCCGAGGGTCGAGTCGTGACCTTGCATCTCAAGGGCAAGACCGAAGGCCAACAGCAGTTCAGCTTGAGCCTGGCCGGGCCAGGGGTGCGGACCACCCAGGGTTGGCCGGTGCCGCACCTGGTCTTGCGCGAGGCCAGCAAACAACGCGGCCAGTTGCTCGTCGTGCCCGAGCAAGGCATGCGACTCCAGGCCGCCACCCGCGAAGGCGTCACCCAACTGGACCCGCTCAAGTCGGGCGTGCGCCAGAAAGGCGTGCTGGCGTTCCGGCTCTTGCAGGCCCAGTGGCAGTTGACCCTCGACCTCGAGCAGGTCAACGCCTGGATCCAAGTCACCAGCCTGCAACATGTCCAAATCACCGAAGCCCAACTCAAAATCGCCGCCAATCTCCAGTACGAAATCGAAAACACCGGCGTCAAAGCCTTCCGCGTGCGGTTGCCCGCCCCGGCCGAGAACGTCCGCTTCGCGGGCGAGCAGGTGGCCGACTTCCTCCCGCGCGAGGAAGCCGCCAGTCCCGGCCTCAAAGACTGGGACGTCAAACTCCATCGGCGCGTCATCGGCAAGTACTTGCTCGCCGTCACCTACACCGTGCCGCTCGGCGCCGAAGACACCCAAGCCACCGTCGCAGGCGTTCAGGCGCTCGAGGTCAATCTCCAGCGCGGCTTCCTCACCCTCGAGGCCGGCGGCCGGCGCCAGGTCCGCATCGAAACCTTGCCCCCCACCCTCCAACCCACCGAGTGGCAGGTCATCCCGCGCGCCCTCCAGCAGGACATCCGGGCGACCGCCGCCAACTACACCTTCCGCCTCGTCGAGGCCGACGTGCAACTGCCGGTCCGCTTGGATCGTCACGAGGCCGCCCGCCTCCTGCCCGCGCGTGTCAATCGCCTCACCCTCACTTCGGCCATCGCCGACGACGGCGTCATGCTCACCGAGGTGCAACTCGAACTGGTCCCCGGCGACAAGCGCTTGCTCGAACTCACCCTGCCGCCCCAGGCCCGGTTCTGGTTCGCGTTCGTCAACCAAAACAGTGTCTGGCCTTGGAACGAGCAAGACCGCATCCTCATCCCCCTCGAGAAACACTCGAAACTGGGCGAACCCACCACCGTCGAGTTCTTCTACACCAGTCGGACCGGACCGACCCGAACGCGTTCGCTCGATCTCGAACTGCTCGGGCCCAAGTTAGATCTGCCGCTCGAGAACATTACCTGGCGTCTCTACCTGAGCGATAAATGGCAACTGACCGACTCGATCGGTTCCCTTCAACTTCAGCGCGAGGAAGTCATCGTCCAACCGGTCGTGGCCGATCTGAACGCCTACATCCAAAACGAAGCCGCCCTGCGCCAGGAAAAGACGCGCGAGGCCGAGCAATTCCTTTCCCTCGGCAACCAACTCCTCGTCCAAGGCGATCCGCAACAGGCGCGCCGAGCCTTCCAAGCGGCCTATGGCCTGTCCCAGCACGACAACGCCTTTAACGAAGACGCTCGCGTCCAGTTGCACAACCTCAAGATGCAACAGGCCTTGGTTGGGTTGAATGTGGCTCAAGCCAAGGTGGCCGGTCAGACCGGTGCCCTCGCAGTCACCCCGCGTGGCTTGCGCGAGGGACCCGCCCCCAACTACACCCAGGAAGAGGCCAAGCAACTCCTCTCGCGCAACACCGCCGAAGATAACGCCATCCAAATGCGCCTGGCCGAACGCCTCATCCAACAGCAAGACGCCGCCGTGGCCAAACCCGCCGCCATCCGCGCGACCGTGCCGGAGCGGGGCCGTCTCTTGACCTTCACCCGCCCGCTCGAAGTCAATCGGTGGGCGGACCTCAGAATTGGCCTCGAGGCCGTCGCTGTCCGCGTTGCCACCGCCGGCGCCAAGTTCCTCGTTCTCCTCGGGATCTTCCTGGCGGCGGCCATCCTGATCTGGCTGCGCCGCGGCCGAACCGCCGAAGCGCCCCCAGCCTGACCGCCGAGTCACTCCACCCTCCATCGGCCCGTCCCTAGCCTCGCTGGCTGACTTGCTTCCGGCCAGCCCTGTTTCCGGCCCTTTATTACGGACCTGGTTTAAAGTGGTTGACACCCGACCTGACCGCCACCGGCCTCGCCGGCTGACTTGCTTCTGGTCGGCTCGACCCCGGCCATTTATCACGGACCTGGTTTTAAGTCGTTGACACCGATCCTGTGGCGCCCGATCAGGAACTGGAACTGGCCCGGGCAGCTTGCGGTTCAGGATGATGCGGAACCAATCCGGTCGGCGCCGTACGGCCGGGAGGGGAGGGAGGGAGGGAGTTGCCAGCAGTCGGCCCAATGGCTACCCTGCCGCCATGTTGCGGTGGAGACGATCCTCGGATGCCCCGCGAGGGGCACCTTCTACGGCGAGACGCTCGCGCTGCCTTCATCCGAGGATCCGGGGAGCCCTTCGTTCCCGTGCGCCCCTGCTCTACAGGCCGAGGTCGGGCTCTCCATGGCCAAACTATGCGGTCCCCGGTCTCGCGTGCATCGTCGGGTGGGGTATGGCGATGGGGACTGCCTTCGCCCAGCCACTGCCCCAGGGTGATGAACCGCCGCTGTACGGCGACGCCACCACGCGAGAAGTCGCGGTTGGGGACGCCCACGAGTTTGTCTTCCGGTTGTGGCAGCGGGGAGAGGGCTTTACCGACACCGCAGCACTGTCCATGCTCCAATCGCAGCAAGGTTACCTGTGGTTCGGCACACGGACCGGCTTGGTCCGCTACGATGGGATCAGGTTCGCCCTTTTCAACCGCGCCAACACGCCCGCGATGGCGCTCGATTACTGCCAGTCCTTGGCCGAGGATCGTCAGGGTGCGCTGTGGATCGGCACCCCCGACGGCCTCCTCCGTCACCAGGGGCCGGACTGGAGCTGGCACCCGGTGCGGGGATCTCCGCCAGCCTGGAACGTCTGGACGGTTTGCGCGACGCGGGACGGCGCCGTGTGGGCGGGCACGGACTATGGCTTGTTTCGCCTCGAGTCCGGCCATCTGGTGAAGATCACCGATCCCGACGAACTGACCCGCGGCGCGGTCCTGGCGCTCCACGAGGACACCGACGGTGCGTTGTGGGTCGGGAGTCACCGCGGTTTGTGGCGTCGCGATCCGCAAACCGGACGCTTCAGCGACAGCGTGCAACCGTTGAACGGCCCTCCGTACGTCTTATGCGGCGTGTTTCGCGATCCGGTGGGCCGGCTCTGGACGGCCAGCGCGAGGGGCGTCTCCGATTTCGCCGCCACGGTCAGTTACCAGCAAACAGGCCGTGCGGGTTGGGTCGCGCCCGAGCGATGGGTACATGCCTTTAGGCCATTGAACTGGGCGGGCGAAGCCGACGGGACCGTGTGGGTGCCGTACGCGCATGCCGGCGTGGTGCGGTTGAGTCCCGCCCCCGCGACGCTCTTCGGCCTCCCCGCCTGGGCTTTCGGAAGCCAGACTGCGACTGCGATGTGTCGTGACCACGAAGGCACCTTCTGGCTGGGGCACGGCCACCCGCACGGCCTGGCGAGCCTCACCCCGCGCCGGTTCCAGGTCACGGCCAAGGCGGACGGCCTCGCCCACGACATCGGCTGGTCCGTCTGCGAGGCCCGTGACGGGACGGTCTGGGTGGGCACCGACGGTGGCCTGAGCGCCCTTCGGAATGGCCAGTGGACCAGTCTCACCCAGACCAACGGTCTCGCCCGCAACGAAGTGCGCGCCGTCGTCGAGGACATCGCGGGCACGCTCTGGGTCGGCACGCTCAACGGCCTGGACTCGATCCGCGAAGGCCAGTTCACCAACCACCGCTTCCCCGGTGAGTGGTTCGAAACCAAAATCCGCGCCCTCTTGCCCGCGCGCGACGGCGGGGTGTGGGTAGGCACGGTGCGCGGTCTGATCCATTACCATCAGGGTCAGCTCACCAAGTACACCACCGCCGATGGCCTCGGCGCACAGGAGGTCCGCGCCCTGCTCGAGGATCGGGCCGGCCACCTCTGGGTCGGGACACTCGGGGGCGGACTCAGTTGCCTGCGCGAGAACAAGTCCACCACGCTGACAACGACCAAAGGCCTGCCGAGCGACCAGGTCTGGGCCTTGGTCGAGGACGCCGAAGGGGCGTTGTGGATCGGCACCGATCGCGGCTTGGGCCGGCTCAAGGACGGCCGACTCCGCACCTTCAGGCCGGCCGATGGCTTGCCGGCCGACCTGGTGAATACGCTGCTCGTGGACGACTTCGGCCGGCTCTGGGTCGGTCACGACGCGGGCATCTACTGGGTGCCCATTCGGGAGTTCGAGGATTTGGCTGCGGGACGCGCGACCGCGGTGCAGCCCGTGCGATACACCCAGGCCGACGGCCTGCTGACCACCGAGGTCAACGGCCAGAAGAGTTTTCCGGCGGCCTGCAAGAGCCGGGACGGCCGACTCTGGTTTCCGACGGCAAAGGGGGTGGCGGTCATCGACCCGGCGCGGGTGCAACCGGACACGGTGCCGCCCGTGGTGGCCATCGAGCAGATTCGCGCCGATGGCGAAGTCCTGCTCGACACCGATCCCGGTGGCAAGTTCGTTGGGGCGAACCTCACCTGGACCCCGGCCGCGGCTGCAGCCGATGAGAAACCCGCGGCGGTGCGTGTCCCGGAGGGCGCATCGGATGGCGCCCAACCGCCTGCGGTCGCCGCGCGGCGCCTGGGTTTGCGTTTGCCTCCGGGGCGCGGACGGATCCTCCAGATCCGATACACGGCGGGGCTGTTCATCGCGCCCGAGCAGGCGCGCTTCAGGTATCGGCTGCACGGGTTGCAGGATCGTTGGATCGAGGCGGGGGGCCGACGCGAGGTCGAGTTCACCAACCTGCGCCCGGGGAGGTACGAGTTCGAGGTCATTGCGTGTGGGCATCATGGAGTGTGGCCCGAGCGGGGGACGCGGCTTGCCGTGGCGCTAGCGCCGTTTTTCTACCAGACCGGATGGTTTTATGGGGCCTGCGCGCTGGGCCTGGTCGGGGTGGTCGGGGGGATTGTGCAATGGCGGGTACGCGGCTTACGCCGCCAGCAGCGGCAGCAGGAGCAGGCGGCCATTGCCGCTGAGCGGACGCGCATTGCCAAGGATCTGCACGATGGCCTGGGAGCGGACTTGAACCGGCTGAGCCTGCTGGCCGAGCTTCAGACCTCAGTAAAAGGGCTTTTTGGGCCCGGGGAGAAACGCAGGTTTAGATCCCGAGAATAGAGTGCCCCTGAAGGCGGGAGGGGTTAGTGTGCGGAGGGGCGCGG
>VHCO01000258.1 GCA_016871715.1 Verrucomicrobiota bacterium
TCCGACCCGCCGCGCCTGCTCCGGTCCCGCCGCGCCTCACGCGTCCGGTGGTTCAAGCACCCGCGCCGGCAGTGCGCCGGCCGGTGACGTCCGCGCGAGCCGCCTCGCCGCCCAAGGCGGCGAAGCCGGCCGCGCCGGCTCGGAAGGTTGTGGAATCCGGAGCAAAGCGGAAGCCGAAGAAGGCCATCGCCCAGCGCGGGAAGGCAGCGAAGAAGAAGCCGGCGCAACGTGTGGCGGCGAAGAAGGCGGCGCGGAAGCCGAGCGCGCGCAGGGCCGGTCGAGCGGCAAAGAAGGGGGTACGGAAAGCGGCGGGCAAGCAGGGCAAGCGCGCGGGGGCCATGAAGCGCGGCCGTCGCTGAGCGGCGCAGCGGAGTGAGCGGAGGCATTCAGGATTATGAAAACCATCAACGTGGGACTGATCGGGTGCGGCTTTATGGGTCGCACACACTCGAACGCGCATCGCAAGGTCAACAACTTTTTTGACCTCGAGCATCGGCCGGTGCTGAAGGCGATCTGCGACAACAACGGTGAGAAGGCGAAGGCCTTTGCGGCCCAGTGGGGGTATGAATCGGTCGAGACGGACTGGCAACGTCTGTTGGCGCGCAAGGACATCGATTTGGTGGACATCTGTCTGCCGAACAACCTGCATCTCGAGGTGGCGGTGGCCGCGGCGAAGGCGGGCAAGACGATCTTGTGCGAGAAACCGCTGGCGCGCGACGGCAAGGAAGGGGAACAGATGGTGCGCGCGGTCGAGAAGGCCGGCGTGCCCAACCTGGTCTCTTACAATTATCGTCGCATCCCGGCGGTGGCGCTGGCGAAGAAGCTGATTGACGAGGGCCGGCTGGGCCGGATTTTCCATTACCGCGCGAAGTTCTTGCAGGACTGGACGATCTCGAAGGACCTGCCGCAGGGGGGCGACGCGCTGTGGCGGTTGGACGTGAAGGTAGCCGGCAGCGGGGTGACGGGCGACCTGTTGGCACATTGCCTGGATACGGCGGTATGGCTCAACGGGGGTGTGGCGGAGGTGAGTGCCATGACGGAGACGTTCGTCAAGGAGCGGAAGCATCAGTTGACGGGGAAGGTCGAGAAGGTCGGCATTGACGACGCGTGCGCGTTCCTGGCTCGGTTCAAGAACGGGTCGCTGGCGACCTTCGAGTCGACGCGGTACGCGCGGGGCCACAAGGCGCTTTACACCTTCGAGATCAACGGCGAACACGCGAGCATCTTTTGGGATCTGCACGATTCGCATCGGCTGCAGTACTTCGAGCATCGGGATCCGGGCTATCTGCGTGGCTGGCGCTCGGTCCACGTCACGGACGGCGATCATCCGTACATGGGCAACTGGTGGGTGCCGGGCCTGACGATCGGGTACGAGCACAGCTTCGTGCACCAGCTCGCCGACTTCTTCGAGGGGATTGCCAAAGGGCAACCGGCGGGCCCCACCTTCCGGGATGCGCTCGAGACGCAGTACGTGTGCGACGCCGTCCTCAAGTCGGCCAAGAGCGGCCAATGGGAGAAGGTTAAGGCCGCGAAGTAGTCTACCGTATGGGGCCGCGGCCCGGGTGGGGCTCCCGCGCCAGGGCTGCGCAGGCCGGGCTGCGCGGTGTGCGGAAGCAGGTCCGACCGCGTGGGCTTAAGCAGACGGGCCACTCGGGCGATGCCCGAGTGGCCCGTGCCTGTTTCTAGGCTGAGCGTTTAGGGCTTAACGGCCCGCAAGAAGACCGCTTGCTCGGTGCCGATGGGCACGGTGAGCGGCGTGTTGGCGCCGGCCTGAGTGGTCCAGGGGCCGGTGACGGCAGGGGCGGTTTGGAGGACGAAGCCGGCAGCCATGGGCTGCGGGTCGGAGGTGACGGTGACGTTGTTGCCTGAGCGCACGGCCATGAGCTTAGGACCCACAACGACCGTCGGGTCATTGAAGCTCCAGTAGGCCATGAGCCCTGCCGAGGCCGGCAGCGCGTTGGGCATGGTGCCGGCGGCCAGGCTAGCGATGTTGGCCGGCGACAACGCGGTCTTGAAGGCGGCGGCGTCGTCGATGATACCGCGCAAGCCGCCGTTATCGGCCGGATTATACCCAAACCACATCTCGGTGATGTCGGTGGGCAAGAGGTTCGAGCTGAAGCCTTCCAGGAAGAGCTCGCCGTCGATCCAGATCTGTTTGAGGTCGCCCTGCTTCTGGAAGACGATGTGGTGCCAGGTCTGCCACCAACTGGCGGCACCCGAGTACCTCGGGAAGGTATTGATGTGGGCGTTAATGCGCTGGGTGGCCGCATCGCAGCAACCGCCGGTGTCGAAGTACAGTTGGCTGTTGCTCCAGGGCGTGTGGCCTTGGAAGGCGCGGCCGCCGCTGCCGGTGGTCGGTGAGGTGACCCAGAAGAGCGAGGAGTCGGCGACCTGATACAGCTTCTGCCAGGCGGCCAGCGCCAATTCGTTATTGGCCGTGGCGGCGTTCAAGAAGCTGGCGTCCAACACGCGCACCCCTTGCCGGGCATTATTGCGGCCGAGGTCGATGCCGTAATCGCCGGGTTGACCGCTTCGGCCGCCGCCGTCGGCTGTATAGACGGAGGGGCCCATGAGCAGGCCGATGCGCTGATTGAGGAGGTCTTTGCTGTAATTGCCGACGGTGAACGACCAGGAGCGGTCGGCGAGGGCGCCCCCGGGCAGCGGATAGGTCAAGGTCGCGGTGTGCTTGGACAGCGGGGCGAAGATCGGGCTGGGCACATGATTGACCGTGACGCGACTGGCATCGCGAGTGGCGCTAGCCGTCACTGCTGCGCCATCGATCTTCAGGCTGACCTTATCGAGATCCCAGGGCTCGGTACCTTGGAGATGCACCACGCGGACCAGGTTAGGCACACCCGAGGTAGTGTCTGGCGCGGGTGTGAACGAGAGGAACAGACCGCCGGGCGGGATATCGTTGAAGTCCCAGTAGGCGAGGAGTTGGTCGGTGGCGGGGAGGGTGGTGGGGGCGGTCCCGTTGTAGAGGGCGACGATCGAGGTCTCGCTGAGCGCGGTGCTAAAGACGGCGAAGTCATCGATCAAGCCGTGATACAGGCCGGCGGTGAGGCTTTCGGCGCCGATGAACAACTCGGTCATGTCGGTGGGCAAGATCCCGGTGTTGTAGCCTTCGTAGAAGAGCAGGCCGTCGATCCAGATCCGTTTGACGTCGGCTTTCTTCGTAAAGACGAAGAGGTGCCATTGGCTGGTCCACCAGGTCAGGTCGCCCGTGTAGGGCGGGAAATCGATGATGTTGTAGAAGATGCGTTGGGTGCCGGCGTCGCAGCAACCGGCGGTATCGAAGTAGATGCGGCCGTCGCTGGTGGGGATGTGGGCTTGCCAGCCGCGCCCGCCGCCGCTGCTGGAGGGGGACCTGGCCCAGAAGGCCGAGCTGCTGGCGATGTCAGCCTTCTTGACCCACAGGGCAAAGGTCATTTCGTCCTTGGCGGTCGCCTGGTTCAGGAACGTGCCATCCCCCACGTGCACGGGGCCAGTGCCCATGCCGAAGTCGACGGCGTAGTCGCCGGACTGGCCGGTGCGCCCGCCGCCGGCGCCGGTGTAACCGGAGCCGCCGGTGAAGACGCCGACGCGGGAGGCGACTCGGTCCTGGGTGTACGGGCCTACGGTGAATTCCCATTCCACGGTTTGCGGCCCGGCTGCACCGGGGTAGGTCAGCGTGGCCATGTGTTTCGACTGCGGGGCGAGCAACGGGCTGGGGACATAGCTGAGGGTGACCGTTTGATCCACGCGAGTGAGGGTGGGCGTGACCGCCACGCCGTCGAGCTTGAGGCCGACGTTGTTGAGGTCCCAGGCGATGGATCCGTTGATGTGCACGACGCGGACCAGGTTCGGCGCGGCGGTGGCGGCGTTTGGCGCCGGGCTCAGGGAGACGAACTGGCCGCCGGCGGGGACATCGTTGAAATCCCAGTAGGCCATGAGCTTGGCGCTGGCCGGCAAGGCGGTGGGTTTGGTGCCACTGAAGATCTGCTGGATGGTGGCCTGGCTGAGTTCGGTGCCAAAGACGGCGAAGTCATCGATCAACCCGCGCATCAGGCTGGTCCCCACCCCTTGGGCACCGATGAAGAGCTGGGTGATGTCTGTGGGCAACACGCCCGTGTTGATCCCTTCCAGGAACAGTTCGCCGTCGATCCAGATGCGTTTGGTGTCCCCTTTCTTCGAGAAGACGAACAGGTGCCACTGGGTGGTCCACCATGTGATGTCGCCGGTGTAAAGCCAGAAGGTGTTGATATGCGCGTTGATGCGTTGGGTGGCTCCATCGCAGCAGCCGGCGGTGTCAAAGTAGATTTGCTCGTTGCTCCAGGGGATGTGGGCCTGCCAGCCGCGCTGGGTGCCGCTGCTCGAGGGCGAAAAGGCCCAGAAAGCTGAGCTGGCGGAGTTGTCGTATTTCTTGATCCAGAGCGCGAACGACATCTCGTTGGCGGCGGTGGCGGTGTTGAGGAAGCTGCCGTCGGTCACATGGACGGGTCCGGTGCCCATGCCGAAGTCGATGGCGTAGTCGCCGGCCTGACCGGTGTAACCCCCGCCGTCCAGCGTAAACCGGCTGCCTCCCACGAGAATGCCCTCGCGGGCGGCGACCTTGTCTTTGGTGACCACGGTCGGCAAGGCGGCGTGCAACGATGTCAGCGGCCCGGCCAGCCACGCGGCTGCCACGGCGGCAACCAGCCGAGTCCAGGATTGGGTTCTGGGTAGGTGTTTACGCATAGGGATCGAGTCCAGGGTTTGGGGTTTGCGTTTAGGGTTTAGGTTCGATCGAGGGTCAGGTTTCACTCGCGCAACTGGGCCGTTGGGCGGCGTGGGGCTGCCCCGCAGTCAGCGAGCCCGCGGCATAGACACTAGATGCCATAAGTTGGCCGATTCACTGTGTTGATGCGCTCCAGAAGCTAACGGAACTGACACGCGTGTCAATCAAAATGGCCAGGGCACGGGGGTTCACACGAACAGCAGAGAATAGAAAGGGATTGCCAGACTGGGGGCGTTGGGACTACACCAGGGCGGACCTACATTCCACACTCCACATTCGAGACTGCCTATGAAACCCCAACGACTTGGTTTGACTCTGGCGACGTTGCTGGCGGCTGGGATGCCTGTGGCCCTGGCTCAGGTTCAGCCGGAACTCATCTTTGGCGACACGTTCGACGTGTCGGCGGCCAGCGACGATGTGAACTTCGAGAACGCGGCGCGTCAGAGCGGCTTGGTGGCGCCGCTCGAGTACACCCTGGCTGGAGGCGGCCTGGCGCAGGTGGGCCAGCCCAACGCGGCGAATCAACTCCGGCTGACCTCGAATGCGTACGTCTCGCCCGCCCACAATTTTATCGAGGGCGGCCAGTTCACGATCGAGTTCGACCTTGATCCTGGGGTCAACGACGACCCGGGCGACGGGCTCTCTGGGGATTGGGCGGCCATTGTGTTTGGGGCGTCGAGTCGCCATGTGTTTGTCAATGCGTCGGACGGCATGGGGGTGTTGTTCCGCAACAATGGCCAGATCCAGGTGTTCGACCGCGGGACAGCGGTCTATGGCGGGACGGGGGACGTCGCCATTCCCACCGACCGGCCGTTTCGGGTGCGGATCGAGGTCAACACGGCAGACTTCAAGGGGAGTCCGGCTACGGTGAAGATGTTCATCAACGATCAACAAGCGCGGCTGAGCAATGCCAGTCTGGACTACGTAAAGGCGACGGGGTTCGTGGCCAACTACATTTCGCTCGATGGCTACGGCGCCACGGCCGGGGCGTGGAACCACGTCATCGACAACTTCTCGGTCGCGGCGGTGCCGTGTTTACGGGTGGGGCCTGAATTCGTGCATCAACCGCGGGGGCAAACCAGCGCGGCGATCACGGTGACCGTTCCGCGCCAGCTCAATGCCACCCAGGCCGCCCAGGTGAGGGTGCAGAGCCTGGATCCCAGGGTCGCTGAGCCGACCGGTGCCGATGCCAGCGGCATCCTGACGCTAACCTTTGCGGCGGGCGGGGCGACCGCCCAGACCTTCACCATCAAGGCGTTCGAGCCAGGCGAGACCACCGTCCAGGTGGCGGGGCCAGCCGGCACCTGCACGTTGGGCAGGGTGCGTGTGATCGTGGCGGCCGGGCCGGGCTTGCCTGAGGTGGTCTTCAGAGACACCTTCAACGCCTCTTTCCCGACGTTGGACATCAACTTCGAGAACGACGCCGGGCGCCAGAGCGGTTCGGCGGGGGTGCGCGACTATCTCGAGAATCCGCTGACGGCGATGGACGGGACGTCAGACGATTACACCCAGATCAACCTCGACCTCGGCACCGGCAAGCTCTACCTGCAACCGAGTCCTGTGCCCGGCGTGCCGTATGTGTGGGTGGCGCCGGACTATAACTTCCTGGACGGCGGCCGGTACACGATCGAGTTCCGACTGGATCCTTCGTACTTCGACGTTGGGCGGACGACCTCGGATTGGGGCGCGGTCGTGTTTGGCACGACGGCTCCTGGCCAGGCCGTCAATGGATCCAACGGGATGGGGATTCTCTTTCGCAGCAACGGCGGCCTCCAAGTCTTTGACGGCGCCGCCCTCGTCCACGATGTGGCGGCCGGCACGTTGCCGGCAGGCGAACTCGATGTGCGGATCGAGGTGGACACACCGAACTTCCTCGGGAACGCACCGGCGGTGGTGTCGTTGTTTGTCAACGGGACGGCGTTCCCGATCGGCAGCGACGGGCCGAACTACGTCAAGGCGACCGGGTTTCGTGGCAACTACGTTTCGCTGCTGGGCTATGCGGCGGCGAACAATTTCTGGGCTTACTTGTTCGATGACTTGACGATCTCGGCCGCGGCCTGTGTCCATGCCACTCCGCCGCGCCTCGAACTCGGCCCGGGCGAGCCTTCGGTGCCGATCGAGGTGAAGGTCCCGGTGGCCTTCAACCAAGGCAAGAGCGGCAAGGTGACGCTGCGGAGCCGAAATCCCGCGGTGGCCAGTCCCGCGGTGGCGGTGAACGGGGCGCTGACGTTGGACTTTGCCGCGGGCGGGCCGAACGTGCAGACCGTGCAGATCGAGGCAGTGGGCAAGGGGGCGACGTTTTTGGACCTGACCACGGACCAGGGGGTTTGCGTGGGGGATCCGGTGCCGGTCAGTGTGCGGACGGCGCTGATTGCCAACCCGAGTTTCGAGAGCAACTACAACCCCACCTGGCCGCACTATGGCAGCATTGACGCCTGGGAAGGCGGCAACGGCGTCAATGACAACACCGGGCCGTTTCACAGTGGCGGGGTGATTCCGGACCGTAGCCGGGTGGCGTTTCTGCAAGGGACCTCGACCATGAGCCAGACGCTGGTGGGGTTAACGCCGGGCAAGCCGTACTGGGTGCAGGTGCGATACAACGCGCGGGCGTGCTGCGGCGGAGCTACTCCGGACCTGACGGTGCGGTTCGAGGGGGTCGACTTGGGGACGGTGACGGGGATCGCTCCAATCGGGGGCACGGACCCGTATTACGCGCGCAGCTTCAACTTCACACCGCAAGGCGAGACGGGCTTGCTGCAGATCGCCACGAACCCGACCGGCGGGGCCGGCGACTCGACCCTCACGGTGGACGCGGTCACGGTGGTGCAACGGGACGAGGGCAATGTGGTGGTGCAGAACCCGAGCTTCGAGGCCAGCGGCCGTCTGCCGGCGGTGGGGGTTTTGGCGCCGGCTCGGCTCAGCGCCTGGGCCGGGGAAGGCAGCTATGGTGTCGACGTGAACGGGGGCATGTTTGCCGACAACGGTGTGGGGCCGGACCAGGACCTGGTGGCGTTCATCCAGGGGCCGGGCGCGTTGAGTCAGACCTTGGTGGGCCTATTGCCTGGCCAGGTTTACGCGGTCAGTTTCGCCTACAACGCCCGCGCGGGAACTAGCCCGCATCTGCGCGTTTTGGCAGGCGACTTGGTGCTGCTGGACACGGCGGTGGCGCCCGTGGGAGGCGGGGCAGCCTACCAGGCTGGGAGCGGTTCGTTCACCGCCGCGGCCAGTTCTGTGGTCCTGCGCTTCGAACAGACGGCTGGGGGTGAATCGACGGTGTTGCTGGACGACGTGAAGGTCATGGGCCAAGCGGTCAATCTGCCTTGTATCGAGGTTGCCCCGGCCCAACTCGAGCTGGGCATCGGCCAGCAGGACTCGACGGTGACGGTCAAGGTGCCGACCGAGTTGGTCGATCTGGGGCCGGCCACGGTCACGGTGACCAGTCTCGATCCGGCCGTGGCCACGCTCGAAGGCGCGGTGGGCGGTGTGCGAACGCTCAACTTCACCTGGGGCGGCGAGTTAACGCAGACCGTCACGGTGCGGGGCGTGGCTCGCGGGGTGACGGCGTTGAAGTTCGCCAACCCGCACGGGGTATGTTTGAACCGCGACGAGGTGGGCGTGTCGGTCACGACGACATTGGTCCGCAACCCGAGTTTCGAGGCCAATTCGCATCCGACCTGGCCCGGGTACGGGGCGATCGTCGCCTGGAGTTCCGAAGGTCCTGGCAACACCGGCATCAACGATGTGACCGGGCCGTTCCATGACAACGGGCTGATCCCGGACCGCGCGCAGGTGGCGCTGTTGCAGGTCGAGAAGACCATCCGCCAGGAGATTGTCGGGTTAACGCCGGGTAAACAGTACTGGCTGCAGTTCTACTACAACGTCCGGGCGGCCACCCCCAACAGCATGGACTTGAGCGTCCGGTTCGGGGGCATCGAACTGGCGTACTTGCCAACCATTCAAGCCGTAGGCGCAGGCAACCCGTACCGGTTCGAGAGCCTGCCGTTCGTGCCGGCGAGCAGTTCTGGCCTGCTGGAATTCTCGACGATCAATGTGGGTGACGCCACCGTGTTGCTCGATGCGGTGACGATCGTCCAGCGCGATGCCGGCAATATCCTGGTGCGCAACCCGAGCTTCGAGGCCAGCGGCAAGGTGGCCTTCCCGGGCTATATCCAGCCCCAACGCATCGCCGGTTGGACCGGCGGCGGCGGCGGCCGGGGCGTCAATGTCTCCGGGGTCGGCCCCTTTGCAGACAACGGGGTCAACCCGGACCAGGACAGCGTGTTGTTTCTGCAGGACGCGGGCACGTTCGTCAGCCAAGCGATCGGTGGTTTGACGCCGGGCCAGAACTACACGGTCAGCTTCGCGGCCAATGCGCGTGCCGGCAACAGCCCCAGGCTGCGGGTCACCTTCGGCGGCCAAACCGTGCTCGAAGACACGATTGCCTCGGCGGGGGGTGCGAACCCTTACGCGGTGCGGACGGGGGTCTTTACGGCTGCGGCAGCCGAAGGCGAGTTGCGGTTCGAGCAAACGGCTGCGGGCGATCACACGGTCTTGATCGACAACGTGGTGATCGTGGCCGGCGGCCAGTTGCCTGTGCGGCTTGGCATCCGGCTCCTGGCCACTGGAGCGGTGCGGGTGAGTTGGCCGGCGAGCGCCACGGGCTACGTGCTCCAAGCGACGCAAGCCTTGCCGGGCGGCTGGGTCAACTCGACCGCGCCGGTCATCGTCGAGAGCGGCGAATCCGTTGTCCTGGTCCAACCCAGCGAGCGGGCGGCCTTCTATCGGCTGCGGAGGTAACCGGTGATGCGGGCCTCAAGCCTTAGGCCGCACCCAGCCATCCAAATGGCGGATGACCGGGGGCACTGCGCCCCCGGTCATTTTGCGTCTTTTTGCATCTGCATCGGTGTGCGGTTGCGGTAGGGCGCGCTGCGAACCCGTGCGCCTGAGACGGGCACGGGTCGCCAACAAGGTTGAGCAGCCAAAGCCCTCCGCGCTCTACCTCGCAACGGAGAGCGGGCGTCTCGCCCGCTATCGCCCGCGGCCAAGACGGCCGCGCTCCGTCCCAAACGGAGAGCGGGCGTCCCGCACGCTACCCACCGCGGCCAAGATGGCCGCGCTCCGTCCCAAACGGAGAGCGGGCGTCTCGCCCGCTACCCACCGCGGCCAAGATGGCCGCGCTCCTTCCCAAACGGAGAGCGGGCGGCTCGCACGCTATCGCCCGCGGCCAAGACGGCCGCGCTCCGTCCCAAACGGAGAGCGGGCGGCTCGCACGCTACCCACCGCGGCCAAGATGGCCGCGCTCCGTCCCAAACGGAGAGCGGGCGGCTCGCCCGCTACCCACCGCGGCCAAGATGGCCGCGCTCCTTCCCAAACGGAGAGCGGGCGTCCCGCACGCTACCCACCGCGGCCAAGATGGCCGCGCTCCGTCCCAAACGGAGAGCGGGCGGCTCGCACGCTACCCACCGCGGCCAAGACGGCCGCGCTCCGTCCCAAACGGAGAGCGGGCGTCTCGCCCGCTACCCACC
>VHCO01000259.1 GCA_016871715.1 Verrucomicrobiota bacterium
CAAGGTAGTCCTTACACGCTTGCTCCGTAGCAAAGCGTTCTCGGAACGCAATAATTGTTTGCGGATACTCTTGCACACGGCAACAATGCTACCAAAAATCACAAGAGTCAACTGCATAGCCAGAAAAACCTATATAAAGCCGTAGCCGGCAGAGGCGGCAGGGGGCAGTGCAGAAAGCGCCGATCAGATCGGTGGCGGCAGGATGGCAGGAAGACTGGAAGACTGCGCGCTCGAATGGGTCAGGCAAAACGGTAGCGAGCCACCCGCCAGCAGCCCGGCACGGCAGGCCCTCGCCGGTCACCGCGGCGGGGACGCTGGGGTCGGAGGGGCGAGAGGGGACGGCGATGGGCTGGGGGAGGGCGGCGGGGAGTCGAGGTGAGGCGCCGGCGTGAGTGTGGGGGCGAGCGCGGTGGCAGGCGGCAGAGGCAGAGGCGGCTCTTCGGGTGGGCGGGCGCTCTCAGTCGATCCCTCACGACGCCGAGGGCGGGCGGGGTCGTCGGTCGGGGCGGAGGCGCGTTGTTTGAGGAGGCGATCGAACTGGGTGCGTTGAGGTGGGTCCAGCTCCGCTGCGATCTGTTTGCGGAGGTGACGCACTTCTTCCTGGATTTTGCGGCTGACCGGCTCGTAGAGCTCGCGCACGCGCTGTTGGCTGGCGCGGACGTGGCGGTCGATGCGCTCCTGCTGAGTGGGGGTGAGGTCCAAGCGCTCGGCCATGCGCCGCATGAGTTGCATGCGCGGGGCTGCCCCATGCGGGGCGCTTGTTTCAGCTCGGGCCCGCGCCTGAGCCTGGGCTTGGGCGCGGTACACCTTGGCAGTCCGGTATAGATGCCCGGCCAGAACGCCCGAGATCGATCCGGTGAGAAAGATCACCAGTGCCGCGAGGACCGCTTTCCACGGGTTTACCATGTCTCGACGGGCGTCTCGATGACGGCGGCCACGGCGATTTCGAGCTCGGCGGCCAGGGAATCCAGGGGTGGCCCTTGGGCGGCGGAGGAGTAGGCCAGGACCCCGAGGAGGAGGGTCACCGCCAGCGAGGAAGCGGCGGCGCGCCACAACAGGGTAGCCCAGATGCCCCAGTGGTCTGCTCCGGGCAGGGGCTTGAGGCACGCCATGACCCGCTGTTCGAAGGCGTAGGGCACTCGGTCATCGGCCGGCTGACGGCGGGCGGCGGCA
The DNA here is from genome assembly GCA_016871715.1 of Verrucomicrobiota bacterium. Lineage (GTDB taxonomy): Bacteria > Verrucomicrobiota > Verrucomicrobiia > Limisphaerales > J093 > VHCO01. The sequence continues at coordinate 1,174 of VHCO01000259.1, forward strand.
ATCAGCTTCTGGTGCAACAGGGTTAGGTTCATGCGCCTACGGTTGGGTCAGACGATGCGGGTTGCGATCGGGTTACAGGTACTTGTCCCGCGCCACTTTGGCCAGGGCCTTCCGCATTTCGGCGCGGGCGCGAAAGGCGCGTACCTTGACCAAGGGGACGGACCAGCCGGTCAAGGCGGCAATTTCCTTCACGCTGCAGTCTTCGAGTTCGAGCAAGGTGATGACGAGCCGCGCGGCGGGAGAGAGGTGCTCGAGGACGCGTTGGACCAGGGCCTGAGCTGCGGAGGCCTCCTCGGGCGCTTGGTCGGGATCGAGGACGAAGCGGTCCAGCCAATCCTGTTCGGCGTCGGAGAGGTCTGAGAAGGAGGCCTCGCGATTGCGTTGGTGTTCGCGCAGGAAATCATAGCAGGTTCGTACCGCCAAGCGCATGAGCCAGTGTTCGAAGGGGGCCTCACTCCGGAAGCCGTCCAGTTTCTGGAAGGCCTTCAGGAAGACCTCTTGGACGATGTCCTCGACCTCGGATTCGCGGCGGGCGTAACGGCGGGCGGTGGCGAAGACGCGCGGCTGGTATTTGCGGACCAGTCCTTCGAAGCTGGCCGTGTCACCTCGGCGCACAGCGGCGATCAGTTCGGCATCGTCTGGTTCCACGCTGGCGGATCCTGGCACAGTGGGCCAGTGGGCAAAAGGGGAATCCCCGGGCGGGCTCGGGCGGACACCTTCCGGATTGAATTTGTCGCTGGTGCACGGCACGCTGGCACCCATGGCATCTGCTGCTCGATATGTGGTGGGCTTGGATTATGGCACCAACTCTGTCCGCTGCCTGATCGTGCGGGTCCAGGACGGCGCCGAAGCGGGCTCGCACATCAGCGTGTACGCGCACGGCGAAGAAGGGGTGATACTGGATGGGCGCGAACCGAATTTGGCGCGCCAGCACCCGGCGGATTATCTGACGGGCGCCGAGGCGGCGGTCCGGGGCGCACTGGCAGCCGCGCGGGCGCACGACCGCGAGTTCCGGCCCGAGGCGATCATCGGGCTCGGGGTTGACGCGACGGGGAGCACGCCGCTGCCGGTGGATGCGCAGGGGCGGGCCCTGGCTGAGGCGGCCACGTTTGCCCAAGACCCGAATGCGATGGCCTGGCTGTGGAAAGACCACACGGCCACTGAGGAAGCCCTGGCAATCACCGAGCGCGCGGCCGCGGAACACCCGGAATACTTGCGCAAGTGCGGCGGGGTGTATTCTTCGGAGTGGTTTTGGGCCAAGATCTGGCACTGTGCGAAGGTTGCGCCGAAGGTGATGGGGGCGGCCACGAGTTGGATCGAGTACGCCGATTGGATTCCGGCCGTGCTGACGGGGACGGAGGCGAGGCCGATGCGCGGCATTTGTGCGGCCGGCCATAAAGCGATGTATCACGGCTCCTGGGGTGGGTACCCGGCGGAGGATTTCCTGGGGCGGCTGGATCCGGCGCTGGGTCCGTTGCGGCGGGGGTTGGGAATGGTGAAGGCGGTCACGGTGGACCAAGCGGTCGGGGGATTGACGGCCGAGTGGGCGCAGCGGTTGGGTTTACCGGCCGGCATCCCGGTGGCTGCGGGGGCCTTTGACGCGCACCTGGGGGCGGTGGGCAGCGGGATTGCGCCTGGAACGCTGGTCAAGATCCTTGGGACCTCGACGTGCGACATGATGATCGCGCCGTTGGTGCCGGAGTTGCCGGACATCCCGGGCATCTGCGGGATTGTGCCGGGGTCGATTGTGCCGGGGTGCTACGGGCTGGAGGCGGGGCAATCGGCGGTGGGAGACATCTTCAATTGGTGGGTGCAGAAGATCGCCCCGCAAGGGGCCACGCACGAGGCGTTGGCCGAGGAAGCCGGGCGGTTGCGACCTGGGGAGAGCGGGTTGTTGGCGTTGGACTGGAACAACGGGAACCGGACGGTGCTGGTGGATCAACGATTGACCGGTTTATTATTGGGGCAGACGTTGGCCACGCGGCCGGCGGAGGTTTATCGAGCGTTGATCGAGGCGACGGCGTTCGGGGGGCGGATCATCATGGAGCGGTTCGAGGAATACGGTGTGAAGGTGGAGCGGGTGGTGAACTGCGGGGGCATCGCGGAGAAGAGCCCGCTGGTGATGCAGATTTATGCCGATGTGACGCGGCGCCCCATGCAGTTGTCGCGCTTGGCACAGACCTGCGCCTTGGGCGCGGCGATTGCGGCGGCGGTGGTGGCGGGGGCTTATGCGGACGTGCCGGCAGCCCAGCGGGCGATGACGGGGGTTAAGTCCCTCGCCTATCAACCTGAGCCTGAAGCCATGCGCGTGTACGAGCGGTTGTATGGGCTCTATCGGTGCCTGCACGACAGCTTCGGCTTGGGCCGGCCGACGGAGGATTTGTCCGGGGTCATGAAGCAATTACTGAGTTTGCGGGACGCCACGCGCCAAGGCAGGTCATGACCGACGCCGAACTGCGCGAGCAATGTTGCGCGGCCAACCTCGCCATTCGAAGGGCGGGTTTGCTGCTGTTGACCTGGGGCAACGTGTCGGTGTGCGACCGGGACCGCGGCGTGTTTGCGATCAAGCCCAGCGGGATGCCGTACGATGAGTTGGCGCCGCACAACATGGTGCTGGTGGATTTGGCGACCGACCGGGCGCTGGGCGGGGGTTGGCGTCCGTCGTCGGACACGCCGACGCACGGGGTATTGTACCGGGCCTTTGGCGGGGTCGGGGCGATTGTGCATACGCACTCGAAGTGCGCGACGGCTTGGGCGCAGGCGGGTCGGGACCTGCCGTGCTTTGGCACGACGCACGCCGACTATTTCTACGGGGCGATTCCCTGCACGGCGGGGCTGACGGACGACGAAATCAACAGTGGCGAGGGCTACGAACACAACACCGGCCAGGCGATCGTGCGCGAGTTCCAGCGGCGGGCCTTGGATCCGCTCGGTGTACCCGCAGTCCTGGTGCGGGGCCACGCGCCGTTCGTCTGGGGCTGCGACGCGGCGTCGGCCACGGAGCATGCGATGGTGCTCGAGGCCGTGGCGGAAATGGGGCTGGACACGCTGGCCTTGGCCCCCGAGGCGGTGCCGATCTCGGCGGCCCTACTCGACAAGCATTTCCAGCGCAAGCATGGCGCTCGGGCCTATTACGGCCAACCACGCGCCTGACCTCGAGTTCAGTCGCGCGGCGCCGGCGCGGAAGCCCGCGTGCCGAACCACGCCAGCAGCGGCCGCAGCCACTTGCCGGCCGCCGCGACGCAGCCGGGCAGCGCTGCGATGGGTCGGCCGCGCCAGCCACAGGCCAAGACCACGCCGGCGACGGGCAGGGTGACAACCAGCCACGGTGGCAGGGCGCGCAGGCCATCGCCGACGGCTTTCAGGCGCTGGGCGGTTGCGCTCACGTGCCGCAACTCGAGCTGGAGGGCGAGCCGGTTGAGGTCGCTCGTGACGCGGAGGGTTTGCTTTTGGGCCTCGAGTACGGTTAGCGCTTTCCTTCCAGGCATTGGCGGTCTTTCTTCAGTTCCCCGAGGGTCGCAGCGAAGGCAGGCCAATCCCGCAGGCGCGCCCGCAGGCGCCAGGCCGCGACGAGCGTCCCCGCGAGGTAAAGCGCGGCCAGGCCACACAAGACGGCCAAGCGATGTTCGCGCCAGAACAGGATGACCACCGTGAACGTCACGAGGATCAGGGTCATGATCGCGCACACGGCCAGTGCGAGCACGAGCAACAAAGCCCCGAGCAAGTGCGCCCGTTGCTCCTGCAACTCGACGAGGAACAGCTCGAGCCGGTTCGCCAGAATTGCCAGCAGGGTGCTCCCGATGCGACGCACCGAATCGAGCAAGCCACCGGCGCCCTGGTCTGAGGTCGTCATGTTCATTGCAGACACACCGGCCGCCGGTCCCGTTCAAGCTGGTGCCGGTGGGCCAGGGCTCGGCAGTCTGGCAGGTCAGGCCGGACTATGCAATCCTCGCGGAACCGGCGCAAGGTCAGCCCCGGTCCGCGGCGGGCTAGGCGCCGCGCGGTTCGGGTCCAGCGGATCGGCTGGCGTTTGGGGCGAGCGTCACTTGGGGCGAGCGTCGCGTGGAATCGCCGATCCAGAATGGGACATCATCACGCCGGTCGGTTCGTGCGATGGAGACTGTTAGGGTAGCCTGCCAGGCCATGGCCACGCGGTTCGAGATCCTGCTGGCCGGGGACGATCTTGTGCTCTTGCGCGCCGCGGGCGAAGAGGCCCTCGAGGACATCGCGCGGCTCGAGGGGCAGCTCAGCCGCTTCCTTCCTTCGAGCGAGATCAGTCGTGTGAACCGCCACGCCGCAACTGCGCCGGTGCCGGTCAGTTCGCGGGTGTTCCGGTTGCTGGAGCAAGCTCGCCGGCTCTGGCAGCAGACGGCTGGGGCCTTCGATCCGACGGTGGGGCCGTTGATGGACTGCTGGGGTTTCACGGCGGATCGGGGCCGAGCACCGGCGACTGAGGAAGTCTCTGCGGCGCGCGAGCGCGTGGGGATGGACCTGGTCGAGCTCGAGGCGACGAACCACACGGTCCGGTTCTTGCGGTCGGGAGTGCAGTTGGATTTGGGGGCAATAGGCAAGGGATTCGCCCTGGACTGCGCGGTGGAGCTCCTGCGCGAGGCGGGGGTGGAGAGGGCTTTTCTGCATGGGGGAACCAGCAGCGTGTATGCCCTGGGCGCAGCCAGCGAGGGGGTGCCGTGGAAGACGGCGGTCCTCGACCCGCGGCGAGGAGGAGGAGGGGTGTCGCTGGGTGAGGCGCCGCGGTGTGTGGCGACCGTGTCGTTGCGCGACCAAGGGCTAGGCGTTTCGAGTGGGTGGGGGCGTCGGCTCGCGGCGGGCGAGCGGGTTTATGGGCACGTGCTCGATCCGCGCATGGGCGAACCGGTGGCCGACACCTGGTTGGCGGCGGTGGCGTTGCCTTCGGCGACGGAGAGCGATGCGCTGGCGACGGCGCTGTTGGTCGACGGATGCGCGGGGATGGAGCGGTTGGCCCAGGGTCGACCCGAGGCGCGGATGTTGATCGGCGGCTGCGCGGATGGGGCGGGCTCGTTCAGGCTAAGGTCCTATGGGTTCGAGTTGGCGGTGGCGTAGGGCGCCGGCTGAGATGGCTCGAGCGCGGGCCAATGGGCGGTCGGTCTGGGCGTGCTGAGGCGAGCGGGGTCAGGCCGGGGGAAGGATTTCAACGATCTCAGACAGAGGTCGCTCTTCTTCATCCCAGATGGTGTTGCGGCGACCGTAGAGGGTCTGGGTGCCGGCGAGGCCGAAGCTGCGGTTGATGAGGTCATCCGATTGGACGCGCAGGAAGGCCTTGGGGCAGCCGTGATGCGGCACCTTATGGACCTTGAGCAGGTGGCCCAGGGGGATGCGCTCTTCGAGGATGAGCCGGCGCACCGGCGGGCTGAACAGGTTGAGCGTGATCTTGTTGGCGCCGAACTCGACAGGTTGTTCGTTCTTATCCAGGCGCAGGACCACCTCGCGGAAGTAGAAGTTCCCGCGCTCTTCGCGGTTGAGGATTTCGAGGTGGATGTCGCACCCGTAGTGGTCCTCGAGGGTGGGGGTCATGTCGTTGCGGTGCACGAGCAGCGTCTTGTAGGGCTCGGGCACCACATCGCCGGGGATGACCTCGATTTCCGGGAGCGGCAAGCCCGCCCGGGCATAGAAATCGTCCAGGGGGTAGATGTAAGGCGAGACCATCGCCGGTTGGCTGCCGGGATCGGATACGGGTGTTGGATTCATAGCGACTTGAGTGAGCGGGTCCGGGCTAGGCATACCGTGCGCCCCGGTGCTCGGGTTTGAAGAACTCGTGCAGCAGGCGGTCCACCTGCAGCAACCCAGCCCGCGTGATGGCAATGCGGTCGCCGCCGTTCTGGAGGAACCCCCAATCCCTGAGCGTCAGGAGCGGGGCGGCGAACTGGACGCGCGGGTCGACTCCGAACTTCTGTGCAAAGTAGGCCGCGCTCACGCTGCCCAATTTCAGTTGGAGGATGAACTCTCGGATATAGCGCTCCTCGGCCGAGGGTGTGAGGGCGCGATAGATCGGCAACCGGCCGGCGTTGACGGCGGCGACATAGGGCAGGAAGTCATGGTGGTTTTGGTAGTGCGTGCCGCCGATATGCCCGAAGCTGGCCACGCCGACCGACAGCAGATCCGCGCCCGCCCAGAGCCGGTCGCGATAGATGAACCGCGTGTTGGCCTTGTCCTTCACTGCCGTGTAGGCGCTGGCAATGGCGTAACCGGCTTTCTCCAACTCGGCCCAGGCGTAGGCCACCCAGCGGCGTTTGGTGTCCCAATCCGCGACGGGGGCGACGAGTTTACCGGTGGCCTTCATCTGTTGGTAGATGGTGGTGTTGTACGGGATTTCCATCTGATAGATGGTGACCGAATCCGGCTCGAGGGCGAGCGTCTTGGCCACGGCCAACCGCCATTTCGCCTCGGTTTCCTCGAGCATCCCGGCGATCAAGTCGATGTTGATCTGGGGGAAACCCACCTGCCGCGCGTAGGCGTAGGCGCGCGCGATCTCCGCGGAGCGATGCGCCCGGCCGTTGACTTCGAGGATGTGGTCGTCGAAATGCTCGATGCCCAGACTCAACCGGGTCACGCCTAACTCGCGAATGGCGGCCAGCTTGCGATCGGTCAGGGTGCCGGGTTCGCACTCGAAGGTGACCTCCTCGACCTGGTCCCACGGCAAGCAGCGTTTCATGCCGTCGGTCAAGTGGCGGAGTTGATCGACGGACAAGTAGCTAGGTGTGCCCCCCCCGAAATAGACGAAGCTCGGGCGGCGCCCACCGACGAACGGTTTGGCCGCGTAGAGCGCCAACTCAGCCAACAACGCGTCCAGGTAGCCCCGGATCTCCTTCGCGTCCTTGTCCGTGTACACCTTGAAGTAGCAGAAGTGACACCGTTTCCGGCAAAACGGGATGTGAACGTACACACCCAGTTGTGGCGCGGCGGGATGAACCGCGTCGGGCGGACGCTCGATGGCGGCCTCCAGTTGGGGCACGAACGCTGGCTGCCAGAACGAGAACGGCGGGTAATTCGACACGAAATAATTGCCCGCAGTAGTCCGCTGGGGCTCGAGGGGCGGCGCTTTAGGTACGGAATGGGTAGCGATCGCGTTACTCATGAATCGTCAGCTTCAGGCAAAGGTCCCGCCCAAGGTAGCGCAAGCCCGGCCGGAATGCACGAATTCCTGCCCCGGGCCCTTTCCGCCGCGGCGCCGCGTTGGCTCGGGCGTCCACGCTGACCGGGTGTGGGTCTGGTGGCTCAGGGTTGGGTCGAGCCGAGCTCCAACCAGGTGACCACGGGGAAATGGTCGCTGGGGAATTGGCCGTTTTGGGCGTAGCTGACGATTTCGGTGGCGCTCACCCGAGCCGGACCGCGGAGCAGAATCCAATCGATGCGCACGCCGTCTTTTCGGACGTCGCGAAAGCCGTTGAAGGTGTTCAGGTCTGCGTTCCGACGCTCGGCGGCCAGGGTCCACGTGTCCTGGAATCGGCCGTTGCCGACCAAGATGTCGTAGACGGGGTTGACGCCGGCCTGGGCGTTGAAGTCTCCCACCAGCAGGACTGGCAGGTTGGTCTTCAGGGCCTGGACGCGTTCGTGGATGAGGGCGGCGGCTTTTTCGCGCGCGGTTTGGATGGCGTGGTCGAGGTGCGTGTTCCAGAAGTAGAACTCGCGCCCCGCGTGCCGGTCGCGGAATCTGATCCAGGTCACCATGCGGCGGTTCGAGTTGCCCCATGTGGACGAGGCCACCACGTTCGGGGTGTCGGAGAGCCAGAAATGATCGAACTCGAGCGGTTCGAAGCGGTCGCGGCGGTAGAACACCGCCATGAACTCGCCGCGGCTGCCGCCGTCTCGGCCGGTGCCGATCCAGTCGTAGTCCGGCAGGTCGGCGGCCAACTCCTTTAATTGCGGGTAGACGCCTTCTTGGGTGCCGATGAGGTCCGGAACCACCTGGGCGAGACAGGCCTTCATGATCGGCCGACGCTGCGGCCAGGCGTTAGGCGGCGTGGGGCTGGCATAACGCAGGTTGAAGGTCATGATGCACAAGGTTGCCGGAGCTTGCGGGAGCGCCTCCGCCCCCGACGCGCCGACCGCCAACAGGCCCGCGAGGGCTAGCCCAGAGCTATTCGCGACGAGTTTCATGCCGGCCAGCATGGGCCAAACGGGGCGGAAGGCAAGCCGCGGCGCTGGCGGCGGTGCGGCCCGAATCTCGATCGAGTTGGAACGGGGCAGGCGGCGTCCGTCGCGCGCGAAGGCGTTTGGGGTGGGCTCAGGGGTTTCAGCACTTGAGCTGGGGCGAGCACCTTTGAGCTTGCCAGTGCGGGGCGTTTCCGCATCATACGCGCCCGCTGGCGAACGGGCCGCGGGCGCGGCGCGGTGGGCAGTGAACCTGCGCGGGTGCTGGGCCGGTGGCAGACGTTCGCGTGCGCATCCCGGAGTGTGGTTGCCTCGGTAGCTCAATTGGTAGAGCAGTTGACTCTTAATCAATTGGTTCTAGGTTCGAGTCCTAGCCGGGGCACCAGTTCACCCGCCCGGGGGGAGCGACCAGTGCGCCCGGGACCGCCACGGAAGCTCCCCGAGCCATAGAACGCATGCCCATGAACAGAGACAACACAGACGCCCGCGCGCGGATTTGCGCCTGGGTGCTTCTGCTCGCCCAGGTGGGCGCGCAGGCCGACGTGGTTTACGACAATACCCAGACTTACACTGGGGAAAGCCTCGCCGCCAAAGACCTCCTCGGGCGGCCGACGGAATTCGGGGATGAGATTAGACTGGCCGGCACCGCGCGCATCGTCACCAAATTCGACTTCGAGTACTATGGCGACTTCACGGCGCAAGGGGACGAGACGGCCCGGATTCGCTTTTACCGCAACGACGGGCCTGGGCGCTACCTGACCCCGGGAACGCTCCTCTGGGACAGTGAGCCCTTCGCCGTCTCGCCCGGGTTCAACAGCAAGGCCCTGTTCCTGCCGGGGGTGGAAGTGCCCAATGCCTTCACCTGGAGCGTCGAGTTCGCTGGATTAGCGCAAAGCCCGGGCGATCAAGGCCT
>VHCO01000260.1 GCA_016871715.1 Verrucomicrobiota bacterium
CAGGTGGTGCGCGTGGCCGACCTGGGGTTGCCGCGCGGGAAGATCCGAGTGTACGGCTACTACGCCGCTCAGGGCCTTTATACCGTGAGCCTGCAGGCTAAAGACGAAGATGGCGGCGCCTCGCTCCCCGTGACCTTCACCGTCCAGGTGCGGAACCTCTCGCCCCTGGTCGAGGCCGGCCCGGACCAAACCGTGCGGGTAGGGCAGAGCGTCAGTTTCAGTGGGGCGTACAGCGACCTGGGCAACGACACGCACACGATCGTCTGGGACTTTGGAGATGGCACCGCCGCGACGGGCAACTTAACCCCCACACACGCCTACGCTCGTCCGGGCACCTACACCGTCCTGCTGACGGTGACCGACCACGAAGGTGGTGTGGGTGTGGAAACGTTGCGCGTAGACGTGCGCCAAACCTCCGCTGCCAGCCCGCGCACTCAAACCGCCGCCCCCAGCAATCCGAGGCTCGCCACCCGCCTCAGTGAACTCGGCCTCGACCCGGCTCCCGGGGCCATGCCCAACCCCAGCCGCAGCCAGCGCGCGCTCATGTCCGTCCCGCCACCGCAACTGCACCCGCCCGCCCCGCATAGGGCGAACTGGCGTTCGCCGCCATTTCGATCGGACCGCGCGAGCTACCCACACTCCACTCGGTATGGTGATCTGTTACTCCAGTCGCCTCCGTCCAGCCCTTGACCTTGCGGCTCGAGGGTTTCTATGGCTCATCCGCACGGCCGTGGCCACGACTGCTGCGGTCGCCACTGCTACCGCTGCAAATCCGCTCGCAGTCCTTCGCGCCAACGAGGGGGCCGCGGGCGATCAACTCGGCCGCGCGGTCGCCTCGAGCGGAGACACGGCGGTGGTGGGGGCGGTGAATGCCCGCAACCTAGGCTTCGAGTCCGGCGCCGTTTACCTGTTCGGGCGCAACCAATCTGGGGCGAACCAATGGGGTCAACTCTCCCGCCTGACGGGGAGCGACGCGGCCCTGGGGGCGCAGTTCGGGTGTTCGGTCGCGCTCGCCGGGGATACGCTCGCGGTGGGGGCCATGGGGGACGATTCGGCGCAGCCCGACGCGGGGGCGGTCTATGTCTTCAAGTCGAGCCCGGGCGGACCGAGCCCATGGTTGCCGGAGAAGAAGCTCACGGCCAACGACGCTGGGCGCGGTGATGCGTTGGGTGCGGCGGTCAGTCTCAGCGGGACCGCGCTGGCCGTGGGCAGTCCGTTCCAAACTGACGGAGGCGTCGCGGGCGGCGCAGTGTATATCTTCGAGCGCAACCTGGGCGGTGCCGGTCAGTGGGGCCAGGTCATGGAAGTGCGCGTCGATGCCCCGGAGGCGGGCGACCAGTTCGGCCTCGCGGTTGCCCTCGCTGGCGACACGCTGGTAGCGGGCGCCAACCGCCGGGACGGCGCGGGCGAGGACTCCGGCGCGGCCTATCTGTTCCGGCCCTATGCCGCCACGCCGCTCACGATGACGGGCAAAGTGACTGGGGCCAGCACCGGTCTCCCTGGCATCGCCATCAGCGGCGCCGCGACGACGGCCTCGGCTGGGCTCGTGGGCGGGCCGAAGTGGGTGCCCGGCGCACGGTCGGACAGCCGCGCGACAGGCCCCTCGACCGCGCTCGGGTTGGACGGGAGCGACGACTACGTTGACTTGCCCAACGTGACCGCTGGCGGGAGTTTCACGGTCGAGCTGTGGGTGAACCCGCTGGCGACCCATGACGGCCAATGCTTTGTGGGTAAGCACGAGAGCAACGGCGTGAACGTCTTCCTGCTCGGGTATTGGAGTGGCGGCTTGATCGCCCAAGTCAGGGACAAGGTCTACACCGTGCCCGGCAAACCCACCGGCTGGCAGCATCTGGCCATGACGGTGGCCAAAACCTCCGCCACAAGCTCGCGGGTAGCGCTCTTCCGCAATGGCGAACGGTTGGGCGAGCAGACCCTCGAGGCGGTCCTGGGCAATAGCGCAGCCGGTAAACCTTGGGTCTTGGGCCAAGACTGGGACGGCCCGACCCAAACCAGCGACTTCCTGCGCGGCCAGATCGACGAAGTCCGCTTCTGGGAGGGCGTTCGCACCGAGGCCCAACTGCGCGAGTTCAAAGACCGTGAACTCATCGGTAACGAGTCGGGGCTGATCGCCTACTACCGCTTCGACGAGGCTATGGCAACCGGGCCAACCACTCGGGGCGCGCCGCCGCTCTGACCGGCACGGATTTGCACGGCGAATTCGAGTTGCATGCCGTCCCGCCCGGCTCGGTGATCGTGCCCGATCTGCCCGGGTACATCTTCTATCCAACCACCGCCGCGGCCAGGTTCGGAGTCGCGGTCGAGTTCACGGTCCAGCAGGCGGCCGCTCACTCGGTCTTTCGTGTGGTCCCGCCCTGGGTCGGGCCCAACACCGCCTTCGGCGTGACCAACTTCGTGCTGTTAGCCTCCGGTCTAGCGCAGGTCACCTACACGGTCGAGGAATGGGTGCCTGCCGGATGGGGCCCCGACGCAGTCAGCGCAGGCGGTGTCTATGACGCGGCTGCCCAAACCATCCGCTGGGGACCCTTTAGCAACCTGCAAGCTCGCACCCTTCATTACACGCTCGTGCCCGCAACCGGCGTTGGCACCGAGGTCCAGTTCCGCGGCGCTGCCACCATCAACGGCGTCGGCCAACCGATCGCCGGCCGAACCCTGATCCCGGTCTTACCCCGTCCGCATGGCGTCTTGACCGACGGCGCCAACCTCTATGTCTTCGGCTCTGACCAGTCCGACCAGATCGAAGTCCGATCCTCACTCGACCGCAGCGGTGTCCAGGTCGTTCTCAACGGCGGTTCCCAAGGTGTCTTCCAGCCCACCGGCCGACTCCTGATCTTCGGTCAAGAGGGCGCCGACGTTGTCTCCGTGAGCGACGACATCCGGTTGCCAGCGGAACTCTATGGCGGCGAAGGCGACGACACCCTCAAGGGCGGCGGCGGCGATGACGTGCTCTACGGCGAAGGTGGCAACGACTTCAACCTGGTCAGCCCCGGCTTCGACACCTTCATCGGCGGGACGGGCCAGGATGGCGTCGAGATTTGGGGTACCGACGGCGACGACCAAATTAACGTCGAGTGGTCCATCATCGACGATCTTGACCCGAACTGCGCGCTCATGCCGCCTTTCTGCAAACATAAAGACGGCCTCCGCCTCCGCGTCAACGGCCAGATCGTCCTCCTGGACTACACCCCGGGCGACCTGCTCGAGACCATCGTCGTCCACGGCGGCAAGGGCAACGACACCATCGTCATGGGCGACGACGGCGCCGGCCAACACTGGAACGCGGAGTTCTACGGCGACGAGGGCGACGACACGCTCATCGGCGCCACCTTCCTCTACGGCCGCCAGCGCGGCAACGACAAGCTCTTCGGGGGCCCGGGCAACGACGTCCTCCGTGGCCACGCCGGCAACGATTGGCTCGACGGCGGGCCGGGCGAAGACGTCCTGGACACCGGCTCGGGCAGCAGTCATGTGGTCACCGATGGCCGCGACACCCTCCTGTTGAACCGCGGCCGCTGGCGCTACTCCTGGCGTTGGCTGGCTTCCTGACGCTCGCCCGGGGCCTCGCGAGGCGGTTGCCCAAGCCAAGCGGTAAACCAGAACCCGGCGGCCCTCAGATCGCCCGGGAAGGGCGGAATGGATAGAACTCCACCTTGCAGAACCGAGCGTCGCGCAGGGCGGGGTCGGTCGTGATGAGGGTCAGGTTCAGAACCCGCGCCGTGGCCGCAATGGTCCGGTCGAACGGGTCGCCGGGAAAGCCTTGCGGCAAGTTGTTGGATTCGACCGCAACTGCCGGCGTGACGTCCAAGAGGGTGATATCATCCGCCAGCCCGACGCTGAAGAAATCGTCGAGCGTGCCCTGGAACTGGAGCCGCCCCCGCCGATGGTGGATGGCACATTCGAGCAGACTCACGCTGGACAGCCCCTTGACTTCGTCGCGCCTGAGCAGCCGCAGGATCCGCTCCGGCAGCACGCCGGGCTGGGTCACGCTGTTCGCCCAAGTCGCTGTGTCCAGCAAGTAGTGCATCACTCCTTTCCTTTCCACTCGTCTGCCGGGATACGTTCCGGCGGCAGGGGCTTGCCTTTGGCCAGGTGTTTGCCTGCGCCAAGGAACGCAGCCGGGCGTTCCGCCACGAACGCAAAGCGCCGCCCCTGCCGATCCACAACCCGGACCGTCTTGCCGGCTTCGGCTTGGCGTTTGAACCGCGGGAACGCACGGAGGAATTCTCGGACCTTTGTCATCGTTGTCAGACATTAACGCGGACAGGGGAAGCGGTCAACCGGCGAGATCGCAGCCGCCGCCGACCCGCCGACCACGCGTGGCGGGCCGGCCGTAGGGCAAGTACCGTGCACAAAATAGAGCGACAGTTGCTCATGAGGCACTGAGATGGACGACAAGCCGGCAGTAGGGCGCGCAGTCCTCTGCGCGCCGCGGCTTCCTATGTCCACAGTGGTTTACAGCGCGCAGAGGACTGCGCGCCCACCGCCTCAGGCTTAGCGCCTCGGCAGGCGCGGATTCTGCACGGGCATCTTGGCGCCGACCTCGGTCCGCCAGGCCCTGAGTTTGGCGTGTAAGGTCCGCACGCGGTCCTGCTCCGCCGCTGCGAGGTCGGTGCGTTCGCCCAGGTCAGTGCGCAAGTCATACAGCTCGAGCGATCCGTCCTCGTAGCGCTCGATCAGTTTCCAGTCGCCGTCACGCACCGCGCCGCCCGGAGACCCTCCCTGGTTGCCGTAGTGGGGGTAATGCCAGAAGATCGGGCCGCGCGTTTGGGCCTGGCCCTTGAGCGCCGCCACGAAGCTCACGCCGTCCAGGTGCGTTCGCGGGCGCGCCGGCAGCCCGGCCGCCTCGAGCAGCGTGGGGAACACGTCCGGGCTCGTCACCATCGCGTCGCAGACGGTGCCGGGTCGCACCACACCGGGCCAGCGCACCACCCAGGGCTCGCGAATGCCGCCTTCGTAGAGCCAGCCTTTGCCCGCGCGCAAGGGGAGGTTCGACGTGGGGTGCCCCTCGGACGTCGAGAGCCCGCCGTTGTCCGAGGTGAACATCACCAAGGTGCGGCCGGCCACACCCTGCTCGTCCAGGGCTCTGAGGATCTTGCCCACGGCTTGGTCCATGGCCTCGACCATGCCGGCGTAGACCGCGTGGTTTTGCACCAGGCGCACCTGGCGTTCGCCTTCCCGCCCCCAGGCGGTCGTGTTGGTTACGATGCCCTTGGCCCGCGCCTCATATTTCAGACGCAAATCCTCGCGCGCCATCAACGGCGTGTGCACCGAGTAAAACGGGACCCAGGCCAGAAACGGCCGGTCTCTATTGGCCGCGATGAACTTCGCCGTCTCCGTCGCTAGCCGGTCCGGTAAATGTTCCCCCGCCGGCCCGTCCGTCAGCCGGGGATTGCCGTAGGGCGAGAAGTACCGGTTGCCCCCATACGGCCCGCCGCGGTCAACGCCGCCTTGGTTGATGTCGAACCCTTGGTTCTCGGGCCAAAAACCCTCGGGGCCCAGGTGCCACTTGCCGGCGAAGAACGTGGTGTAACCGTGTTCCTTGAACGCTTCGGCCACGGTCTCCTCGGCGAGCGCCAGTCGATCGGCATACGGCGCCGGCAACAGCCGGGTCGGGCGCGGCCATTTGTCGGGTTGCGCGGCACCGATGTAATCGGTCACACCGGTGCGCTGGGGGTACCGGCCGGTGAGCAACGCCGCGCGCGTGGGGCTGCAGACCGGGCAGGCGGCGTAGGCTTGGGTCAACCGCGCCCCTTCACTCGCCAAGCGGTCGAGGTTGGGCGTGTCATAAAACGAGCTGCCGTAGCAACCCAAATCGCGCCAGCCCAGATCGTCGGCCATCAGGAAGACGATGTTCAGTTGAGCCGCGCCCAAGGACATCGACGCCGCCAGACCGAGGAGCAGCGCGGCTAACCGCCGACGGCTGCGCCACCGCGTCGGACGCGCTGAGGCCGTCGCGCCGCCAGCAGCCTGGGGACCGGCCGCCCTACCTCGCAGACCAGTCGATATCCAACAGGATGGGGTATTCATGGTTGATCGCGCTCATCCGAGTCTCCGTAATGCTGGCGCAACCGGGCCAACTCGGTCTTAAGCTCAGCCACGGTCTGGGCATAACCCGGGTCTTCGTACACGCTGCGCATCTGTTGCGGGTCGCGTTCCAGATCGAACAGCTCCCATTCCTTGACCGGATAAAAGTGGGCGAGGGTGTAACGCTCGGTCCGCAGGCCGTAGTGCCTTTGCACGCCGTGGCCAGGATCGTAGTAGTGGTAGTAGATGCTGCGGCGCCAATCCTCCGGGCTTTGACCGCGCAGCCAGGGCACCAGCGAGCGGCCCTGAACGGTCGACGGGGCGCGGCTCCCCGCCATCTCGAGGAAGGTCGGCGCGTAGTCGATGTTTTGCACCAGCGCCCCCACGCGACGGCCTGGCTGAGCGACCCCGGGCCAGCGAACGATCAGTGGCATCGTGAGCGATTCCTCGTAGATCCAGCGCTTGTCGAACCAGCCATGTTCGCCGTTGAAGAAGCTCTGGTCCGAGCTGTAGATCACGATCGTCTGGCGGTCCAGCCCCTCCTGTTCCAGGTACTCGAGCAGGCGCCCCACGCCGTCGTCGACGGCTTTGATGCACCGTAAGTAATCCTTCATGTATTCCTGGTACTTCCAGCGCGTGAGGTCGCGACCGGCCAGGTTGGCTTGGGCAAACGCTTCGTTCCGCCCGCGAAAGGCCGCCTCCCATTCCGCCTCGCCTTCCGGGGTTAGGCGCGGCGGGTATTTCCCCGGCGGGAGCACCTTGAGATCGGAGGCGAGGGTCATGTCCCGCCCGATCTCCATTTTCTGGTTCCGCGCTGACGAAGTGCGCCCGGCGTAGTCGTCGAACAAGGTCGCCGGTTCGGGGACCGTCACGTCGGCCAGCAACCGGTAGTAGCGTGCCGGTGGGTTCCAAGGCCGGTGGGGGGCCTTGTGATGGCAGAGCAGCAGGAACGGCTTGTTGGGGTCGCGCTGCTTGAGCCAGACCAACGACTTGTCCGTGATCGCGTCCGTGGCGTACCCGGCCACTTCCTCGCGGAAACCGCTCGGTCCGCGAAACTCAGGGCGCCAGTAATGGCCTTGGCCGGGCAACACGCGCCAGAAATCGAACCCGGCCGGGTCTTGGGCCATGTGCCACTTGCCGATCACGGCGGTCTGGTAGCCGATCGCCTGCAAGGCGGGTGGGAAGGTCCATACCCCTTCCCGGATCCGACCGCCTAACCGCGTCACGCCGTTGATGTGGGCATGGGCACCGCTGAGGACGGCGGCGCGGCTCGGCGAACAAATCGAGTTCGCGCAGAAACTCCGCTCGAACACCACCCCCTGCGCAGCCAACCGGTCCAAGTTCGGCGTGAGCTGCTGTTGCCGGATGAAATCCGTCAGCCAAGTCCGGTACGCGCCCAGGCTCTGACACGAATGATCGTCGCTGAAGATCAGGAGGATATTCGGCCGCTCGGCTGCGGCAGCCTCCGTCGCAGGCCAGCCAGTCAGAAGCGTCAACGCACCCACAAGGGCCGTTCGGCAACAGGGCAACCGCATCGGTGTCTTCATGGCGGGAGTCTAACCGCACTCGCGCCCGGTTGAAAAGCCTCCGAAACGCCTGTCGATTCCGAGGTCTGATCCGAGCGGCGACACCGTAAACCTGTTGGATCAGTGCCGCCCAACCCTTCCGCCCCTCGCGTGCCGAGGGGGAGCGGGGGGGAATCTCGCTTTCGGCCGCGGCCCCTGGGCTCAGCCCCGGCTCTTGATGGTGCGGTCGAGATCGCGGCGGTTGATCAGGTCGAGCACCTCGAGACGGTCGGCGGCAAACCGGAAGAGCAGCCGATAATCGCTGCCTACCCGCTGCCGATACACCTCGGGCCAGGCTCGCAGTGGGCGGAGGCCGACAAACGCGGCCGGTTCGCCGCCGGCCAAGCGGGCCGTCAGCACCAACGCGGCGCGCACGACCGCTCGGGGCAGGCTGGCTGTGGTTTGGAGGAACCTGTCGGGGAACACGGGCATGCGCACCGGCTGTTTGCCGAGCGCGGGCTCGGCGAGCAACAACTCGTCTTCCTGGTGGGCAGCCTCCGGCTTCGGCTCCTCTGGGGCTGTGCGCTCCGCGGCAGTGGCGAGTTGCTCCCGCGCCGCATCGAGGTCGCGCCGAAGTTGGTTCCGCTCGGAATGGCGTTCCTTGAGCAAGGCCTGGAGCGAGGTCACCTTGCTCCGCAGGTCGGTCATAGCGCTGTCGTCCGGCGCCGTTGGCTTGGGTTCAGTGAGCGCCGCGGGGGCGCGCCGGCGGCGTTTCTCCATCTCCCGGTACATGCCCCGGAGCTCCGCGCGCAGGCGATTGACTTGATCGCTCTGAACTTCGAGGTTGCGCCGCGCTTCCGCCAACGCCTCCGATTCGCGCGGCTCCTCCGGGCGCTCGAGGAAGCGCTCCCTGAAGATGCTCTCGAAGGGATCGTCGCTGCTCAGCTCGAGCTTGTCCCGGGCTTGCAGTAACGCATCGAGCAACAGGTCGCCCTCCCAGTAACCGAGCATCGGCAACAGGCTGCGGGCGACCAAGACGCCCAACGCAGGGGCGCGACTCTCGAGGAGGGCGTGGGCCAGCATGGTCAGTTGGTCGGTGTCGTCGTCGGCCCGCAGCCCGGCGCCGACGGCGGCTTCGACCAAGTCGAGCTGCGCGGCCCCTTGCTCGTCCGCGAGCAGCAAGCGGATGTTGAGCGGCAAGCGGGCCTGGTCCAGGTCCGGTCGCAGCGCCAACAACCGCCGGATGACCCCGAGTTCCCGGTCGGTGCCGGCCACTTCGAGGGCCCAATCCCAGTAGAACTCGAAGCCCTCGCCGTAGGCTCCGCTCTCGAGGCACCGGAGGACCGCCGCGAGCTCCTTGTAATCGAAGAGACGGTCCAACAGATGTTCCTGGAGCGCGGGGGGCACCTTCGTAGGATCGAGCCGCCCGAGTTCATAGGACGGCATCCCGCGGAGTCGCTCGAGGGTCAACGCCTTCTCCGGCTGGTTGCGCCATTCCTCGAGGGTCATCCCCTCGACGGCCGAGGATTGCAGCAACCGTTCCTGGTCCTTGTCGAAGCAACACTTCTTGTACTTCTTGCCGCTGCCGCAGGGACACGGAGCATTCCGGCTCAGTCGGGGAACCGCTCGCCGGACGGTGTATCCGGACAGCGCCGTGGGCGGGCGGTGCTCGGGCACGGCGGCCCACGGCGAACTCCGGTACAGGCCGCGGAAGGCGTCCAGGGTCGACGCCACCCAGGCGGCGGGGGGCGACGTCTTGTTGGCGGCCAAGACTGAAGTCAACCCTTCGTCCTTGCCGAGGTGGGCCAGCACCGCCAGCGTGGCCTGCGCCTGGGAGTTCCGAGGGGTGCGCCGGGCCAGGGTGCGGGCCGTGGCCCAGAATCCAGCCGGGGTGGCCGCGCCGCGCTCATCGCACCAAATCCGCGCCAGCAGCAGCGCTGTGGCGTCGCGTCCGGCGTCCATCCGACTTCCCTGCACGGCCGCCAGCAAGGCGCGCGCCACCTCGCCCGTGCAGGCGCGCGCCGAAGCGGGCAGCTCCCGCGGCCCGACGAACAGCGCGCTGCCTTCGGCCAGGTGGCGCCCGTCCACCTTGCGCCCGGCCCCGAGCGCGGCGAAATACAGGCTTCGGAAGGCCCGCTCGTCGCGAGTGGCGACAGCCTGCGCAATGGCCTGGTCTAACTCGGCATCCTCCGGTGGCAGCGCCTGCGCGAGTTCCTCGAGCGCACTGCGGAAGAACCCACACCGGCGTGCCTGCTCGATCAACGGTTCCAACCCCATGCAGTCACTCACGTCTCGCCTCTGGGTGGCTCAGGCTGGGCGAAAGCCCTTGGCAACCTATTCAGGGGTACAGCACGCCCCGGCTTCTTGATCGCCGCCAACGGTCGCCGAACCACCGGCAAGGGGTCCATACTCATGGGTGCTTCTTCCCACGCCCGAGCCGGCGTGACAAGCCGACAAATGCGCGGCGGCGCTTCCTCATGAGCCACTGCGATGGACTACAAATCGCCATAGCAGGGCGCGCAGTCCCCTGCGCGCCGCCATCCGTGGCGGACTGAGGTGGCCGCAGGGCAGCGGGCGAGACGCCCGCTCTCCGTTGGCGACCCGGGTGCCATAGCAGGGCGCGACCGCTGGGCGCGCCGAACAAGCCAGGTCACCGGGCCCG
>VHCO01000261.1 GCA_016871715.1 Verrucomicrobiota bacterium
CGTACACCCGAGCGTGAGGCGCCCATTGCCGGACCCGCTCCCGCAGGTGGCGTTGGAAGTTGGGCGAGACATGGAACAGGTCCGTGTCGTCAAACGGAATGAAACCAAACAGCGCCGGGTGATCCGCGACTTGGGTCACATAGCTCCGGTAGTAATCCTCGTCCCATTCGGTGCCCTGGAGAACGATCGGTCCCCAAGCCAAATCGCCGTACAACCAGGGCGACAAGAAGTCCGAGCGCAGGCCACCCTTCCCAGCGGCCACCTCGGCCCGGAGGCCGTGCCCCAAGGCGTTCAGGTAGGAGACCAACTCCTCGACGGTGTCCACCGCCGGATCGAGCAGGTTGATCTCGTGAGACTCGAGCGGGTGACCTGTCGGGGCGCGCAAGAGCAGCGAGGGATGCGCCGCGCGAAAGTAATGGACGCAGTCCACCCGCAACGATTCCGGCGCACCCGAGGCGGCGCTCTCCAGGCGCAGGGTCAACCACGGCACCCCGCTCCCAGGCAGGTGACCCGGGATGACCCGCAACCCCCGGGCACCAGCGGTGTCGAGG
The DNA here is from genome assembly GCA_016871715.1 of Verrucomicrobiota bacterium. Classification (GTDB taxonomy): domain Bacteria; phylum Verrucomicrobiota; class Verrucomicrobiia; order Limisphaerales; family J093; genus VHCO01. The sequence goes on from VHCO01000261.1 coordinate 552, forward strand.
TTGTGCAGGATGCCATGAATGTCCGACCCGTACGATTGCGCGAGCGTGAACCCCGCCCGCGCAACCCAGTCCCAGTTCTGATCCGACAGCACGGTGGCGCCCCACAGCGCCCGCTGCAGCGTCGTGCCCAACGGCCGCACCTCCGCCAACCGGTCCGGCCCGGTCACCGGTGCACTCTGCTCGGCGCCCACCCCGCGCACCCGGATGCGTCCCTCAAAAGCGCCCGGCCGAGCCTCCTCGTCCACCGCTTGAATGCGGTACGCGAAGGTGAAGGGCGCACCGGGCGGCAACGGCCAGCGGAACCGCAGCGGCCCAGGCTGACCAACGAACGGCGGTAACGTCGGGGCCGGACCGCTGGCCACCGAATGAAACGTCCAACCGCGCGGGGGCGTTTCTTCGAGCTCGAGCGCAGCGAGCGCGGCGGACCGGTCGTGGTCCACCTCGACCGTCACCTCGCAGGTTCCCGGGGTCGAGGCGTACGGCGTGGTGAAGGAACGACGCGCGGCGAGGACCGGTGGGGCGGGCGTGAATTGGATGGCCTGGACCCGAGGCGCTGACACACCGGCTGCGTTGCGCACTCGCAGGTAGACCTCCTTAAGCCCAGGCGCAGCGCTCAACCAGTGCGCCAAGTGCGGCGTGTACGTCTCCCAACGCGCCCCGGCAAAGTCCCCCGATTCGCTCGCCATGAATTGGGCGGGGTGACCTCGGGCGATCGGCTCGAGGCGGATCCGTCGATGGGTCGTGCTGGTCGCGCCGGCATTGATCGCAAAGGCCTCGAGCGTCGGCGGGGCGAGCGCGGTGTCGGCGGTGGCCGAGATCGTCACCTTGTCCAAAGCCCAGTAGTGGTCCCAGGCCGCCCGGTGAAAGCGCCAACGCAATCGAATCCGCCGGTCCGTAGCGTGCGGCGAGAGAGCCACCGACTCGCGCGCATCCAGGCTGGCGTCCCCGCGTTCGCGGTGAAAGAGGTTGATCCACTGCTCTCGCCGGCGGCCACTGGCCTCGTCGAAGGTGTCCAGGTCGAGATCGAAGTGTTGGGCCGTCGGGCTGGCCGCGTTGATAGCTAAGTGATGGTTGAACTCGAGGCTCACACTGCGCAAGCCCCGGCAATCGATCGGCGGACTGATCAGACTCGTGTCGATGCGCGCGTCCCGGTCCAGCGCCGGATCCGCCACCATGAACCCGCCGTCCATGCCGCCCAGCGAAAAGGGTTGCGTCTCGAGGCGCGCGTCGCCCAATGCCCAGTCGCCGCCGTGCGCCCCTGGGCCATGCTCCACCGTCCAGCCCCCCAGGGCCCGAACCTCGCCAAGATCGCGATAGCTATCGAAGTCTTCCTGGAACGTCATCCGCCGCGTGGGCGGGTCCCAATCGAAACCCAAACCCATCAGGTCCAGGTTCACTCCGCCGGTCTCCTGAACCAGGCGTAGCGTATGCGGACCGCTCGCGCTCCAAAACGCTTCCGGCAAGGCAAAGTCGCGGTATTCGCCCCACCCAGGCGTCTGGCAAACCACGCTGCCCACCAGGTCTTCATCCCAATAGAAGCGGAGCGTGCCCGGCCCGGGGGTCGCCGCGCGCACCACCGCCTTCACCCACCCGGCCGTCGGGACCTCGAAGGTGTACCGCCACCAGTCACCCCGGCTCGTCCAACCGATGTGCCACGCCTCCCCCTCGGGCGTGGGGTCATCGTCCACGATCGCGATGCTGTCGTTGGGCCGGTACTCGAGTTGGCCGGTCAGCCACCAAGGACCCGTCTCATAGTAGTAATCGTAGGCGGGGTCGATCTCGCCATAGCGCAACCCGCGCGCCAACCACTCGAGGACCTCGCGCTCGCGCGGGGTCAGCGCCGCAAAATCCGGGGCAGCCGGATCCGCGCGATGAAAGTGCTCGACCACGCGCGCGGCGACCTCACTCGAGAGCGGCGCCCCGCCAGCTTGAACCTCGGCGATGGCCTCGAGGAGTTTGGCCGGTGGGGTCTTCTTAAGCACATACCCATGCGCCCCCGCCTTCAGCGCCTCGAAGATGCGGGCGCTGTCTTCGTACTTGGTGAGCACCACGATCCGGGTCTGCGGGAGCAGCTTCGCCAACCGTCGCACGCACTCAGCGCCCGAAAGCTTGGGCAAACCCAGATCGACCAAAGCCACCGCCGGCTGCTCCCGCGGCATCCGCTCGAGGGCAGCCTCGGCCGTCGCATGCGCGCCGACACAGCGAAACCCGGGCGTGCCATCGATCAACACCGCCAGCGCCTCACGCGTGCCGCGTTCGTCTTCGACCAGACTGACCGTGATCTTAGGTTTCATAAGACCGTTACGGAAGTGGCGTCGTGCCGGAGGGGGCACCCGTTGCGCGCGCCCCCGGGTCGGCCGGCCGCTCGCAGTCACCAACCAGGGGCACCGCGAACCGCACGCGCGTGCCTGCCCCGGGCGCACTCAAAATCTCGAGGCGGCCCCCCAACGCCACGAGGCGCTGGCGCATGTGGTGGAGCCCGTTGCCAGACCCAGACCCGACCTCAGGCGAAAAACCGTTGCCGCCGTCGGCCACCCCGATCCGCAACACGTCTCCCTCCAACCCCGCGCGCATTGTCACTCGCCGGGCGCCGGCGTGTTGGACCGCGTTGTTCAGGGCCTCTTTGGTCGCCAAAAAGGCGTGATGCCGCGTCTCCGCCGAGACCACCCGATCAGGCACCTCCACGGGCCAAACCCACTCCGCCCCCAGACTAGCCGCCTCGAGGAACTCCCCGGCGAACGTCCGCACGTACGCCAGCAGGCTCCGCAAGGTGTCGTCTTGGGGGTTGATGGCCCAGACGATCTCATCGACCGCCTGCGTCGCCTGCTGCGTCGTGCGCGCCACTCGCTCGACCTCCCCCCAAGCGGGATGGCTCGCCTCCAGCTTGCGCCGCGCCAATTCCGTCACCAACCCGATCTGCGTCAGGCTCGCCCCCACATCGTCGTGCAGATCGCGCGCAATCCGCGTGCGCTCGCGCTCGACCGCCAATTGCCGCTCCAGACGCTGGAACCGATGCGCCACCGCCCAACGCACCCGATACACCCCGTACACCGACCCAACGCTCAACAGGCCAAGCGCCAAATAAAACCGGCTCGTCTGGTAAAAGCGCGGCGCCAACCGAAACGCAAACCCCGCCGCAGGCTCGTCCCAAACCCCGTGATGATTGGCCGCACGCACCCGAAAAACGTATCGACCCGGGCGAAGCTGCGTGTAATAGGCCACCCGCCGCGTCCCGACGTCTTGCCAGTCGGAATCGTACCCCTCCAGGCGGTAGCGGAAGCAGACCCGGTCCGGCGCAATGAAGCTCGGAGCCGTATAGTGGAACTCGAGCACCCGGCCCCGACCCGGAGGCAACTCGGCGCCCACACGATCGGCCCAGGAGTCCTTGGCGACGCTTTGATTGTCAGCTCGGATCTCCTCGAGCACAACCCGCGGAGGGACTTCCTCGATCAAGCCCGCCGCCGGGTCGAAGATCGCCACCCCTCGAGTCGTCGGAAACCACAGCCTGCCATCGCGCGTTCGGAGACCGGCCGGTTGGCTCTTCTGGCCGTTGGTCTCGGAGCTCAACATGCCATCCACCGTCCCAAACGTGGCAGCGCCCACCGTGGACCTGTGCCCCGCTGCCACCGCCTCGAGGTCACGCCGATCGACCCGATGAACGCCAGCCTCACCGCTCAGCCAAAGATGGCCGGCTTATCCCGTGTTCCCGACCGAAATGCGACCACTCACCCCCGCGCAGCGCGTGAAGTCCACGCTCCGTCCCGACCCACAGCGCGCCGTCAGGCGCTACGTGGAGGGCGCGCACCTTGTTGCCACTGAGCTCGCCGGGCAACCTCACGTTACGCCAGCCGGCCGCGCTGAGGACATCCAACCCGCCTCCGCCAGTCCCAACCCAAAGCTCTCCCGCCGAATCGCAGGCCAACGCGCGCACCACGTTCTTCGACAAACCGCTCGCCTCGGTGTAGTGCGTGAACTGCCCGGCGCGCCAACCGCTTAAGCCGCCATCGGTCCCGATCCGTACCCGACCGTCGGGCGCCTCGCACAAGGTCCACGCGTTCTCATGCCCCAAACCGTCGCGCATGCTGAGCGTGCCCACCCGCCGTGGCACCCAGCAACTGAGCCCACCTGATTCGGTCCCGATCCACAGGTTGCCCTCCCGATCGACGCAAACAGCCCGCACCCAGTTGTCCGGCAAGCCGTCGGCCGTGGTATAAAGCCGGAAACGCCGTCGCGGAAGCGGTACACACCGTGCCGGCCGGCCGAGCACCATAGATACCCTTGCCGATCGGCCACCAAGAAGTTGGGCGCCCCCACCAACTCGGGCCCTACCGGCATCGGATACTGCGCCGTCTCCGCCCCGCGGTGGCGCAGCAACCGCGCCGGGCGCGATCGCTCCGGATCCCCCAGCGCAACCTCGAACCGCCACCAACCACCCGCACCGTCGCCAGACAGGGCCGCGGGTAACTTCGCCGGCCGGAGGTCCCGGTCCCAAACCAGCTCAAAGCGCTGCTGCCTCGCGTCGAACCGATGCACCCCCCAACCCGTACTCACCCACAGCCCGCCTTCGGCGTCCTCGTGCAACCCGGTAATCCAGTCGTCCAGCAGCCCATCGTCCGGACCGTAGGTCCGCAACTCTCCATCCCGCCAATAACCCAAACCGCTCGTGGTCCCCACCCACAACCCGCCCTCCCGCGTTTGCACCACCGCTTGGACGGAGTTGTGCGGCAGCCCGCGTTCAGTCGTCCAGGTCTCCTGCCGGTATAACGCCGCCGCGGACGTCGCATCCGCGTCCCACCCGTCGGTGGCGCTCGCGCAAGCCGGTTCCAGCCCGCCCGCCCCACCCAAGAGCAGGCCGCACGTGTGGATACCCAGGCGCCCCATCCATCCCCAGCTCATGCAGTCAGTCCATCTGTCCTAGACGCCCCCAACGAGGCCTCGACACGGCCAAGAACCGTTCCGCTACGCAGCCCGCGCTCATTCGTGAATCTCGACCACGTCGCGGTCAGCAAGGATCTCGGTCTTGTGAACCTGTTGCCCCTCGAACCGGCTGTGACCCCAGAGCCGCTTGATCGGCACACCCTCCCGCACCCACATGCCGGGTTGCGGCATCGCCGTGCTAAACGGGTAATCCGCCACCTTCGCCTCCGCGTTCGTGGTCGCGGCGAGTAGACTGCTCTTGCCCGTGTTCGGCGGACCGACCAGCACCACCTGACCCGCCCCGCCGCGCGGCACGTGGAACGGGTCCGGCCCCTTGCTATGGCCGGGTTTCTGCTGGTCCTTGCGGAGTTGGCTCAGCCGCCGCTTGATGTCCGCCTGCATCTTCTCCGTCCCCTTGTGTTTGGGGATCGTGGAGAGCATGTCCTGCAGGGCGGCCACTCGCTCCTGATCCGTGGCCGCCTCGCGGTAGCGGCGCTCGGCTTTCTCGTACTCGGGTGTGACGTTGGCCGGCATGGGGCGAAACCCGACCGGATCGCGGCGCCGATCGCCTCATCCGGATGAGACCTCGGGATAAACCATCTTGTGCCGGTAAGACGCGCAGTGCTCTGCGCGCCACAAAACTCCGCGCCCACCCGAGCCAGCGGCGCGCCGAGGGCTGCGCGCCCTACCGCCGATTCGTCGGCCTTCTCGGTGGCTCATGAGCGGCGCCGCCCGGTCAGTTCCCCGCCCGGCCTGGCCCACGCGCGGCGCGCCTAGCGCACGAGCGCTTGGGGCCCGTCTTACAGAGTATGTCCGGCGGTGCTCCCTAAGCTGCACACCGGCGAGACGCCCACGTTGCCATAGGTGTAAGTGCCGTTGCCAGGACACTCGGGCGCCAAGCTGTTCTTCAAATAAGCGTTGACGGCGGTGGTATCCGTGGTGTCGCCATTGGTCTTCTTGGTCTCGAGTGCCCACTCTCTTTGGCACCGTCGAGTTGCCGGAGATTCGCGATGCACGCGTTCTTCTGCGCGGTCGCGCGCGCCTTGACGAAGTTGGGAATGGCAATCGCGGCCAACAGACCGATGATCGCCACCACAATCATGATTTCCACCAGCGTGAAGCCGGCCCGGAGATTCGCTCTTGTTTTCATGGCTTGCCTTACTGTACGGACACGTTGCGCTCTCTCGCGGCGTGGACCTGACAAGCGGCCGTTTAAATAAGTGCTCGGGCGGTCCACAGACTGCCACTTGCCAACCGCAGGACGGTGCGAAACTGCGCCGGATCGACCCGAGCGCCGCACCGCCTCAATCTACCTCAACACCAGACCGAGTGTGAAGTTCCGACTGGACTCAGCCCTTGGCTAACAACTGGCGCAGGACGTACGGCAGAATCCCGCCATGATGGTAATACTCGATCTCGATCGGGGTATCGATGCGGCAGCGGACCGGCACGTTCTCGACCGAGCCCGTGGTGCGCCGAATCCAGAGCGTCAAGTCCTGCTGGGGCTTGAGGTTCGGACCCAGGCCGCGAACCTCGTAGATCTCGCTGCCGTCCAGCTTCAGCGTCTGCGCGTTGGTGCCCTCCTTGAACTGCAACGGCAATACCCCCATCCCCACCAGGTTCGATCGATGAATGCGCTCGAAGCTCTGCGCCACCACCGCCCGGACGCCCAGTAAAGCGGTGCCCTTGGCCGCCCAATCGCGTGAACTGCCAGTCCCGTACTCTTGGCCCGCAATGATCAGCAGCGGCGTCTTCGACTCCGCATATCGCATCGCCGCGTCGTAGATGGCCAGCTTCTCGCCGCCAGGTTGAACCAACGTGTAGCCGCCTTCCTCCCCGCCCAACAGGAGGTTCTTGATGCGCACGTTAGCGAAGGTGCCGCGCGTCATGACGCGGTCGTTGCCGCGCCGCGAGCCGTAACTGTTGAAATCTTTGTAGGCGACGTGTTGCTCGAGCAGGTACTTGCCGGCCGGCGAGTCTTTCTTGATCGCGCCGGCGGGCGAGATGTGGTCGGTGGTGACGCTGTCGCCGAAGATCCCCAACACCCGTGCCCCCTTAATCTCCGCGATCGCGCTCGGGCGCCGCGAGAAGCCGGCAAAGAACGGCGGCTCCTGAATGTAGGTGCTCGTCTGGTCCCACCCATACACACTGCCAGTGCTGGACTGGATCTCCGTCCACTTCGGGTTCTGGGCGGTAAAGTCCTGGTACAACTCGCGATACGCCTCAGGCCCTAACGTCGAACTCATGAGCTCGCGGATCTCCTCCAGCGTCGGCCACACGTCCCGCAAGTACACCGGCTCCCCCTTCGAGCCCGTCCCGAGCGGTTCGGTCGTCAGATCCAAGTCCACCCGCCCCGCCAAAGCAAAAGCCACCACCAGCGGTGGTGACATGAGGAAGTTGGCTTTGATGCTTTGGTGCACGCGCGCCTCGAAGTTGCGATTGCCGGAGAGCACCGACGCCGCCACCAAGTCGTGCTGAACCACCGCCTCTTCAAGATGCGTCTCGAGCGGGCCCGAGTTGCCTATGCAAGTCGTGCAGCCGTACCCGACCAACTGGAATCCCAACTGGTCGAGGTAAGATTGCAGACCCGCCTTGGCCAGGTAATCGGTCACCACACGCGACCCAGGCGCTAGCGAGGTCTTAACCGTGCAGCCCACCGCCAGGCCGCGCTCGACGGCCTTCTTGGCGAGCAGACCGGCCGCCAGCATCACCGTCGGATTCGACGTGTTGGTGCAACTGGTAATCGCCGCGATCAACACGCTCCCGTGCCGCACCTCGCACTTCAGTTCGTCCCGGCTGACCGTGATGTTGTCCGGCGCCGGATGCTGGTCGCGCATCTCGCTCTCGCTCGCCGACAACCGCGCATGGTGGAGGCCGGCGTTCCATTCCGGGTGAAACTTAACGTGCCGGTGCCCCTTCACCGCCACCCGTTGCTGCAAGTCTTCTGGCCGCTTTCCGTAGCCCCCCTCGGCAATCGGCTTGGTGAACAACTCGCCAAACCGCGCCTTGAGGGTGGAGACCTCGAGACGGTCTTGCGGCCGCTTGGGACCCGCCACGCTGGGGACCACCGTGCCAAGGTCCAACTCCAACTCGATCGAGTAGGCCACCTGACCGCGTTGCGGCATCCCAAACATACCCTGAGCTCGATAGTACCGCTCATACAGCCGGCAGTGGTCTTCCGTCCGGCCAGTGGCCCGCAAGTACGCGACCGTCTCCGCGTCGATCGGGAAGAAACCTAGGGTGGCCCCGTACTCGGGCGCCATGTTCGCAATCGTCGCGCGATCCACCAAAGGCAGCGCCGCAGCCCCGGGCCCGAAAAACTCGACAAACTTGCCCACCACCTTCGCCCGCCGCAGCATCTGCGTGATCGTCAAAGCCGCATCCGTCGCCGTAACGCCCTCGCGCAACCCACCCGTCAAGTGCACCCCCACCACGTCCGGCGTCAGCAGATACACCGGTTGCCCCAGCATGCCCGCTTCCGCCTCGATTCCACCCACCCCCCAACCCACGATGCCCAACCCGTTGATCATCGTGGTGTGCGAATCCGTCCCGACGAGCGTGTCGGGATAATACAGCCCCCCCGCTTCCAGGACCCCTTGAGCCAGGTATTCCAGGTTCACTTGGTGCACAATCCCGATCCCAGGGGGCACAACCCTGAACGTCCGGAAGGCCTGCATCCCCCACTTCAGAAACTGGTACCGCTCCCGGTTCCGTAAGAACTCCATCTCGAGGTTGTTGCGGTACGCGTCCGCGCTGCCCGCAAAATCCACCTGCACCGAGTGGTCGACCACCAAATCCACCGGCACCAACGGCTCGACCATCTTCGGATCCCGGTTGAGCCGCCCAACCGCCGCGCGCATGGCCGCCAGATCCACCAGCAGCGGCACCCCCGTAAAGTCTTGCAGCACAATGCGCGCAACCACAAACGGGATCTCCGCCGTGCGTACTCCCTCCGCCTGCCACTGCGCCAATTCCCGCACGTTCTGTTCCGTGATCTTCTCCCCATCGCAGTTCCGCAACACCGACTCCAGAACCAGCCGCAGCGAAACCGGTAAACGCGAGACGGGTCCTACCCCGGCCTCTTCAAGGGCAGGCAGTGAATACAGCCTGCCCGTTTGCCCATCCCCAACGTCAAAAGTCCGCAAGGACCCGAAAAGATTGTGCGCGTCGCTCATAAGACTCATCCGATCACGAAGTCCAAGTCAAAAGTGAGCGGTCAAAATGCGGATTGACCCGCGCGATGTCAAGCAGCCTGGCTGCTCACGAAATCGCCGCCACCCGCAAGGCTCGTAACGCGCTGAGTCCGGCCAGCGGCGCCCCCCCGCCCCGTATCGGCCGCGCCCCACTCCGCCGCTTGGTCCCAAACCGCTCCCGATGCGCCAACCACACCCCATCCACAAAACCCTTGGATCCTAGCACGACGCCATCCGTCATGTGCCGAATCCGCAGCCGTAACACCTCCCCCACACTCAACTCCCCGCCCTTCCGCAGCACCCGCTTAATCTGCTCCCGACTCAACGCCGCCTTCCCGCTGCTCCCTGACACCCCCCCACGCACAAACAACCGCCGCCGATACTCCGCCCCAACCTCCTGCCACTCACGCGCCGTCCCCTTCGATTCCCTCGCTCCCTCGGACCCCGCTGCAACCTGCGCGCCGGCCAAGAACGGAGCGCGGGCATCTTGCCCGCGGGTCCCTGCCCCTGTCCCTGCCTCTTCCCCTGGTGCCCGC
>VHCO01000262.1 GCA_016871715.1 Verrucomicrobiota bacterium
TGAAGCGTGGGTGCCCTACCGCAGGGCATAACCTGACCTCCTTGCGGAGGCGACTTACGCTCTGTAGGCGCTGCCGCAACTGCGCGGCCCGGGGACGGCCCTCCTTCCAATCCGGCGGTGCCGCCAGAGAAAGGCCGGTCCCAGCCTCCCGGCCCAATGGGGAGGACGGTCGCGCACCGATCTCCGGATCCCCTGCCCCTATCTTGCCTCCACTCTGCACGTGGTGGACTGCACGGGTCAGAAAGCCCCTCGCAACTCATCCAGAGCCGAGCGTCCTGGCCCCCACTCGGGCGCTGATGCCCCGACGAACAGGCTCTGGGTGACAAGACCGGGTGTCAACGCCGCGTTGCGCCAAGGCGAATCTCGCCACAACCGACGATCCCGGGCGTCCGCGGCGGCGCGCACGGTTCAGGCCTGAAAGCCCACCTGGCGCAACGCGAACGTTGGCCAGTCCCTCCCCCCCGGAATTGGGTCATGGCCGGGGGCGCCATGCGGCTATCGCCGCTGCGCACGATTTCGACCGTGCAGTGCGCCAGGTTGACCGCGACGAAAGCCAAACCGCCCAGCGCATGAGGCCGGCCGCCAATCAAGGCATGTGCGCTGACAAAGATGCAATCCGCTTCCCATTCCTCGGCGCTCCGGAGAAGCGCATGGTCGGCCTTGCTCGACAAGAAAGAGGTCTGCGCCGCCAGGCTAGCCCGTCCGAGCGATTCAGCCAATTGTTCCGCCATGTGACAAACTCCGCCGTCCGCGCAAGGGTCATGCAGTTCCGCCCCCAACGCGGCATAACGGGTTGGGATCCTTGCGGCGGCTTCCAGCAAGGAGGGCGTCATCGAGACCAGCCGAAACAGGGTCGAGGCGGGCCAGGGACGGGCCGCCACCGCCCGGACTACGGCTTGGGGCGGGGGGATTCATCGAGCACCACGGCCACGCGCAGCCAGGAGCGCGCGCGGTGTCGGCGCGGGCGCGCGATGCGCCCCGAACAATCGGCTTCGGCGGCGACCTTGTGCGAAACGCTGCCGAGGAGAAACCGTTTGAAGCCCGAATACCCCCGCATCTGCGCCGGTGGATCTGGCGACAGAGCCGTCGGTGGTTGGCGCGTTTTCATACCCGGCACATCGTGGCCGGCGACCGGGCGCCGGGCGCGTCCCGGAACCGGCCGCGGTTGTTCATGCGGGCCGTCTGCCGTGCCTGCCGCAGCCTGATCTGCTGGCGCAATTGGCGCGTCAACTTCAGCCAGGCCGCCACGAACGTGAAGTCGCTCGCCGCCGCGCGGATGTCCGGCCCCGGCACGGCCAGGGTCACTTGCAGCGACACGGCCGCTCTGCCCGGCTGGCGCTCGATCAGCACCTCCGCGTAGCTGACAACGACGTGCTGCTGAAGTTCCTGCAATTCACCTTCAACAAACTGGCGCAGGCTGCTGCTTGCGTGCAGGCCCCGGAGTTCGATCTCTATTGTCATGGTCAGTCCCTTATGGGGTTGGTTTGGCAACTTTCAGCCGCAGCCATTTCTCGATCCCAACCGCGGCGTAGGCGGCCAGTGCGACGCCGAGAATGCGCAGCCACGCGTCGGCGGGCAGCGGCGCGGTGTGGAAAAGATGGTTCAGCGCCGGCGTGTAGGTCACGGCCAGTTGGGCCGCGATCATGGCCAACACGCCTGCAATCAACCATCGGTTGGAGAAGACGCCGACGGCGAACATCGAGCGGGTCAGAGAACGGCAGTTGAAGAGGTAGAACAACTCGACCATCACCACGACGTTGACGACCGTGGTGCGGGCTTGCGCCAGGCTCGCGCCCCGCTCTTGCTCCCACAGGAACAGACCGAAAGCGCCCGCCAGCATCAGGAAGCTGACCAGTCCAATGCGCGTCATCAGCGCGCCGGTGAGGATGGGCATCTTCGGGTCGCGCGGGGGACGCTCCATCAGGTCGCGCTCCTTTGGTTCGAACACCAGAAAGAGGCCGAGCAGCAGGGCGGTGGCCATGTTGACGTAGAGAAGCTGCACGGGAAGGATCGGCAACATCACGCCCATGAACACGGCGGCCAGAATGGTCAGCCCTTCGCCGAAATTGGTCGGCAGCGTCCACACGATGAACTTGGTCAGGTTGTCGAAGACGTTGCGGCCCTCCTCCACCGCCGCTTCGATGGAGGCGAAGTTGTCGTCGGTCAACAACATGTCGGCCGCGCCTTTGGCAACGTCGGTGCCGGCGATGCCCATCGCCACGCCGATGTCGGCTTGTTTGAGGGCCGGGGCGTCGTTGACGCCGTCGCCGGTCATGGCCACGACGTGACCTCGCCCCTGGAGTGCCCTGACGAGCCGCAGCTTTTGTTCAGGCGCGACGCGGGCAAACACGGCGGCCCGCTCCGCCACGTCTGCCAATTCGGCATCGGAAGTCTGGTCCAGTTCCCTGCCGTTGACGGCGAGCAATTCGTGCCGTTGTTCGCGCGCGCCATTCAAACCGATCTGCCCGGCAATCGCCTTGGCGGTGAGCACGTGGTCGCCGGTGATCATCTTGACGCTGATGCCCGCCGTTTGGCATTTGCGGAGCGCCTCGATGGCTTCCGCGCGCGGCGGATCAATCATCCCTTGCAGGCCCAGGAAGGTGAGTCCGCCGGCCAGGTCGGGATGGGCGATGCGGTTTTGATCCGGCGAGATTCGCCGCCCGGCAAACGCCAGCACGCGCAACCCTTGGGAGGCCAACTCGTCGGCAAGGCGGCAGACTTCTTCCTTGTCCAGCGTCGTCTCCCGACCATCCTCCTGCAACGCACTTGTGCAACGGTCGAGCACGCGCTCCACCGCGCCCTTCATGCACATCAGGTTCGCGCCACCGTCCTGCGTCGCGTGCAAGGTCGCCATGTATTGCAGTTCGGACTCGAACGGAACAACGTCCAGCCGCGGATGGTGGCTGTTGAGTTCTGTCTCGCTCAGCCCCGCTTTCTGCGCGGAGACAATGAGGGCGGCTTCGGTGGGATCGCCCTGAACAACCAGCCGGTCGTTTTGCCGGGCCAGTTGTGCATCGTTGCACAATAGGCCGGCCTTCAAGCATTCCCTGAGCGCGGCATGTCCAGGGGCGAACACGGGCCGCGCGTTCCGGCGGATTTCGCCTTGCGGCTCGTAACCGGCGCCGGTCACTTCAAAGAACTCGCCGCCGGCATAGATTTGCTGGACGGTCATCTGGTTCTCGGTGAGCGTGCCGGTCTTGTCCGAACAGATCACCGTGGTGCTGCCGAGCGTTTCCACAGCGGGGAGTTTGCGAATGATGGCCCGCCGCCTGGCCATCCGCGCGACGCCGATGGCCAGCGTAATGGTCACCGCAGCGGGCAAACCTTCCGGAATGGCTCCCACCGCCAAGGCCACGGCCGCCATGAACATCGCGACCAGCGACTCGCCGCGCCAGACGCCGACACCGAAAGTCACGGCTGCCAGAGCCAAAATGACGATGAGGAGAACCTTGCTGAACTGGGCGATCTTGCGCGTCAGCGGCGTGGAAAGGCTCACCGCCTCCGAAACCAACCGGGCGATGCGCCCCATCTCGGTCTGGTCGCCAATGGCCCACACCACGGCCTCGGCTTGGCCGTAGGTCACATGCGTCGCGGCAAAGACGAGGTTCCTGCGTTCGGCCAGGATGGTGTCCAGAGCCAGCGCGCCGACGTGCTTTTCCACCGGCACGGATTCGCCGGTCAGGGCCGATTCGTCCACCTGCAAGTCGCGCACTTGGAACAACCGCAGGTCGGCGGGAACGCGGTCGCCGGATTGCAGCACCACCACATCGCCCGGCACCAACTCCACCGAAGGCACGCGCTGCTTGCGGCCGTCGCGGCGCACGGTCGCCTCGGTCAGGACCATCCGGGAGAGCGCCTCGATGGCTCTTTCGGCTTTGGCTTCCTGAAGGTAGCCCACGATGGCGTTGACCAGCACAACGCCGAAGATGACCGAGGCGTCCACCCACTCTCCCAGAAACAAGCTGATGACGGTGGCCGCCAACAGGATATAGAGCAGCGGCGCATGAAACTGCAGGAGGAAGCGCACCAGTTCGCTTCGGCGCTTCTGCGCGGTCAAGCGGTTGGGGCCGAATCTCTGCTGGCGCTGTTTGACCTCATCAGCCGGCAAGCCCGAGCGCAAGTCCACGCCGAGGAACTGGACGACCTCTTCCTTCTGGAGTTGGTGCCATGCGATTTGTCGTGGCGTGTCCGATGTCATTGTCATGGCGCTTTCGCCCCCGTTGCGGGAACCACAGCCACAAACTCGTGTTGCCGCTCGCGCACGACCAGCACCGGACAGGGCGCGCGCTCCACCACCCGCCGGGCGGTGCTGCCCAGAATGGCGCTCGCGAATCCTCCGCGGCCCCGCGTGGAAAGAACCACGAGATCGGCCCCGGTTTTCCGCGCGAATTCATTGATGACACGACAGGACACGCCTTCGCGCACATAGTGTCTGACGGGCGCGTGGGGCAGCACCTCGCGTTTGGCCAGATCCGCCAGGCGCCGTTCAACCGATTGCCGCAGTCGCTGATGGGCGCGACAGGACTCGAAGCGGCCGCCTGGATACAGCGGTCGAATCACGCAGACCAACAGGATGGATGCCCCGAATTCCCTGGCCAGGGCCAGCGCGTAGGGCAGCGCTTTGTAGGAACAGTCAGTGAAATCCACCGGCACGAGGATCTTCCGAAGCATGACACGATGACAGGAGTATTGTTGCTGATTCCCGAAAGGGAACGGCGGCGGTTTTTCATCGCCCGTCATTGGTTCGATGACCGCCACATCCGGTGGTGTCGGTTCGTTGGAAAGCATCAGCTTCATCGTCTCAACTCCCCTGCGGTTTCGGCTGGAACTATGTGACGCGACCCACGCGCCTTCGCGGCTAATCGTTGCCGCGGCAGCGCAAACTCGCGCGGCACGTAGCGGGTGCCGGCTTCGCAGCCGCTCAATCGGCGGAGGTGGGTTTCCTTCGGCTCGGCCAGAAGTTTCTCCATGGTCTCCAACAATGCGGGCACCTCGACCGGTTTTTCCAACAGCGCGCCGGCGCCGGCCAGCGCGGCGAACTCATGCTGATTGGCCAACCCGGTGATGATGATGACCGGCACGCAGGGATTGGCGCGCGTGAGGTTCTCAAACGCTTCCCAGCCGCTCTTGATCGGCAAGTTCAGGTCCAGGATCAGCAGGTCAGGGCGGCTCGGCCCGAACCGCTCGACCGCCTCCTGCCCGTCGGCGGCAAGCGCCACTTCGTAGTCGGCCGTTTCGAGAACCTTCTTCAAAGATTCCCGGATGGCCACGTCGTCATCCACTACCAAAACCCGTTTTCTCATGTGTCTCTCGTTTTCAACGTTCCCCGCGCGCCGCGCTCGGCGCGACGCGCAAGGCATGGGTTCATTGCCGACGGCCAGTAAAGCCGCTGCCGTGCCAGGGTGCGGAAACGCTGGATTTTTCGCGGTTTCTCTGGCTCTTTACCGCGTGACAGATCGAGAAACAGACTCATGACTGGAACAAATCAGTCCACAGGTGGTGCCGGGCGTATCACCCGGCTCCTGGCATCGTGGAATGTCCGGCTGGTGTTCTTCACCTTGGCGGTCGGACTGGGGATGCTGCTGATGGTCTGGATGCAGACCAGTGTGAGCCGGCAGATGACGCTCCTGCGCCAGGAGTTCGGCACCCTCAAGGCGGAGAGCTTCTACGTGGGCGCGCAGATGCGTAATAGCGTTAGCAGGCTCAATCTCACGCTGCTCGATTACTACTTGGAACGGAAGCCCGCCGATCAAGCCAGCTTTTTGGCAGAGGCCCAGGAACTCAAGCAGTGGCTCGCCCGGCAGGCCGGCAACCTCAGCACACCCAAGGAACAGGACGTTCTTGGGCGCCTGCGGACTGCTTACGACCAATACCTCACCCGCGCCGAACACTTGTTGGGCAGCAGCGCGCCTGCGGCTGACCGCGCGGCATTCGCGGCCATCTATCAGACACTCGATCGCGAGACCGATCCGGTAACGGCGCTGATCGAGGAATTCATCGTGGCTCAGCAGCAAGGGTTCGATCAGTTCCTCTCGGTCGCGCATGACAACCTGCACGCCCTCCAGCGCGTGCTCAATCTCTCCCTGATCCTGTTGTTGGCGTCCGGTGTCGCGCTTGCCACGCTGGTCTATCGCGGCATGGTTGCGCCCTTGCACCGCCGGCTCGCCGAGAGCCGGGCCATCATCGCGCGCCAGGAAAAACTCGCCGCGCTTGGCACGCTGGCTGCCGGCGTCGCGCACGAAATCCGCAACCCGCTCACCGCGATCAAGCTGCGCCTGTTCAGCCTCATGAAATCCATGCAGGCCGACCCGGCCGGCAACGAGGACGCCGGCGTCATCAGTTCCGAGATCAACCGTCTGGATCGTATTGTCAAAGATTTCCTCCAGTTCGCGCGGCCCTCCGAGCCGCAGCGGGTCCGCGCGCCAGCCGAACGTATTATATGGGAAGTGCTGGACCTGCTTGGGAAGGAACTGGAGAACACCGGCATCCGGTTGCAGGCTGAATCTCCCGGCACCGTTTGGCTCCACGCCGACCCCCAGCAACTCAAACAGGTCCTCATCAATCTCGTTCAAAACGCCGCCGATAGCATCGAGGGCAACGGAACGATCACCCTGCGGGCGCGCGGGCAACGGGTTTGGCTTGCCGGACGTCTCCAGTCTGTCGCCGTGCTGCAAGTCGCTGACACCGGCAGAGGCATCCCGCCAGAGGTCGAAAAGCGGCTCTTCGATCCGTTCTTCAGCACCAAGGAGGACGGCACCGGCCTGGGGCTGGCCATCGCCGCAAGGATTGCGGACAAACACGGCGGCTTGCTCCGCTACCGGACAGCATTGAACCGCGGCACCACTTTTGAAATCCTGTTGCCAATGACCGATGAGCGCGCAATCCCGACTGCTGATCATTGAAGACGACCTCAGCGCCGCCACCGCGCTGCAAAAAGTCCTGCGGGCCGAAGGCTACGCGGTGAACGTCGCGGAGCGCGGCGACGCCGGTTTGGCGCAAGCTCTGCGGGAGCCTTACGATCTGGTCATCAGCGACCTGAAGCTGCCCGGATTGGACGGACTGACTCTGGTCGCCCAACTCCACTCGGCCAAGCCGAAGCTGCCGATCATCATGATGACCGCTCACGGCACCACTGAGACGGCCATCGAGGCGACCAAACAGGGCGCCGTTGAATACTTGGTCAAACCGTTCGAGGTCGACGAACTGTTGGATCTGGTTGCGACGGCCGCCGCCCATTCCCGGCGCATGAGCGCGCCGGTCGAGATGGGTGAAACAACGGCCGACGGCTACGCGATCATCGGCAAGAGCCGCGCCATGCAGGGGATCTACAAACAGATCGGCCGCGTCGCAGCGACTCCGGCCACCGTCCTGATCCTCGGCGAGACCGGCACGGGCAAGGAGTTGGTGGCCCGCGCCATCTACCAGCACAGTGACCGCGCCGACAAGCCGTTCATCGCCGTCAACTGCGCCGCGATCCCGGAGACGCTGCTGGAGAGCGAGTTGTTCGGCCACGAGCGCGGCGCGTTCACCGGCGCGCAGGCCCGGCGCATCGGCCGCTTCGAGCAGGCCCACGGCGGCACGATCTTTCTGGACGAGATTGGCGACCTTTCGCCCGGCACGCAGTCCAAACTGTTGCGTGTGCTCCAGGAACGCCGCATCCAGCGCGTCGGCGGCGACGAAACCTTCTCCGTGGACGCGCGCGTGCTTGCCGCCACCCATCGCGACCTGGAGTCTGCAATCCAAGAGAGGGAGTTTCGCGAAGACCTCTACTATCGCCTGAGCGTCGTGACCATCCGCCTGCCGCCGCTGAGCGAACGCGCTGATGACATTCCCGATCTGGTGAAGTTTTTCATCCGGCGCTACGCCGGCGAACTGGGTGTCGAATCGCCCTCCATCCAGCCCGAAGCCATCGCGTGGCTCCAGACCCAGTCGTGGCCCGGCAACGTGCGCGAACTGGAGAACGTCGTGCGCCAGGCCTTGGTGCTGTCCCGGCCGTTTACCGTGGGCATCGAGCACCTGCAACAAGCCATGACCCGCGGCCGCAAACTGGACACCGTGTCCGGCCAGACTCACGCGGCCTACGTCGCCGATCTGCTCGCCCGCGTCCAGCGCGGCGAAACACAGAGCGCCTTCGGCCAAATGATCGCCGACTTGGAGCCGGAGCTTTACGCCCAAGCCATCCGCCTCGCTGGAGGCAATCAAGCCAAGGCGGCCCGATGGCTCGGCGTCACCCGTTTGAAAATGCGGGAGAAACTCACGCAGTTCGGACTGCATCCCTCCCAATCGCTGTCCGCATCAACCTGATGGCGGCTGAGGGCACGCGGTTTATTCGCGCTTGGCTGTTTTCTTGGGCCGCTCCAGTTTGGCGAGGTAGGCCTCGATGCGTGGAGGCCGACATTCCGCTGGACTTTGCCGCCAATTGGCTTCGGTTTCGGCCCGGCGGTCCCTGGCTGGTGGCGGCGCGCGGAGGACTGCCCGCCCCGCTATCGGTCACGCGCCCGGAAGAACATCTGCAGCCAATCCGGCCGCAGCGGCACGGTGATCGGCATGGTCGCACCCGACGCGGTGCCGGGGATAGTCGGCGCCATCCAGACCTTTGGCCAGTTGATCCACCCGCACATCCACGCGCGAAAGCTGGCAGGACTACGCCGTGACCGCCCTGCAAACGGTGGAGCGGCTGGCCCGCGAAGTTAGCGTCGCCGAGGCCCACCACCTGTGGCCGGATAAATCGCTCGGCACCGAGTCGGCAGTCGCTCGTGCGCTAGGCTGCCGCAACGGCCAATCGAAGCAATACCGTCGCTGGCTGCGGCAGTGGTGAGGGCGGGTGAGCCGATGGCCGGACTGAACGAGAAGAACCAAGGGAATCCCCCCAACCACCTGACCGTGGAGTTCAACAAAGGCCATCCAGCCTTCGAGGCGAAGACAGCGAGAAAGCAGAACAGCGCGTCCCCCCTGTTTCAAATTCCGAGCACCACATTCTTCGTTTACTGCGCGCTTCCCTTGCGGAGGCCCACGGTGCTACGTTTCGGCCCGTGGACAGAATTTGATTATGCCCGGCCGCCGCTCATTCAAGACTGACGAGAGCTTTCTCGAAAAGCTCGCGATTGGCGCTATCGGCGCACAAGCGGTGTTCGCGGAGTTGCAGCGCCAAGGCCACAAGCCCATCGAACTGGAGCGTGGTTCGATGGACTACAAGATTTGGAAGAACATCAAGATCAAGCGGCTTCGCGTTCCCGACCTTCTCTGCCTCAACTGCGGCACCCGCGTTGAAGCTCGCGCCAAGACCCAGCTCGAAATCAGCATGTCCCACTCGCTCTCCGATCCCGAGCGCGGCTGGGACAAAGGGCTGAACGACCGCGATGTGGTTGCGCTTTCCATCTGCGGAAAGACCGGCGAAGGCCCGACGGACTGGCAGGCGAACCCCCTGATCCAGTTCGTGGCGGCCGCTTCCCTGCGAACAGCTTTCGCTGAAAAACAGGTCATCACCGAAAAGCCCAAAGGCGCTGGCGAGGGCTTCGAGTTGCGAGTGACTTGGCCAAGTGCGGTGGCCAGCAAGCGACGGCGTCATCCACACTCTCAGTAACGAACGGATTCAGTTCAAGCGCGAGCCTGACCAGCGAACCATTTCGCTTGCACTCACCAAAAAGAACCTGTCGCTGCAACCGCTCGTCAAAGTCGGTGACAGGATTCGTGCTAGGCAAATCATCGCCTCGGTTGTGCCGGTGACTTCCGCCCTGCCGTGTTCCGGCACAGCAGCCGCGTCCAGTTTCATCGCAATGCTGGCGTCGCCTGCCGTGGCAGATCGCTACACCGCCGCGAAAGCTCTGTCGCACCTCCGTGACCCAGCAGCTTCCGCCGCCCTCGCGCAGCGAATGACCGATGAGCGCGAGCACATCTACGTTCGTCTTGAGGCTGCCGCCGGACTTGCGCGCGCCGGTGATGCTGCCGGCATGGCGTTCATCCAGCAAACCCTTCAAGGCCAATACCTGGAGCATCGCCTCGAAGCCGTCATCATTCTCGGGGAGATTCCGACCGACGACTCCCGCAAGACGCTCACCGCAGTCCTGCTTGACCAAGCCCAGCACCTGGAGATTCGCGCCGGAGCCGCGTGGGTGCTGGGCGAGTTGCAGCAACCGTCCAGCGCGGATGCACTGATTCAGGTCCTTCTTGAACTGGCCGAGCCAATCCGCAT
>VHCO01000263.1 GCA_016871715.1 Verrucomicrobiota bacterium
GGTTTGGAGGGGCGAGCTCTGCGAGCCCTCCCCGCATCTCGAATCCCAACCCCGAGAACCCAGACCCGAACCCAAGTCACGGCGTCGCGGAGCTCCGCCCTCCAATCCCATCCCGGTGACCAAGTCACGGCGTCGCGGAGCTCCGCCCTCCAGTCCCATCCGGGTGACCGCTGGAGGGGCAGGTTTGGAGGGGCGAGCTCTGCGAGCCCTCCCCGCATCTCGAATCCCAACCCCGAGAACCCAGACCCGAACCCAAGTCACGGCGTCGCGGAGCTCCGCCCTCCAATCCCATCCCGGTGACCAAGTCAGGGCGTCGCGGAGCTCCGCCCTCCAATCCCATCCCGGTGCCCAAGTCACGGCGTCGCGGAGCTCCGCCCTCCAATCCCATCCCGGTGACCGCTGGAGGGGCAAGCTTGGAGGGGCGAGCTCTGCGAGCCCGCGGATCTCGAATCCCAATCCCCAGAACCCACACCCGAAGCCAAGTCAGTCATCGTGGGGGCGCGGCCATATCCGGCTCTCCGCTCCGGCTCTACGCTGGACAACTTCTCCTCCGGCTGTTCCACTCGACGACACGTTGACGCTACCATGAATCATCCATCGATTCGGTCTCAGGCTTCCCTCGGTCGATCCGGGTCCACGTCGCGCCGCGCGTTTCTCCGGCGCGCCGGGTTTACAGCCGCCGCAGTCGCGTTGCCCCATTGGGTTCCCGCGGCGGTGCTTGGCCGGGTTGGTCAGGTCGCTCCGAGCGAGCGCATCAACATGGGCTTTATTGGGCTAGGGGGCCAGGGGACCGGCCATTTACTGGGGGGCGCGTGGACCTATGTGCCGGGCGGCTATGTGGCGCGGCCCGATGTTCAGGTGCTCGCCGTGTGCGATGTGCGCCGCGAACGGCGCGAGAGTGCGCGCCAACGGTGTAACCAGATGTACGCCCAAGCCCGCAGTCAACCCACCTACGATGGCGTGCGCGCCTACAACGACTTCCGCGAGGTCCTCGATCGTCCTGACATCGACGCCGTCCTGCTGGCGCAGCCGTACCATTGGGCAGCGCCCATGGCCACCTTGGCCATGCGGGCCGGCAAGGATGTCTACTGCGAGAAACCGATCGCCATCACCGTGCGCGAAGGACACGGCCTGACCACGGCGTCCCAACGATTCGGTCGGATCTACCAGGCCGGCACTCAGCAACGCTCCGAGTACGGCGGCAAGTTCCGCCTCGCCGGCGAACTGGTCCGCAACGGCCGCCTCGGCCAACTCAAGGAAGTCTTTGCCTATCGCCAACCCGGCGCCTTCTTCCCCGCTAGCTGGACCTCCGAGCGCGCCGTGCCGGTCCCGGCCGGGTTCGACTGGGACCTCTGGCTCGGGCCGTTGCCGTGGCGTCCCTACGGGGGCGAAGCCGGCCATACCCTCTCCGGCCTTTTCGTCGGGGACGTGAACTGGAGCCCGCATCACTACGACATCGTCCATTGGATTGTGAACCCCGACCCCACGGCGCCCGTCGAGGTCGAGTTCGGCACCGGCACGCGCGACGCAGGCGTGGCCGCGCACCCGAGCGGCGCCGCCGGGCGGCCTGAGGACGGCCAAGTCCACTATCACTACTCCAACGGCGTCGTCGTTCACTCGGGGCCTTATCCGGGCGAACCGGTCGGGAACGATGGCGGCGCTTGTTTCGTCGGCACCGAAGGTCGCTTGGCGGTGGACCGTGGCAACCTGGTTGCGTACCCGTCCCGCATCCTGAGCGAACCGTTGCAACCCGACGATGAGCGCGTCTATCGCGCCGACAGTCATTCGGGCAACTTCCTCGAATGCGTCCGCACGCGCCGGCCGACCATCTGCGACGCCGCCACCGCCGTCGCCAGCATGAACTCGATTCTCATCGGCGGCATTGCCCTGGCCCTGCAACGTCCCGTAAAATGGAACCCCGCTACTAGCGATTTTCCCGGCGACGCCCAGGCCAATCGCCTCCTCTCGTACACGCCGCGTCCGCCCTGGCGGTTCTACTCATGAATCGCCGTGCTGACCCACCTGACCCTTGCTCCAAAGGAAACCCATGAACGGCTCGCTCATCCTGCGCTGGCTATCCGTCGGCTTCGTGGCCTTCGCTCTGGCAACCGCCCCGATCCATGCCGACGAAGAACAGGACTTCATCGCCACGCTGCAGTCCGCCGCGACCGCGCCCCAAAAATGTTCCGCCTGCCAAAAGCTGCGCGTCCTCGGCACAGCCCAAGCCGTGCCTGCGCTCGCCGCCATGCTCGGCGAGGAGCAGGTCGCCCACGCCGCGCGTTATGCCCTCGAAGCCATCCCTGGCCCCGAAGCCGCTACCGCGCTGCGGGAGGCCCTGAGCCGGAGCTCCGGTCTCCGCAAGGCTGGCTTGGTGGATTCGCTCGGCTGGCGTCGCGAACGCGATTCGGTACCCTTCCTGACGCCGCTGCTCGAGGAGGCCGACCCCGCCATCGCATCAACCGCCGCCAGCGCCCTCGGACGCATCGGCGGCCGCGCCGCGGTCACCGCCCTGATCGCAGCGCTCGACCAGGCGCCGGCCGCCGTCCGAACCGCGGCCGGCGAAGGCCTGCTCGAATGCGCGGAGCGCCTGCTCGCGAACGGTAACTCGACGCGCGCTGCCGCCCTCTACCGCCGTTTGGCCGACACGCAGTCCCCGACCCCGATCCGCATCGCCGCTTGGCGCGGCCTGATGCGGTCCGAACCGAGCCAGCGTCCCGAACAACTCGTCACCGCTTTGACCAGCCAAGATCGCGACCTCCGATCTTCGGCTCTTGGCCTGGTCCGCGAGTTGGGCGACGCGGCCGCGATACAAACTTGCCTGCAACAATGGGCAACGCTGCCCGCCGATGCCCAACTGGCCGTGCTCGAAGCGCACCTCCGCCTTGGCGCCGAGGCGCGACCCACCATCCGCGCCGCCATCGCCAGTCCGCATTTGTCCGTCCGCGTGGCGGCCTGGAACGCCCTGGCCGATGCAGCCGACCCAACCGCCGTCCCTGCCCTAGCCAAAACCGCCGCCCAGGGCCAACCCCTCGAACGGACGGCGGCCCGCGACGCCCTCACCCGCGTGCGCGGCCCCGGCGTGCGCGAGGCCCTCCTCGCCCATCTGCGCCAAGCCGACTCGAGCGAACAGGCAGAAGTGCTGCGCGCACTCGGCGAACGGGGCGACACCAACGCGCGGGACCTGCTCCTCGAATACGCCGGCGCCGCGGCCGAGCCCGTTCGCCTCGCCGCCCTCGAGGCCTTACACGCGCTTGCCCTGCCCGACACCCTCGAACCGTTGCTCGAGGTGGCGGTCCGAGCCCCGTCCGACGCCACCCGCCAAACCGCCCTGCGCACGCTGCAAGCCGTCTGCCAAGCCACCCCCGATCCCGCCGCGTCCAGTCGCACCGTGACCGCTGCCCTGGGCCGCTTCCCCACCCCGGCGCGACGCCATCTGCTCCCCTTGCTCGTCCTCCTCGGCACCGCCGACGCTCTTGCCGCCGCCCAAACTGCCACCCGCGACCCCGACACCGAGCTGGCCAAAGAAGCCGTCCGCACCCTGGCTCAATGGCCCAACGCCGCTCCCGCGGCGCATGTGCTCGAGTTGGCGCGCCCCAGCGCCGACCCGACCCTGCCGACTCTCGCTTTGCGCGCTGGCATCGCCCTCGCCGGTCTCGAGCCCGACCTAACCCGGCGGTTGGAGTTCCTTAAGCAAGCCCTCACCCTCGCCCAACGGCCCGAGGAGAAACGGCAAGCGCTCGGTCAACTCGGCCAGATGGCCACCGCGGACGCGCTGGCGCTGGCGCTGGCCGCCCTGTCCGACCCGGCCTTGGCCAACGAAGCAGCGGCAGCCGCCCTCGCCATCGCCGAGAAACTAGCCGTGGCAAACCCGAAACTTGCCCATGACACCGCCGTGCAGGTGTTGGCCCGCAATCCGAGTTCCGACCTCGCCCGGCGCGCGTGGGCGTTGCGCGCCAAGCCTAAGCCCGGTCCGTTCATCCAGGATTGGCTCGTCGCCGGTCCCTACCGACAACCGGGCGTCGTCGGAGCCGAAGCCGTTTTCAACCTCGAGTTCGGCCCGGAGAAAACTGGCCAAGCTGTCACCTGGCATGGCGTCCCGCGCGGCGACCACGTCAATCTCGCGGCGCTGTTCCCTGGCCAGGAACATTGCGTGGCCTACCTCCGCGCCCAACTCGTCGCCCCGGAAGCGAGCGATGCCGTCCTGCTCATCGGCAGCGACGACGGAGTCAAAGCGTGGCTCAACGGCGCCGTCGTCCACAGCAACAACGTCGACCGCGGCGAAGTGCCTGATCAAGACGCGGCCCCCATCCGGCTCAACCGCGGCGCCAATGCATTGCTCCTCAAAATCACTCAAGGCGACGGCGGATGGTCGGCGCGCGCGCGCGTCGTCGGCACCGACGGATCGCCCCTGGCCGGTTTGCGCGCCGAAACCCAAACGGCCGCTGCGCCACCCGTTAGGCTCCCCCAACCACCGCCCGTCGCTCCGCCCCAGGCCGCCACCCTCCCGCCGCGCGACAGCTTCCGCACCCTGCGCCTCGCCGACCAGTTCTACGCCGAGGGTGCCTATTACGGCGACTTCAACCGGGACGGCGCCCTGGACATTGTGGCCGGCCCGTTCTGGTTCGCCGGCCCGAGTTTCCAGCAACGGCATGAGTATCGGCCCGTCCAGGTCTTCGATCCCAAGGATTACTCGGATAACTTCCTGACCTTCGCCGGCGACTTCAACGGCGATGGCTGGACCGATGTCCTCGGCGTCCCTTTTCCAGGCAAGGAAGCCTTCTGGTATGAAAACCCGGCCGGCCAAACCGGGCACTGGCCACGTCACTTGGCGTATCCCGTCGTGGGCAACGAATCGCCCATGTGGGGCGATGTCACCGGCGACGGCCAACCCGAGTTGATCTTCTGCAACGAAGGCTACCTCGGCTACGCCGGGCCCAACCGCGCCCAGCCCACTCAACCGTGGGTCTTTCACGCCGTCTCAACCCAAGACAAGCGCTTCCAGCGCTTCACCCACGGCGTCGGCTTCGGCGACGTTAACGGGGACCGACGCATCGACTTGGTCGAGGCGGTCGGTTGGTGGGAACAACCGGCCGAACCCAAGCCCGGTCAACCCTGGACCTTTCATCCGTTCCGGTTCGCCGATGCCGCCGCCCAGATGTTGGTCTACGATGTCAACGGCGATGGCCACGCCGACATCGTCACCGCGTGGCACTGCCATCTCTATGGCTTGATCTGGTGGCAGCAACTCCCGTGCCCCTCCGGCTCACCCGATTGGCGCCAACACACCCTCCTCTCGCCCACGCCCGATGTCGCTACCGCCGACTTCCGTGTCAGCCAACTCCACGCCCTCGAACTCGTCGACCTCAACGGCGACGGCCTCAAGGACATCCTCACCGGCAAACGCTACTGGGCCCACGGCCCCACCGGCGACAAGGAACCCGACGCGCCACCCGTGGTCTTCTGGCTCGAACTGCGCCGCGACAGCCGAGGCGAAGCCAGTTTCGTGCCCCACCTCATCGACGACAACAGCGGCGTCGGCACCCAGGTCGCCGCCGCCGACCTCAATGGCGACCGCCGGCCCGATGTCGTGGTCGGCAACAAGAAAGGCGTCTTCGTCCACCTCAGCCAGCCCGCCCAATGAAAGCTGCCGCGCTCCACCGCGTTCTCTTCGCCCTGGCGGCGGTCCTCCCGGCCGCAAGCTGCGCCGCCCCGCCGCCCGACTCGCGGCCCAACGTGATCTTGATCATGGCCGACGATCTCGGTTACGAGACCATCGGCGCCAACGGCGGCACCTCTTACCAAACACCCGTCCTGGACCGACTCGCCGCCACGGGCGTGCGATTCACCCACTGCTACGTTCAGCCGCTCTGCACGCCCACACGCGTCCAACTCATGACCGGCGCCTACAATGTCCGCAATTACACCGGCTTCGGCACGATGGACCCCCAACTCACCACCTTCGCTAACCTGTTCCAGGACGCGGGCTACGCGACCTGCATCGTGGGCAAGTGGCAGCTCGGGCGCGACCCCGCACTCCCCAAGCAGTTCGGGTTCCAGGAATCCTGCCTCTGGCAACACACGCGCCGACCGCCGCGCTACGCCAATCCCGGCCTCGAAATCGACGGCGTCGAAACCGACTATTCCGACGGCGAATATGGACCGGACCTTGTCAACGCTTACGCCCGCGATTTCATCGGCCGCCACCGCGACCGGCCGTTTCTGCTGTACTACCCCATGATGCTCACCCACTCGCCTTATCAGCCCACGCCCGACAGCCCAACCTGGGATCCCAAGGCCCAAGGCGAAGATGTCCTCCGTCGCCCCGAACACTTCCGCGATATGGTCCAGTACATGGACAAACTCATCGGTCGGTTGGTGTCCAAACTCGACGAGCTGGAGTTGCGGGAACGAACCTTGTTGATGTTTTTGGGCGACAACGGCACGGGCCGGGGAACGCGCTCGCTGATGGGCGACCGCGTGGTGGTCGGCGGCAAAGGCTCGACCACCGCCGCCGGTATGCACGTCCCGCTCATCGTCCACTGGCCTGCCGGCATCCCCAACCCGCGCGTCTGCCACGACCTCGTCGATAGCACCGATTTCTTCCTCACCCTCTGCGCCGCCGCAGCCATCCACCCCCCGGCGCACCTGACGCTCGACGGGCGCAGTTTCCTACCCCAACTCCGCGGTGAACCAGGCCAGCCACGCCAATGGATCTACTCCTGGTACTCGCCCCGAGGCGAACCGCCCAAGGAATTCGCCTTTGACCATCACTACAAAATCTACCGCGACGGCAGCTTCTACCACCTCGACCAAGACCGCGACGAGCAACGCCCTTTGCCCCTGCCGGATTTGACCGGCGCAGCCGCCACCGCGGCCAAGCGCCTCCAGGCTGCGCTCGACCAGTTCGCCCACCTGCGCCGCCCGCCCCTTCAGCGCGGCGACTAGAAAGCACGCAAGGCGGCTGTACGTGTACCGCCGGTTTTCGAACCGGCCTCCGTGCCGCACGCGCGCGTCGACCCAGGTTACCCAAGTTTGACTGATATCAAGGCAGGAACTGCACAGGGCGTGCTTAATCGGAGCGGGTGCCCGAAAACCACGGACCGAACATATCACACCATGACCTTGAACCTGACCACTGGAGCCAGGCACGCAACGACGACGGCCGACCCTATGAGCCTATTGGAAGACCCGAGCGCCGGTAGGGCGAGGCTCCGGCCGAGCCACCACCTTCCCAGCGGTCTTGGGGCGGGGTGGCGTCGGCGTCTGGTCCTTGCGGTCTGGCTCGGGCTCGGTTGCTTCACCCAAGCCCAACCGTTGGCCCCAGCGGCCAAGAGCGAGGAACCGATCGACAACAGCCACTGTTACGAGTGCCACGACGACCTCAAGGACCGTTACCAGGTGGGCTTCCACTCCGCCCTGAGTTGCCTCCAATGTCATCCCAACGCCGCTCCCCATAACCGGAACCCCGACGATCACGCGGCCGGCGTGGACTATCGTTGGGAAAGCTGCGGCGCTTGCCACAAGTACCAGTACGAAACCATGAAGATGGACGATCCGGTGCGTGTCGGCGCTTTCGGCGGCACGCCCGCTAATCCTCACACCGCCTCGAAGACCAACGATTTTCCGCTGCTCAACAAGCTCATCGCCGGCCACGGGTTCGCCGTCGAGTACAACGAGGAGCGCTCCCACAACTACATCCTCAAGGATCACATCGACATCCAACGCAAGCAAAACCCGGCCTGTATCCAATGCAAAAGCACGGCTGTGGCCTACAACTGGGGCAAACAATGGCAGGGCATCCATCTCGACGAAACCGCCGATTGGCAACAGGTCATCGCTCGGATCCCGCAGGATACCCGGTCCTACGGAATGGCCTGCAGCCATTGCCACGACCCGCACGCGCCCAGACTGCGCATCGTCCGCAAGGCCTTGCAGGACGCCATCGCCAAGAAGGGCGTCAACCCCTACTGGCCAGAGAAAAACGCGCCCAGCTTCGACGCCGCCGACCGCCAACACCAACAGAACCTCGTCTGTGCCCAGTGCCACGTCGAATACACCTGCGGCCCCGGCACCGACAAAGTCGTGCGCGACCATTTCCCATGGGCCAAGGCGCGCGACCTGCACCAGCACTACACCGACGTGTTCGGCTACCAGCAGGATTGGAAACACGCACTCACCGGTGAACCGCTCATCAAAAGCCAACATCCGGAAGCCGAGACGTTCTGGGAAAGCAAATACGAGCGGGCTGGCGCCTCCTGCGCCTCCTGTCATATGCCCAAGCTGACTTGGGGCGGTAAGACCTTCACCTCTCATTGGATGACGAGCCCCTTCAAATACCTCGACCGCCACCTCATGGGCGATCGACAGTACGGCGCCTACCCCTGCGCCGAATGTCACAAGGTCGAGGCACACACCCTCCTGAACCAGGCCCGGCGCGTCCAACAACACGTCTTCGATCTCCAACAGCAGACTCAACAGGCCCTCAGCGATGCCATCGATGCCATCGTCGCCGCTAAGAGCGCCCAAACAAGCGGTTCCGTCATCGATGCCAGCCAACTTAAAGAGGCCATCCGCCTCCATCAACTGGCCCATGTGCGCTGGGAGAACCTCGTCGTCTCGGAAAACAGCATGGGCTTTCACAACCCGGAGGAAGTCCTGCTCGAACTGGGCAAGGCCGTGGACTTCGCGCGCCAAGCTCAACTCCGCGCCTTGCGGGCGACTCGGCCCTTCGAAGCCGAGCACCCCTACTGATGAGCGGTCGGGATAGACGACACATTGCAGGTAGGGCGCGCAGTCCTCTGCGCGCCGTAAGCCACTGTGGACACAGGCAGCAGCGGCGCGCAGAGGACTGCGCGCCCTACCGCCGAGTTGTAGTCCATCTCGGTGACTCATCAGCAAGTCTCAACCGTCAGGCCTGAAACCTCGAACCCACCCCAGCGCAGTCCTGGCCCCCCGCCGGGTGAATGCACAAGCATTGCTCGGCCGGAGGGTGGGGGTCTATCGCTTGACCGCGACTCTCTGCGTGTAATCCACCCGGTTCAACAAGAGGTTGACGTGGTTCTGGGCAAGAAACTCGTCGGTGGCCTGTCGGCTCCCCCGCCAGTGGCCGTAGTCGTCGATGATGAGTACGCCGCCGGCGGACAAGCGAGAGAACAGGTGCTGAAGCTCATGCCGGGTCGACTCGTACCAGTCGGTGTCGAGCCGCAGGAGCCTGATCTGCTGCGGCGCGGAACCAGGGATGGTGTCTTCAACTGGGCCCTTGATGAGTCTGACCATTTCCATGCTGTAACCTGTGCGGGCCAGGTTTTGCTGAACCGTTTCGACCGGGCAAGCACACCACTCTGAGCTGTTAGCAGACGTCCGCCTGCGCTCGAATTTCTCTGAGGCACGCTCGCCGGTGACATTGACGTCCAACGCCGACGGTCGGGTCATCCCTTCGTAGGTGTCGAAGAGAAAGAGCTCGATACCCTCGATGCCGAGTCGCTTCAGGGTGAGCGCGACGGCCATCATGCTTCCCCCCTGCCACACTCCACACTCGACGATCCCGCCAGGAATGTCCTCCTGCGCGACGTATTTGACCGCCTGGACGAGAGCGAACAATCCCTCGACAGTCGTCATCGAGTACGGTCGGACCGCGCGGATGATTTCGATCGATTCCGGGTCGAAATCCGGCGGAAAAACAGGGGTGCGGTCTTTGGAATACGGAACCACGTCGAAGCCCAGATGCCTAACGAGCTTCCTGAGTATCTTCTTCATAATTGACAGTCGATGCCATAGGGCTCGGTCCGGCGCTGCGATGTAGGCCTCGACTCACGCATAAGTCAATCATGGACGTGGTCCTGAAGGAAATCTCAATTGTACTGGTTTATAATAGTTGACAAAGAACGGAGCCCGCACGCCCGCGCGCCTCGGCGCGGCCGCATCGTCGCGGGCAAGATGCCCGCGCTCCTTCATGGTTGTGAATGTTAATCGTGCTGGTTTGTGGTAGGTGACGCAGAACGGAGCCCGCACGCCCGCGCGCCTCGGCGCGGCCGCATCGCCGCGGGCAAGATGCCCGCGCTCCTTCATGGTTGTGAATGTTAATCGTGCTGGTTTGTGGTAGGTGACGCAGAACGGAGCCCGCACGCCCGCGCGCCTCGGCGCGGCCGCATCGCCGCGGGCAAGATG
>VHCO01000264.1 GCA_016871715.1 Verrucomicrobiota bacterium
GCGGCGGCGGCCATCCGGCCGCCGCCGGCGCGCGCGTGCGCGGCCGGCCCCGAACCGTCCAGCGCCGCCTACTGGCGGCCGTGCGCCAGGCAATCGAGTCCCTTCCCCCTGACCATGCAAGCGATCGACCCGTTTGACGGCGCCCTCTTGATCGACAAGCCGGCCGGCCCCACCTCGCACGATGTGGTAGACGCCATCCGCCGCCGCTTTGGCCTGCGCAAGGTCGGCCACAGCGGCACGCTCGATCCCAACGCCACCGGCCTCCTCATCCTCCTGCTCGGGCGTGGCACCAAGCTATCCGAGCGCCTGATGGCCACCGACAAGGTCTACGAGGGCGGCGCCAAGTTCGGCGAAGCGACCAACACCTACGACGCCGACGGCGAAGTCACGGCGAGTCTGCCCGTGCCGCTGCTCAGCCTGGAGGCGCTCAACGAGGAAGCCGCCCAGTTGGTGGGGGATCTGCTCCAAACGCCGCCGATGGTCTCCGCCGCCAAAGTCGGCGGGGTGCCCCTCTACAAGCTGGCGCGCAAGGGGGTCGAGGTCGAGCGCAAGCCGCGTCTGATCCACGTCTATAGTTTCCGCTTCGCGCGCTACACCGAGCCGATCGGCGAGTTCCGGATCGCCTGCACCAAGGGCACCTACGTCCGCAGCCTGGTCCACGACCTCGGCCAACACCTGGGCTGTGGCGCTCACCTGGCTCGGCTGCGCCGGATCGAGGCGGGGCGTTTTACCGTCGCCGAGGCCCTTCCGCTCGAACAAGTCCTCGCCTACTCGAACGCCCAGTTGCAGCAATGCATCGTCCCCTTTCTCCAGCTCACTGCGAACCTCTGACTGGCTCCCGATTTGGCGACTCATGAGTAGGCGTACCCGGGGCGATCCCCAGCCCACCCTCGACCCTCCGGCGAA
Organism: Verrucomicrobiota bacterium; assembly: GCA_016871715.1. Lineage (GTDB taxonomy): Bacteria > Verrucomicrobiota > Verrucomicrobiia > Limisphaerales > J093 > VHCO01. The sequence continues at coordinate 907 of VHCO01000264.1, forward strand.
ACCGGCGCCGGACCCCGGCGCACCGCCCCAACCGGTCGCGCAGCCCTCGCTGCGGATCTTATCGGCGCCGGAGGAGTTGGCGGCGGCGGACCGGCCGGTGTGCGTGGCGATCGGGGTGTTCGACGGCGTGCATCTGGGTCACCAGGCGGTCGTCGGCGAGTTGGTGGCCGAAGCGCGCCGGCAAGGGGCCGTGCCGGTGGTGGTGACCTTCGACCGCCACCCGAACGCCGTCGTGGCCCCAGCCTCGATCCCGCCTCTGCTCCAGTCGCTGCCCCAAAGGATCCGCGCCCTGGCTGCGCTCGGCCCCGAGGCGGCCTGGGTGATCCGCTTCGACGAGCGCTTCAGCCGCCAGCACGGCGACGAGTTCGTCCGACGCTTGGCGAGCGGGTTTGCGCCGCTGCGCGCCGTCTATGTGGGCGCCCAGTTCCAGTTCGGCCGTCGGCGGAGCGGCAACGTCGCCCTGCTCGAGCGGTTGGGGGAGGAGCTCGGCTTCCGCGTGCAAGCGGTGCGCCCCGTGGATTGGCAGGGCCAAGCCGTAAGCAGCACACGCATCCGCGAAGCGGTTCGGGCCGGCGACTTGGCGCTGGCCCGTCACCTGCTCGGACGCGACTACGAGCTGGCGGGCCGGGTCCAGCCCGGGGATCGGCTCGGCCATCAACTGGGTTTTCCCACCGCCAACCTCGAGGTCGGTGGTCGGGTGTTGCCGCCCAACGGCGTCTACGCCGCCTGGGCGCTCACCGACGACCAACGCCACCACCGCGCCGTGGTCAACATTGGCACTCGCCCCACCCTGTCGAACCTCGGCTCGGCGGTGCGGGTCGAGGCGCACCTGTTGGATTACGCGGGCGAACTGTACGGCCGGGAGCTGGAGGTGCGGTTGGTCGGCCAGGTGCGCGACGAACGCCGGTTTCCGTCGCTGGCCGCCCTAGCGCAACAGATCGGTCAGGACGTGGGAACGGCGCGCCGGCTCTTGGCGGGCCAATCGGGAGCGGCGGCTGGCGGCGCGCGGGACGGCTCGTCTTCCTTAAGCACGGCCTCGAGGGTCTGCGCCAGGTCGCTCAGCTTGTAGGGCTTGGCCACCACGCCGCGAAAGCCATAGTCGCGGTGCTGCGCCATCACCGGGTCATCCGAGTACCCGCTCGAGACAATGACCTTGGCCTGAGCGTCCAGGGCCAAGAGGCGCTGGACCGCCTCGCGTCCCCCCACGCCGCCCGGGATCGTCAGGTCCATCAGCACGGCGACGAACGGTTCCCCGTGCGCGCGCGCCTCGGCGTAGAGCCGCACACCCTCGGCGCCGTCGGCGGCTGCGGTGGGTTGGTAGCCGAGCTTCTCGAGCATCCGCGAGGCGATCCCGCGCACCAAGGGCTCGTCGTCCACCACTAACACCCGTCCGGTGCCGGTCGGCACCGTGGCGAGATCGGGCGCCACGGGGGCCTCGGGCGCGTTCGAGGCGGGCAGGTAAATGGTGAAGGCGGTGCCCGCACCGGGTTGAGAGTCGACCTGGATCTGGCCCTCGTGCCGGCGCACCACCGAGTACACCGTCGCCAAGCCCAACCCAGTCCCCTCCGGCTTGGTGGTGAAGTACGGATCGAAGATCTTGCCCAAATGCTCCGGCGCAATCCCCACCCCGGCGTCCCGCACCTCCAACCGCACGTACGCCCCAGCCGGCAGACTCGCCACGTCACCCTCGAGCAGCACCTGGTTCTCCGCCGCGACCTCCACGAAGCCGCCTTCGGGCATCGCCTGAACCGCGTTGAGCACCAGGTTATGGAGCACTTGGCTGAGCTGACCCGCGTCCGCTTCGACCATCCGCAGGTCGTCGGCGATCCGGAACCGACAACCCACCCGCGACCCGTGCGTGGCAAAGGCTGCCGAGGTGCGAATGAGCTCGTTGAGGCGGGTCGTTTGCTTGATCGGCGCCCCGCCGCGCGAGAAGGTGAGCAGTTGTTGCGTGAGATCGCGCGCCATCAAGGTGGCCTGCTCGGCCTCGCTCAGACGCTGCTGCAACTCGCCCGTGGCCGGGGCGAGCGTCTTCGCCAGCGACACATTGCCCAGGACGCCGCTGAGCACGTTGTTGAAGTCGTGCGCGATCCCCCCGGCGAGCACCCCCACCGATTCGAGCTTGCTCGAGCGCAGCCGCTCGACCTCGAGCTTCTTCCGTTCCGTGATGTCCCGGTACACCGCCAGGATGAAGGTCCGCCCATGCAGCCGGATCACTCGCGCGGAGCCCTCGACCGGGAACTGCGAGCCATCCTTGCGCCGGTGCAGCACCTCGAAGGTGAGGGTCTCGCCCCCCAGCAACCGACGGATCTGGTCCGGTGCCAAGTGTCCGCCCTCGGGCGCCTCGAGCTGGGCGATCGGTTGCTCGGTCAGGTCCTCCCGGCGATAGCCGTGCATGGCGCAAGCGCTCCGGTTGGCCTCGACCATCAACAACCGGTCCGGCGGCTCCGGTCGCAACAGGAACAACGCATCCGAGGCCAGCTCGAACACACCGCGGAACCGTTGTTCACTGTCCTCGAGCGCGCGGCCGGCCGCCTGCCGTTCCAGGCCCAACGCGACCGCCGAAGCCGCGGCCGTCAGCAGCTCGACCTCGAGCGGATCCCAAAGCCGATCCTCGCGGCAATTGTCAAACCCGATAAAGCCCCAGAACTCGCCGCGCACATGCACCGGCAGGTTGAGCAGGGACCGAACCTTCTGCGCCTCGAGCAACCCGCGCAAGGGCTCCGGCACATCGACCGCGCGCGTGTTGACCACGCGACCCTGCACGAACGCGTCGTACACCTCCGCCGGCAACGCTTCATAGGGCAGCCCTTGCATCTGCGGATTGTCGATCTCGGGCGTGATCCCCGGCGCCACCCATTCGGCGCGTTGGCTGGTGCGCAGCCGGCCGGCGCTGTCCCGGTGGTTCTCGAAGAGGTAGGCCCGACTGGCCGAGGCGGCGCGCCCCAACTCCCCCAGCACTGTGGCGTAGAAGGCCTCGGCACCCGTGGCCGCGAGAATCGAGGCCTGTACGTTGACCAACGCCGCCAAGTACCGCTCCCGGCGCGCGACCGCGTCCTGGGCCTCCTTGAGCTCGGTCACATCGCGCCCGCTGATCATGAAGCCGGCCACCTGGTCGCGACGATCCCGCAGCCAGGCGCACTCGACGTCCAGGAAAAGGTCGCGCCCGTCTTGGCGCCGCCCAACGAGTCGTTCCTGGGCTTGGCCCAACCGCTCCACCCGCTCAGCCAAGGCGTCGCCCTCGGCCGGATCCGCACAGAGCATGCCCAGCGGGCGATGCAGCACCTCGGCGCGCATGTAGCCGAAGACCCGTTCGGCCGCAGGATTGAATTCCTGCAACCGGCGTTGGGCGTCGACCGCCACCAGGATCTCGCGCGAGCTCTCGATCACGCCTTGGGCCAACCGATGGGCCTGCGCCAGCTCCTGATGCGCCTGTTGCGTCGCCTGCATCTGCGCCACCAACTGCTCGTGCGAGACTTTCAACTCCGCCTCCGACTCCCCCAGGCGCCGCAGGAGCCGTTCGGCGCGGACCCGACCGACAATCTGGACACGAAACGAGGCAAACAACAAAAGGCTCACCGCCAGCCCGCCGCCCAAGAAGGCGTGCGCCAACCAGCGCCCCGAGCTCTGCTCGAAGGCGGGCAAGGTGTAGAAACGCAGCGCCCAGGTCTGACCCAAACTCGAGATCAACTCGACCTTCTCGAAGCGTGGTGGCCCGCCCGACCCTTGGGGGCGGGGGCGGTTGTCCAAGCGGTACAAGAGCTCCGCCTCCGCCAACTCCGGCCCCGCATAGGCTTCCAGGTTGACATGCGGCGGCGCCGGGTTGTCGCGCCCGAGCACATCGCGCATCAGGCGCGGCGGCTCGAAGGTGCCGTACAAGTAACCGGTCAACTGAGCGCGCCGTTGTTGCACCGTGCGCGCTGCGCCCCGCTCCCGATACAACGGCACGACGATCAGGAACCCGTCCGACCAGTTCGTCGCTCCGGACAGGAGCAGCCGCACCTTGCCGCTGGCCACCGGGCTGGCCTGGTCGCGGGCCGCCGCCAATGCCACCGCACGCTCCGGGTCGCTGCCGAAATCGAAGCCCAGCGACGCCAAATCGTCCGGGCCAAACAAGTTGCGGTAGGCAATCGGAAAGAACTCCTTGCGCGCGCCCTCCGGCCACAGGTGGTAGTTGGTGAAGCCGAACTTCTGCATCCCCGCCACGTGCGCCGGCACTGCCGCCGCCTCGATCCGCGGGCAATAACCGATATGCGTGATGCCCGGGTAGTTTGCCGGCAAGCCCAGCGTCAGCAGGTACCGACGCCACTCGACCGGTCGCACACTCTCGCTGGCGTAAAAGAGCGCCCGCATTCCGTCGAGCAAGGCCACGTAACTCGTCAGCCGATCCACAATGGCTTTCCTCGTGGCGAATACCCCTTCCTCGAACCGCTCCCGGTCGTGCGCCTCGCCGCTTGTCCGAAGCTGCTCGAACCCGACCCCCGTGGCCGCCAGCGCCGCGACCAGCGTGAGGTACGCCGGCCACATGACCCGCAACGACCACGACCGGCTGGCGCCTGGTGCCTGCATCAGTCAACCACTCGCGCTCGGCCTCGCGCCCGCCGCCCCAGCCCGCCGCCCCCGCACGGGAGGGCCGCGAACCGGTTCGGGCCAGACCAGACAAGCGCTCGCATGGTGGAAGGTTAGGAATTCAGGACCGGTTCAGGCGTCGGCGGCGCCATGACCTGGGCCAGTACCCGACTGAGATCCTCGAGCCGGTAGGGCTTCTCGACCACCGCCCGGAACCCGTACTCTTGGTGGTGCGCCATGACCGGATCGTCGGAATATCCACTCGAGACGACGGCCTTGACCTGCGGATCATACGCCCGGAGCCGGGCCACCGCCTCTTTGCCCCCCAGACCGCCCGGAACGGTCAGATCCAAGATGACCACGTCAAACGGATCGCCCGCCTCGCGCGCGCTCTGGTAGAGCCGAATCGCCTCGAGGCCGTGGCCGGCCTCTTCCGCGCGATAGCCCAAGCGCCGGAGCATCGTCCGCACCACCTGACGCACCGCCGGGTCGTCGTCCATCACCAACACCCGCCCGCTGCCCGGCCGCACCGGTCCATCGACCCGTTGTGGCCGCGGGCTCTCGTCGCTGGCCGCGGACAGGTACACCTCGAACCGCGTGCCGCGCCCCAGCGCGGACTCGACGGCGATATGCCCGCCGTGCCGTCGCACAATCGAGTACGCGGCCGAAAGCCCCAGCCCTGTCCCGCGCGGTTTGGTCGTGAAGTAAGGGTCGAAGATCTTCGGCAGATGCTCGTGTGGGATGCCCTGGCCCTCGTCCTGAAACGCCAGCCGCACATATCGACCGGCGGCCAAGGGCAACCCGGAGGCCCTCGACAGCTCGACATTGGCCGCGCTCACCCGCAGCAGGCCGCCCTGCGGCATGGCCTGGACCGCGTTGAGAACCAAATGGCTGATCACTTGCCCAATCTGCGCCGGATCCACCTCCACCGGCCAAAGGTCCGCCGACACCTCCGGCTCGCACCGGACGCTCGTCCCTCGCAGCGGCAGTTCCATCGCGTTGAGCATCACTTCCCGCAGCCACACCGTCCGCTTAATGGGCGCACCGCCGCGCGCGAAGGTCAGCAGTTGCTGCGTGAGCGCCTTGGCGCGCTGCGCCGCCTCCTCGGCCAACCCTACGTGCCGCTGCACTTGCGCCCCGTCGGCGGCAAACTCCCGCGCGAGCGACAGATTGCCCAAGACGGCCAGCAAGATGTTATTGAAGTCGTGGGCAATGCCCCCGGCCAACAGCCCCACCGACTCGAGCTTGCTCGTGTTCAGCCGCTCCAGATCCTGCTTCACCAAGTCCGACACATCTCGGAACACAATCACCACGCCGCTGACTCGGCCTTGCCCATCCCGAATGGGCGCCCCGCTCTGCCCGATCGCCCGTTCCGTCCCCTCGCGGCTCACCAGCACCGTCTGCCCAGTATTCTCTCGCAGCCCGCCCCCCGCCAAGATCGCCGCCACCGGATCGGCCAAAGGCGACCGCGTCCGACTGTCCTGGATGCGGAAGACCTCGCTGAGCGAACGCCCCACAGCTTCCGCTTGCGTCCAACCCGTCAAGGCCTCCGCCACCGAGTTCATCAGCAGGGTCCGACCCGCGGTGTCGGTCGTAATGACGCCATCGGCAATGCAGGCCAAGGTCGTTGCCAACCGCTGTTTCTCCTCCGCCAGCGCCAGTTGGCCCAGTCGCTCCTCCGTGACGCTCCAAAACACACCCTGCGTCCCCACCGCTCGCCCGCCCGCATCGTAGATCGGGGACTTGACCACGTGCCAAAACGTCCGCGCCCCCTGCGGCCAGGCCAACTCCTTGACCTCCTCGAACACCTTACCGCTGGTCAGCACCTGGATGTCCTCCCGCCGGAACTGCTCGGCCACCTCCGGCGGCAGGACCTCGAAGTCGGTCTTGCCAACAATCGACTCCCGCGCCTTGCCCACGAAGAAACACATCATGTAGTTCGCAAAAACGATGCGACCGGCCGCATCCTTCCGATACACGCAATGCGGCAAGCTCTCGACCAACGACTGATATAACGCCTCGCTCTCCCGCCGCGCTGCCTCCGCCCGCAGTTGGCCCGTCACGTCCCGCACCACCGCCAAGCCCAACCGCTCCCCCTGCTGGTTGCGCGTCGCCACCGCGTCCAACACCACCTCCAACACCTGCCCCCCCTTGCGGACATACTGACCGGCCAAACCCGCCAGCGTGCCGGCCTGCCAAAACCGCGCCAGCACCGCCTCCGACACCGCCCCCGCACTCTCCGGCGTCATCAGGAAATCCAACCGCCGCCCCACCGCCGTCTCCGCCGCGCACCCCGTCGCCGCCAGCCACTGCCGGTTCGCCGACCGGATCCGCCCCCCCTCGTCGAACGTAAACATCATTACCGGCGCGTCCTCATAGATCAGCCGCAGGTTCGCCTCGCTCTCGCGCAACGAACGCTCGGCCGTCTTGCGCGCGCTAATGTCCCGCACGATCCCTTCCGAGCCCACGACCTGGCCCCGTTCGTCGCGCACAACCTGCGCCGTGAGCGACACCGATTTCAACTGGCCATCCTTCGTCCGCAGCTCGACCTCGTAATCCTGCACGCTCCCGGCGCTGAAGAGGCGGCGCGCCAGGCGCTCCCGATCTTCCGCTCGGGCAAAGAACTCGACCGCGCGCCGCCCGACCATTTCCGCCGGCGTGTACCCCCCGAGCGCGGTGCAGGAAGGGCTGACCATCGTGATCGCCCCGCCCGGCTCCGCTCGATAGAACACGTCCTGGATCGACCCAAAGATGGACCGCAGGTCCCGCTCCGAATCCCGGAGCGCCACCTCCGAACGCCGCAACTTCTGCCCCATCGCTTCCGCGCGCGCTCGCCCCCGCGCCTCTGCCTGCGCGAGCGAAAAGAGCAAGCCGCTCACCACCAGGCCCGCCACCAGCACCCCCCAGGGCGCCATCGCCTTCGAGTGCCGTGCAAAGCCCGGGAGCATGGCCAACTGCACCAGCCACTCCCGCCCCAGGTCCCCGAGCAGGATCTGCTCCTCGAACCGTGCCGCACCGCCCTCGAACCGGCGCGCCGAACCGAGGCGACTGTCGAACAGCAGTCGCTCCGGTCGCGCCTCCGCGCCGTCGTACACCCGCATCGCCAACACCTCTCGGTCGGAACTCGGGACCACGTTGTCCCAGCACTCCTGCGTCGCAAACGAGCCGAAGACAAAACCCGCAAGCGCCGCCCCCCGAGCGGCCGGCGTGGTCAACACCTCGGGGAGAAAGCTGTGCCGATATACCGGCAAGAAGATGATGAAACCCGCCAACATATTGGTCCGTCCCGGCGCCATCAGCTCGAGCCGAGCCGTGGCGATCGGTTCATCCCGGTCGCGCGCCGCCTGCATCGCCAGCCAACGGTTCGATTCCCCAGCCTGATTCCAGCCGCGCGGGTCGAACCCGTCCTGCAGAAAGCTCTCAAAACAGGTCACCGGAAAGAGCACCGCGGGATCCAGGCTTGCCCCGACGACCGCGTAGTTGGTCCAACCCTGCGCCCGCTGCTCCCGCTCGTGGCGCTCGCGCTCCTCCGCCGCCACCCGCTGCGAAAACCCGATGTCCAGAAAACCGGTGTGCCCCTCCCGAGCGCCGGAATGCAAGAGAAACTCCCGCAACTGCCCGGCCGTCAACGCTTCCGTCGCCTCGAACAAACCGCGCACCGACTTGAGGTGGTTCAGGTAGAATTCGGTGTGGAGCTTGAAGGTCGCCACCGCCCCATCCCGCAAGTGGTCGAACCGCTCGCGGTCCTGCGTCTCCACGGCGCGCCGCGTCAGGGAAAAGGCCAAGACCGTGGTGGCCAAACCGATCGCCAACACTGCCCAGGCCGTCCAACGGCACGCCTGCGGCCGGGGGTCTCGCCCGATCGCCTCGTCGTTCGTCGCCGCGTCACCCATGAGCCACGCCCTGGCTGCACTCGCACTCGGTTCCTCCTGGCTCAACCCCTCGAGGGTCGCCCCTCAGGACCGCCGCCCAACGGCGGGGCGCGGAGCAAAAGCGGCCGGCTTGATCCGCCCGCACGCCGGCCGGAGCGCCCCCTGAAACCGGAGACCTGCTTCATTGACGCGCACTCTACGCAAGCCGGCGCCCCCGAGCAACGGCTTTTATCGCAGCCCCAATCCTGAGCGAGGAAGGAGCGCGGCCGGCCACGGCCGCCCCGCCCCCGCGCCAACGCCGGGCTCCCCTGCCGACCGCCGTCCATGCGCGCACTGGCACGTTGGGCCTCCGCCCAGTAGGATAGCGGCGCCATGAACACGGAAATCAGCGCGATCCACGCCGAGGTGCAGCGCGCCGCTGCCTTCGTGCGCCCCCTCTTCGCCGAGGTGGGCAAAGTCGTCGTCGGCCAGAAGTACCTGCTCGAACGCCTCGTCATTGGCCTGTTGGCCAACGGCCACGTCCTGCTCGAAGGCGTCCCCGGCCTCGCCAAGACCCTCTCCGTCAAGTCGCTGGCCGCCGCCATCCACGCCAAGTTCGCCCGCCTCCAGTTCACCCCCGACATGCTCCCCGCCGATGTCATCGGCACCCAGATCTATCACCCCCAGTCCGGCGCCTTCACCACCCGCCACGGCCCCATCTTCGCCCACCTGATCTTGGCCGACGAAATCAACCGTGCGCCGGCCAAGGTCCAAAGCGCCCTGCTCGAGGCCATGCAGGAGAAACAGGTGACCATCGGCGACCGGACCTTCCCCCTCGAGG
>VHCO01000265.1 GCA_016871715.1 Verrucomicrobiota bacterium
CCCCGGTCTTTTCCCCCCAGAAGTGGTCGTGCAGGTTAAAGCCCTGGCGTGCGAGCTGCCCGCCACCCACCACATTCCGCTCTCCCGCTGGAGTCTGGAGGAACTGCGGCAGGAGGTTTGCCGTGCCTGCTTGGTGGCGGAGATCAGTGGCACGACGCTCTGGCGCTGGCTCCATGAGGAGGCGATTCGTCCTTGGCAGCATTCACCCGAAACGACCTCGCCCAACTCATGCAGCGCCTCGCCCCACACTCACCAACCGAGAGTGCACTGGCCGCCTAAGAATACGTGGCCGGATTTATGAAACGACCCACTTAGTATGCCAATCGATCCGCTTGGAACGTAGCCCGAGAATCCCGATCTGGTTGACTGCCCCTGCCAGGCTGGCATGTCAATAATCAATCGCCTGTCACATCAATCGAGCCCTTCAGTCGGAACCCGATAACCGACCGGCAATCTGGCCGACTGGTTGTGTCGGGCCGGCTTGTCAACAATCGTTCGCCCGTCAAATAAATTGGTCCCAACCGAGCCCGAGCCTGCCTGAGCCGCCCAAACCGCCCAAACCACCCACCCAAAGCAAGCATTGGCAGCCCCATCGAACTGTGGTATCACACCGGCCAAACACGACCGTGTATCGTATGGTATGAACCGCGAACAGGTCCTCGACCTCTATTTCCTGGACGCTCGGCATAAGCTGATCGAGTTGGCCGCTTTCCTTGACCGTGTCGAACACGCCCCTGGCCCGGCGGATTTTCGCCTGGTCGCATTCCAGAAGGCTTTGGATGCCCTGCGTCGGGGCGTCGGCGACCGGGCGCGCGAGGTTCTCATGGCGTTTAGCGACCCGACGACAGAGCCGGTGCCGGCGGCTCCTGGCAAAGGGGCGTGCGGCGCCTGGCCTGGAGCGGGAGCGGTTGCGGGCTGAATTCCCTCCACTCCATGCGATACCTTGAACCTCATGCGCATATGGTCAGCCGCGTGACCGATGATTACCAGGATATGGTCACGGCGGGTTGCATGGCGGTGTGCGAGCCCGCCTTTTGGGCCGGGTACGACCGCAGTTCGGTGGCGGGTTTCCACGATTACTTCTGCCAGCTCACGGACTACGAGCCGCGGCGCGCGGCTAAGTTCGGGTTGCCGCATTATTGCTGGTTGTGCCTGAACCCGAAGGAGTCGGAGGATGTGGTGTTCGCCCAGGAGGTGTTGGCAATCCTGCCGGGGTTTTTGGGGCGCCCGAACGTATTGGGGATTGGCGAGATCGGTTTGAACAAGAACAGCCGTAACGAACTGAAGGTCCTTGAACAACACGTGGACCTCGCCGCTCGCCACCAGCAGTTGATCCTTGTCCATACCCCGCACCTCGAGGACAAACACAAAGGCACTCGTCTCACGCTCGATGTCCTTCGCGCCGACTCGCGCATCCGGCCCGAACGGGTGATCATCGACCATGTCGAGGAGCACACGGTCCAGATGGTCCTCGACGCCGGGTTTTGGGCCGGGATGACGTTGTACCCGGAGACCAAGTGCACGCCCGCCCGGGCGATCGACATCCTCGACCGTTACGGCCCCGAGCGTCTGTGGCTCAACAGCGCCTGCGACTGGGGTGTGAGTGTCCCGTTGATTGTGCCGCGCACCGGCCTCGAAATGCGCCGACGCGGCCACCGGCCCGAGGCCGTGGACCGGGTCCTGTACCAGAACCCGGTGGAATTCCTCAGCCAATGTCCCAAGTTCAAGCTCAGTTGAGCCTCGCCTCCGCCGGCGCCGCGCCGGTGGGGTAAGCTCTGGCTCAAGGCCGCGATTCCTGGCGACGATGCACCTGACCCACGGCCTGCACCTGGCTTACTGCACCAACATCCACCGCGGTGAGTCATGGCTGGAGATTTTAGCCAACCTCGAGCGGTTTACCTTGGCGGTTCGAGACCGGGTTTGTCCGGACCGGCCCTATGCGATCGGCTTGCGCCTCGGCCAGCAGGCCGCTCGCGAGCTTAGCGACCCCGCCACGCTGCGGTCCTTCCGGGACTGGCTCGATCGCCGGGCCTGCTACGTGTTCACGATCAACGGCTTTCCATACGGCCAGTTCCATGGCACGCGCGTCAAGGAACAGGTCTACCGCCCCGATTGGACCGCACCCGAGCGGGTCGAGTACACCAACCTGCTCTTCGACCTCCTCGCTCGACTGATACCGCGCGAAGGCGAGGGCAGCGTGAGCACCGTGCCCGGTTCCTTCAAGGAGTTCGGCCAGTCGGAAGGTCGGACTGGGGCGATGCGGCGCCAGCTCTGGCGTTGCGTCGAGCACGTCGCGGCGCTGAGCGAACGCACCGGGACGCACCTCCACCTGGGTTTGGAACCTGAACCGCTCTGTTACCTCGAGACGAGCCGCGAAACCGTGCAGTTCTTCGACGCCCTCCGCTCCGAACACCCAGGGGATGCTCGCCTGGACCGCTACCTGGGCGTCAATTACGATACCTGCCACCTGGCCGTCGAGTTCGAGGAGCCTGGCGAAGTCCTGGCCCGACTCCGCTCCCACCAGGTTCGGCTCAGCAAGATCCACCTCAGTTCCGCCCTGAGCGTCCAACCCACCCCGCCCGCCCTCGCCGCCCTCGGCGGCTTTGCCGACGACACGTATCTACACCAAGTTGTCGCGCGCTGGCCCGGCGGGCGCATCGAGCGCTTCCGGGACCTACCCGACGCGCTGCGCGCGCGCTCGGAGAGCTGCCGCCCCACCGCCACCGCACCCGCGGCCGGGCCGGGCTCCGCGACTGACGCCGATTCACTGTGCCGCTCTGCGGGCGGTGAAGGGGTGCCGCCGGCGGCTCTCTCCGGTGCGGAGCTAGAGGAGTGGCGCATCCATTTTCATGTTCCGTTGCACCACGCCCCGACTGCGCTCTTCGCCAACACGACCGACCACTTGTTGGGCGTGTTGGATGCGGTGCGCGCGGACCCGACGCTGTGCCGCCACTTCGAGATGGAGACCTACACCTGGGACGTGATGCCGCCTTCGCTGAAGGGTCGTAGTGTTGTGGACCATTTGGCCCAAGAGCACCATTGGACCCTGGCACAGTTCGCCCGGCGCGGCTTCCGCCTCGAGTGAACCGTCAGCGCGCCAGCACCACGCGGAAGCCGACATCGCTGCAGCGGTTGGTGGGGCTGTAGTCGTCCCGATTGGCCGAGCGCGAAGCGCGGCCATCGTACAGCCAGGAACCGCCGCGGGCCACCCGCAGCGCTCCACTTGCCGCTACCGGTGTATTGGCGATTGTGCCGCCTGGCCAACCGCTTTCCCATCGGTCCAGACACCACTCCCAGACGTTGCCATGGAGGTCGAACAATCCCCAGTCGTTGGGTCGTTTGGCGCCCACCGGGTGAGTCGAGGATTTGCTGTTCTCCATGTACCAGGCGTATTCGCCTAGGGCGCCGTAGTCTGGGTCGTCGCCGTGGGCGAACCGCGTGGTCGATCCGGCCCGACAGGCGTATTCCCACTCGGCCTCGGTCGGGAGACGGTAGGCGTACCCTTCCGACAGGCGTCCGGCGGCGCGTGCTTGCTGGGTCAAGCGCGCGCAGTATTCGACGGCTTCGCGCCAGCTCACCTTCTCGACCGGGCGCGTGGGATCGCCGGTGAAGATGCTGGGGTTGACTCCCATAACGGCTTTGTACTCGGCCTGGGTTACCTCGCAGCGGCCGATCCAAAAGCCGTCCGGGAAGATCGCCTCGGTCACCGGCCCTTCGTCTTGGTCCCGGCCCGATTCGTCGTTCGGGCTGCCGAGCCAGGCTCGGCCGGGCGGTATCCAGACCAGACCAGCGAGGGCTTCTGGGTGCGGCGGAGGCGGGGGTTGGGCTCGGGGGATGGGGCCAGTGGGGGCGGTGCGGGCTTGCGGGTCGATCGCGGTTGGGTTGGCGCCCAGGGCGGCGACCCAGCCGCCGTAAAGCGTCAACTGCGGTCCCACATCCAGCCGGATGGGGATGTCTTCGAGCTCGAGGGTGGCCTCCCACCGCGCGCCATTGTGCAACGCCACCGTGCATTCCCGTTCCGGTGATTTCTCATCGCGCATCACCAGCCGAGCCAAGTCCGCCAGGGCGACCGACCTCGCTCCCCCCGAACCGGTCAACGGCAGTGGGTCGGCTAACACACGCCCGCTGAGCCAATCTCCGTTGCGTAGCCGGAGCCAGTGTCCTTGGGGTAAGCCTTCAAGTTCGGCGGCGCGGCGCCGGAAGCGAATGCGGTGTACGGTTTCACGGCGCACGATGCTGGGTCTGCCACTGGCCTCGTCGAGGGCGAAGCTGGGATGTGTCAGGAGCCCGGACAACCGGTTGCTGTTGACGGTCCAGACCACGTCGAGGCCGCCAGTGCCGGCCGCCAGATCGAGCCCGGCCAGGCGGCGGGTCTCGAGGGTCAACACGCCGTAAGCGGTGCGCAGTTCGAGCGTCGTCTCGAGCACCACGCCGACCCGCTCTTCCCCGTTGTCGAGCCAAAGTCGATCCCGGTCCTGCGGCCGCTCGCGCTTCAGCGCGGTCGTCCAATGCAGGGGCGCTGGTGGCGTGTTTGCCAGGTCGGCCGATTCGGCCTTCGGGGAAGGGCTATCCGCACGATGCAGCCCGGCGGCGACGATGAGCAGGGCCAAAGCCCAGCGCGCCGCGCCTCGAGCTCGCGCACCTGCGAACCGGCGGGCGCTGCCGGGCCGCCTGGCTCGCACCAGATCATCCATAGACGGATCCGCGGCCGTGCCGTGCCCTGCCTGTTGCTGGAGCTGGAGCGTCATCGGGGTGGATCGCGTGCGATGAAAAGGCCGATCGCCAGCGCACCCAAGCCGGTGGCTAGCCCGAACAACCATGCCAAGGTGGTAAGTTCTTCGGTCGGTTGAGCCACGCCGCCGAGCACTTTGTCCAGGTTGCGGACCATCTCGAGGTAGGACAACTCGCGCAGCCCGACGAAATCGAAGAGGAGATTCGACACGTGCCAGAGACCGGTCACGGCCAGAACGGCGGTGAGGGGATTGCGGACCAACGCCAGCGTGGCCAGGGTCAGGGTGACCAGCAGGCAGGCGCATCCGATCACCTTGCCCAGGGCGATCAGCATCCAACCGGTCGTGACGGAGCCCGTGCGCGACTCGAGGTCGTCTTCGCCACCGCCGGTCAGCAGATTCAACAGGTCTGCGGCGCGGCTCTTGGCTTCCGGGGGCGGCGGTAGAACCAAGCGGACATCGGCCGGCAAGCCGAGCAGGCCGAGGGCGCCGCCGCCTTGGAACCGGACGACGGCGTAGTTGCTGTCGCGGCCCCAGCGGTCGGGCTGGGTGGTGGCGCCGAGGCGGTCAATGACCCCTTTGTACTCGGTGTGCTCGATCTGGATATAGGCAGCCAACCCGGGCTTGAGGCGCTTGAACTCGTCGAACTTGTAGACCGGCACGCGCACCTGGTATTCGTCCAGCGGCGCCAGCGTGCAGAGGTGGCCGCCGACCGACACGTACTGGGCCGGGTGCGCCAACAACTCGGTCACATAGCCCGAGATCGGCGCTGTCACACTCGTGTGCCCCAGACGGCGGCGGGCCTCGCGAACCCGTGCCACGGCGTTCTCGACGGCGCGTTCGGCTGCGGGGATGGCATCCTCGGCCGCGCGCGCGGCGCTCTCGGCGTTCTTCAGGTCCCGCTTGCGCGAGCGCAGTTCGGTCTCGCGATCGGCTTGTTCGAGGGCGCTCAACAGGTCTTTGCCGATGACCCCGCGCTCGGCTCGGGCCAAGGCGTCTTCGGCCTGCGCCACGGCGCGTTTGGCCTCTTCGGCGCGGCGCCGGGCGTTGTTGACTTCGTTACGCGCGTTCTCCTCGCTGCGCCGTTCGTGTTCGAGTTCATCGAAGACCGCTCGGTCGTCGAGCACCGTTAACACGTCTCCGGCGTGGACGAAATCGCCCACTTGCAGCGACAATTCGCGGACCGTCCCGCCGACTTGGGCGAACACCTTGCGCGGTTCCCAGGCCTCGACCTTGGTGTTGCGAGCGACGGAGCCGACGTACCCGGTGTCGGTGCGAACGAGGGTGTCCTGGCGGATGGCCCAGAAGCTCGTCGGTAGCAACACCCCACCGATCGTGATCAAGATGGCCAGGCAGCGCGCCGCCAGCTTGCCTGCCAGATATTCCCCGCGCGTGACTCCGCGGCAGAGGATGCCGTCGTTGAGGCAGTCCGCCTCGCGCGCCAAGGCTGCGCCGGCGATGAAGATCACCCCGTGCATCCAGACGACCAAGTAGGTCGAGTAGACCACCTCGAGCATCTGGCTGGCCACCTTCTGCTCCGCCTGCAAGCCCTTGAACTCGAGCACGGTCAAGAGCCCGCTCGCCAGCAGAAAGCCCCGACACAACCACGAACGCGCCACCGCATCGAGATCCGCCGCCGCCAAGAGCCGAATCGATTGCCAACGACTGGGCAACCGCCGACCCGACGACGGCTCAGGAGCGGCGGTGGGCAGGGCGGCGGACGGCGGGGTGAGCGCGCTCGGGTCGGTCACTTGGTCACTCTTAGTTCTTGGTGGCCCGCAAAAAGCCGCTGAATTCGTCTTCGGTGATCAGCTTGAGGTAGGCGTCCTCGAGTTGGCGGCCGGTCGAGTTGATGCCCTCGACGTTGACGCCGGTTGTTCGCGCCAGCTTCAGCAACGCCTCGACCACCGCGCCCATGGCTTCGTCGGCCTTGAGCTCGATGCGGAGCCGGTTGGGGTCTTGGGAGTAGTCCGGACGCTGCAACTGCTCGCGTACGGCCGTGCGGAACGAGTCGAGGGCGCCGGAGAGCCGCAGTTCGAGCAGGCGTTTGGGGAGCAACCCCTCGAGTTCGAGTCGGGAGCCGTCAAACAGCAGCATCCCCTTGTTCAGCACCAACAACCGATCGCAGACACGGTCGATGTCGCCCAGAATGTGCGAGCTCAGGAGCACGGTCTTCCGGCCGCGGAATTGCTCGAGCAGTTCCAGCGTCTGCCGCCGGCTGATCGGGTCCAACCCCGCGGTCGGCTCGTCCCAGACCAGCAACTCCGGGTCGTTCATGAGCGAGGCGGCGATTCCGAGCCGCGTCTTCATCCCGGTCGAGAACCCCCCCAGCTTGCGCCCCGCGTCTTCCATCAGCCCCACCGCCCGCAACAAGGTCCCCAGGCGCGCTTGACGTTCCCGGTTCGCCAGGCCAAAGCACCTCCCGACGAAGTCCAGGTAGGCGATGGCGCTCTGGTCCTTCGGAAAGGCCGGATCGTCCGAGAGGAACCCGATACGTTGCCGTAGCGCCTTGGACCCCGGGCCCATGCGTTGGCCGAAGGCCTCGACCCGACCGGCGTTGGGGCTTACCAGCCCCAGCGCCACCCGGATCGCCGTGGACTTGCCCGAACCGTTAGCACCCAGGAGCCCGATCGTCGAGCCTGCCGGCAATCGAAACGACACATCGGCCAGCGCGATCTGCCGGCCTTGATAGACCTTGGTCACGCGCTCGAACTGAAGGACCTCGGCCATGCCCCGGCGCGCCCTACCAGGTTCGACCCTCGAGCAACTTCTCGCGCTGATACGGCGTCAGTTGGCCGCCCCGCTCCTTGAGCCAGGCCGTGAAATCGCGCTCGATGTCTTCGCTCCATTTGCGGTCGATTTGGCCCGGCGTGTACTTCCCCTCGCGCAAACGCTGATGCCCAAACTGGTCCCGCAACCGGACGATCTCCGAGGTCTCGACCACTTCCTGCGCCAGTTGGGCCGGGATGAAAATCACACCCTCGCGCTTGGCGAGCACCACATCCCCGGGCAGAACGGTCGCGCGCCCGATGCGAATGGGGGTGTTGATGCCCATCAGCATGACATTGGCAATCGCCGACGGGTCCCAGCCTCGGTTGAACACGGGGAAATCCGGAATCTCGAGCACGCCCTGGATGTCGCGCGCGCCGCCATCGATGACCACGCCGGTGCCGCCGGATTTGGCCCAGATGGCGTTGGCCAGGTTGTCCCCCATGAACGTCCCGTCCACGACCTTTCCCATCAGATCCACCACGATCACATCGCCCCGCACCACCGTGTCGATTACCCACGAATTCTGCCCCCCAATCCGCCCATCCAGCTTGCCCTGTTCCTCGATCGCCTGGTTTACGTCTGGGCGGAGCGGGTGGAACAAGGCGGTCAATGCGCGCCCAACTAACACCGGGTTGGCGTGGGTCGTCACCCAGTTGCCCTCGAATTGGTTGTGAAAGCCGTGCCGGCGGCAGACCGCCCAGGCCTCCTCGATCGACACCGGCTTCATCCGCTCGAGCAGATCGTCCCGTACCTTCGGTCGTCCGTCGGGAAATCGGTCCCCACGCCAGCTCGGGGTGTAGCGGACCAAGTCGTCCTTGGCGAACACGCCCACTTGAGCCCAGGCGCTAGGGAAGCCGACCAGGCTCAGCCCGGCCAGCAGGGGAGGGATCCATCGTTTCATCGTCGGTATCTCGTGGTTTAGCAGTAAGGGCGGTGCGGAGACCCCGGTCGCAGACTCGCCTCGCGGCCGTCTCAGCCCGGCGCGCGCGCGGCCGTCTGTCGGGTTTGGCTCCAGAGCCGATCCCACGAACGCTCGTTGTTCCATTGGTCGCTCGGCGGAAAGAGATGGTCTTTCGGGTCCAGGCCGCGCCGCCGCAACGCCGCCTCGAGTGCGTCCAGATTCAGCTCGAACCCCAACCCGGGTCCGTTCGGCACCGCCATGAAGCCATCCTGCCCCACCAACGGCTTGGGCACACCCTCGATCGCATCCTCGTACCCGGGCGTGTCCGCGTCGTGGAACTCGAGGGCCAAGAAGTTCTCGGTGGCCGCGGCGCAGTGAACGCTGGCGAACAGGCCCACGGGCGAACCGGCGAAGTGCAGGGCCATGCCGATCCCATGTTCCATGGCTAGGTCGCCAATCTTCTTGGTCTCGAGTAGCCCCCCCGAACTCATCAGGTCCGGGTGACAAATCGCGATCGCCTTCTTCTCGAACAAAGGCAGAAAGCCCTCCTTCAAGTAGATGTCTTCCCCGGTCAAGATGGGCGTCCGGCACGCCTGTCGCAACCGCACGTAGTCGTCCGTGTAGAACCAGGGAATCATGTCCTCGAGCCAGGCCAAATTGTACGGGTCCAAGGCCTGTGCCAACTTGATGCCGTCTTCGACGCCAAAATGCCCAAAATGGTCGGCGGCCAACGGAATGTCCCAACCGACACCTTCACGCACCGCGGCGACGTACTCCGCTAACCGCGCCAGGCCGCGATCGGTAATACGGACGCCGGTAAAGGGATGGGGGACCGTTCGCGCAAACGGACTGCGCGGATCCAGCGGCTCGACGCCACGCCCGCGGGGATACGACAAACCGTCCGGCAGGTCACGCAGCAAGGAAATCCCCACGTCCATCTTCAGGAACGTAAATCCTCGATCGCGCCGGGCCTTCAGCCGGCGTCCCATCTCATCCGCATCTGCGCTGGTGGTGGTGTCGGCATAGAGCCGGATGGCGTCCCGGAACTGGCCGCCGAGCATCTGCCAGCAGGGCACCCCCCAGGCCTTGCCGGCTAGGTCCCAGCACGCAATCTCGACCGCCACCACACCCCCCGCCTGCCGAGCATGGCCGCCGAACTGTTTGAGCTTGCGGAAAATGCGGTCCACGTGACACGGGTTCTCCCCCACCAACCGGCTCTTGAGCATCAAGGCGTATGTGGGGCTGGCGCCGTCCCGAATCTCGCCATAACCGCTCAGCCCCTGATTGGTGTCCAGGCGCACCACGTAGCTGCGCATCGAGCCAAACATCGGCGCCACCCGCAAATCCGTGATCCGCAACTGCGACGGTTCCGAGTTCGTGTTTACCTGCCCACGCACCTCGGCTGCCGCTTCGGCTAGTAGCGACGGAGCCCCCGCGGCCGCGCCCGCTAGTCCCCAGCCACAACCTTTGAGCAATTGACGACGGTTCATGCAGGATTCGGGTTTCGCATTCGAGTTCCCAGCCAGGGTGCCGTAACAGCCGAGGCGAACAAGCCAGAAATGCGACGCCCCATCTGCACGGGCCTCAGGTTGGTCCTGTTAACGCGGACGCCCGCGCTCCGTCCGTTGGGGTGGCCAGCCTGGCCGCAGCGTCGCGGGCGAGACGCCCGCGCTCCGTCCGTTGGGGTGGCCGGCCTGGCCGCAGCGTCGCGGGCGAGACGCCCGCGCTCCGTCCGTTGGGGTGGCC
>VHCO01000266.1 GCA_016871715.1 Verrucomicrobiota bacterium
GGATGTCCGCGTCCACCCGACCATGCTCGTGCAACCCCTTCTCGGCCTCATAGAGCAGGCCGGCCTCTCGGGGCTTGGCCTTCCCGTAGAGGGCCTTCATGCGCTCGACCAGTTCCTCGTCGGTCGGATTCTGCTCGGCCGGAACGCGGACCAGGACATGGAAGTGATTGGACATGATGCAGTAGGTGATGACCTCGAGGCCGCAGAAGGTGGCCAGGCGCCGGAGGAGCCGGACCAACGTTTCCTTGCCGAGGTCATCGAGGAGGCGTTGGGCGCCGACGATGCGGGAGACACAGTGGTAGACGGCGATGCGCCCTTTGACTTTGATGCGGGTCCTTTTCATAGGTTAGATAGATCGGATGGAAGATTGCTTTCAGTAAGACGGTTGTCAACAATAATAAACCTGATGATCTAATTGAGATGCTTCGTGCTTCGGGCAGCCGCCACACAACGACCGTCCGTCCGACCCCAGGCCTCTGGCCACTGACCCTGACCAAGGCCTTCCCGCCTCATACGACTCTTTCTTTCTCATTCCCATGTGGACGCTGAGGGTCACCGAGCGAGGGTTCCCTGTCAACTATTATTTTTCTGTCTGATAATGAAGGCTGCCGCAGCGAGGCCACCTCGCTGGCACGAAGATCTTGCCCCGGCGATCCTGAGCGTGCCGACGGGACAGGAGACGACAAAGATTGGGCGACGAGGACGAGAGGACTGGGCATTGCTTGGGGCCGCGGGTCAGAGTAGGATCCGCGCCATCAACAGGACGTATCGTACGTATGGTTCGACCTCGGGCTAGACGACCAGTGGCGGCGGGACGAGAGCTGGCGGGCGCAGAGCTCAGTCTCCTGCGCGCCGCGTGCTGCGACCTACCGAGCCCGAGGCGGACGGTCTGCGACGCGCGGCAAGGACAAGGACGGCGTGGGCCTGCGTCGATCCCTGGTCCCTAGCGGAGATGGCTGAGTATGTGGCGTCTTGGACTGGTCTGCTTGTGGGCTGCTTGCGCGTCGGCTTCAGTGCGTGCCGATTTCAAAGCTGGCGCGGCAGTCATCGACATCACGCCGCCGGCACTGCCGGTGCTGGTCAACGGGGGCATGCTCAGCCGGTCGGTCGGCCAGGTCAAGACCCGGATCCACGCGCGGGCGCTGGTGCTGAGCGACGGTCGCGAGCGAATCGCGATGGTCATAGCCGATAGCTGCATGATGAGTCGAGCGCTGCTGGACGAGGCGAAGGCCATTGCGGCCCAGCAGACCGGCATTCGCGCCGAACGCATGCTCATCGCCGCAACCCACACGCACTCGGCCCCGGCGGCCATGGGCTGCCTGGGCACCGACCCGGATCCGGCCTACGTGCCGTTCCTCCGGGCGCAGCTTGCCGGGGCGATTGCCGCGGCACAGGCCAAGCTCGAGCCAGCCCGAATCGGCTATGCGACGGTGGACGCGGGGGAGTTCACCGCGCTGCGCCGCTGGATCCGCCGACCCGACCGCCTGGCCGAGGACCCGTTTGGGAATCCGACCGTGCGCGCCAACATGCATGCCGCGCGGAACTGGGATGACGTCACGGGGGAGTCCGGCCCGGAAGATTCTGAGCTGGCGCTGATCTCGCTGCAGACTCGATCCGGGGTACCGCTCGCCGTGCTGGCGAATTTCTCGATGCACTACTTTGGCGACCAGGACATCAGCGCGGACTACTTTGGCCTCTTTGCGGAAGGCCTCAAGGGACGCCTGGCGCCCACGGGCGATTTCGTCGGCATCATGTCCCACGGGTGCAGCGGCGACATCTACCGGGTCGATTACCGCGTGCCCGAGTCGGAGCGGCCGAACCCGACCATCGCGGAGTACACGGACGGATTGGTCGAGTTGGCCGCGGGCGCCTACGCAGGCATCAGGTATCGGGCGGACGTCGACTTGGCAATGGCGGAGGAGCGGCTGCCGTTGCGCTACCGCGTGCCGGACCGGCAACGACTCGAATGGGCGCAACGGATCGTGACGGAAATGGGCACGCGCCTGCCGAAGGATCAGCGGGAGGTGTACGCCCGCGAGCAAGTGCTGCTGCACGAATGGCAACAGACGCAGGTCGTCGTGCAGGCCCTGCGCATCGGCGACATCGCCATCGCCACCACACCAACCGAGACCTACGCGATCACCGGGCTGAAGATCAAAGCCGCCAGTCCGTTGCCCCAGACCATCGTCCTGGACCTCGCCAACGGGGGCGACGGCTACATCCCGCCGCCCGAACAACATCTGTTGGGCGGGTATAACACGTGGCCGGCGCGGTCCGCGGGTTTGGAAGTCGCGGCGGAGCCGAAGATCGCGCAGTCGGCTCTTGGGCTTTTGGAAGAGATCTGCGGCACGCCGCGACGGCCTATGGGGCTCAGTGCCGGGCCAGCCGCCCGAGCGCTCGCCGCGCTGGAACCCATGGTGTGGTGGCGGTTGAACGAGTTCAATGGGCCCATCGCCGCCGACGCCAGCGGACACCAGCGCCATGCCTTGTGCGAACCGCGGATTGCTTATTACCTCGATGGCCCCCACTCGACTCAGTTCTGTGCCCAGGGCGAGAAGAACCGCGCGTATCACTTTGCCGGCGATCGGTTGTGCGCTGAATGGACCGCGCTTGGCACGCGCTACTCGATCTCGATCTGGCTATGGAACGGGATGCCGAACGAGGGCCGGTCGGTGAGCGGCTGGTTCTATTCTCGCGATCACGCTCATGGGCTAAGCTCTTACGGCGAGCACCTGGGCATCGGCGGGCGCGGGGGCCACACGGGCAAACTGATCTTCCTGTCCGGCAAACGCCCTCAGGACATCGTCGCGGGGAGAACGGAGATCCCGCGCTGGCGATGGCATCAGGTGGCCCTCGTGCGGGACGGCGACGCGGTGCGCGTGTACCTGGACGGTGCGCTCGAGTTGGAGACCGCTGCGACGCCAGCGCGGGCGAGCAGCATGTTCTTTGGCGGTCGCAGCGACAACGACTCGAACTGGGAAGGTCGCCTGGACGAGATTGCAGTCTTCGGGCGCGCCCTCACCGCAGCCGAGATTGGCCGGTCAGGGATCGTGGCGCCGTGAGCTGCGGCCTGAGCGAACGGGGTGGCATTCAGCGTGGCGGGCGGATCTTCCTGCCGTTGAGCCCGGCGCCTAAGAAGGTGTAACGGACGCCGTACTCGTAAAGCGCGATGAGGATCCCGAAAGTCAAGCCGCAGACCAAGAGGAACTTCGGGAGATGATGGATGTCCCAGTTACTGATCCAGATTTGCAGGCCGATGGTCAGCGGTAGGTGAGCGAGGTAGAGCCAGTAAGAGGCGTCTGAAAGGTAACGGATCCTCGGGTTCTCTTGGGCGAAGAACCGCCGAAAGAGGCCCACGGACCCCAAGACCATGAGCCACGCATAGACGACCGAGGCGAGGCAGACCCCGAAGTGTGCCGCGGGTCGATCGGCTCGACCCGGGAGCAGGGCCAGGCCGAGCAGCAGCGCGGGGAAGGCGAGCAAGAGCAGGACGGCCCACCGGTGACCCGCGCGCTCCTCGAACTCGGGCCGGCCGAAACACACCGCGCCGAACCCGAAGAACACCCCGTAGTAGGCCAGCTTCGGCAACCACGGCAGCAACCCTGCGGCCGTGTCTGCGACGAACGTCTGGTTCATGAACAGTTGCGGGATGAGCGTCAGCGGGACGAGCCAAAGCAAGCAGCCCGGCGTGGCGACCATCCAATCCGGCAGGCGGCCGCGCAGGATGCGAGGGCCGACCCCGACCACAATCAAGAAGATGCCGACCAGCCACAACAAGTAGCTGAGGAACCAGAGGTGATGAAACAACGGGATAAACGCCACGGCATAGTAGATTCCCCACAACCGCCCAAGCCGCTGACCTCGGCCGTCGTCACTGGCACCTGCGCCGGCGGCGGCCTCCGTGGGGTCGCCGATTCCATCTCCACGCCCTCGATCGGCCTTCGGTCCTGGCGGGGCCGACCCGCCAGCCACGATGGCCTCGATGTAATCCGCCGTTTGGCGTCGGGCGACGACTAGAGTCGCCTCATCGACGGGCACCCCGAGCAGGCCAGCGAAGAAGCGGACAACCCCCATGTCCACCCGGGCCGCGCGCAGGGGAGTGTCGCCCCGGTCATTTCGAGCTTGCGGATCGGCACCCAACTCGATGAGGCGGCGGGCGGCTTCGGTTCGACCGAAGCACGCCGCGGCGTGGAGCGGGGTCGAGCCTTGCGGACTCCTAGCGTTAACCGCGGCGCCGTGCTCGATCAACCAGGACACGGCCTCGGCCTGACCATAGATGGCGGCCCATTCGAGCGGAGCGACGCCCAGGGCATCGCGTCGGTTGAGATCGACTCCGTCCGCGAGCAACCGTTGCAGCGCTAGGAGGTCACCCTGCTTGGCGGCAGTCCAAATGTCGGACCGTGAGGACGGCACGGCGGCTCGTTTGGCTTTGGCTGCGGCGCCCCAGTATCCCAAACCGATCATCAGGGGCCACACTGCGATCGTGCCGACGATCAGGGGCAGCAGGATGCGCTTGACGCGATGAGCCAACAACCCTCGGCCGCCGCGTTTGCGCCACAGCAGCATGGTGAAATAGCCGCTCACCAAGAAGAAGGCGGGCATGCGGAAGCCGTGGATGGCATGGAGGAGGAAGCCGTAGACGGTGTCGTTCTGGTTCAGGTCCTGAGCCGGCCAGATCGGCAAGGGCAGGAACGAGAGCGCGCCGTGCAGCACGATGCCCAATAGCATGGCAAAGCCACGCAACGCATCGAACTCATGATAACGCTTGGCGTGGCTGGGCCACGGCGCCATCGGCGACTGTACGACGCCGTCTTGGGTCGGGCTCAGACCTCTGGCCTCCTGGTGCGGGCCCTTCCCGGCAACGGCAGCGGCACTTGGGCTCGGTATCGAGATTCTCATCGGATGGGTCGGCTGGCCGTCCACGTTTCCTGTACCTGAAAGAAACCGAAGGACTGGTTACAGCGGGCGGGTTCAGCACCGGCCGATCCACGTCTCAGCCCCGGAGGCGTGGCTCAGCCCAGGGCCGCCGGCACGACCAATGCCTCGGTCCCGTTCGGCCCGGCCGCGCCGTTGGGGGTCCCCGGCGCCTCTGCCGCCTCTTCGACGGTGCGCCGCAGCCTGCGCACTGCGGCGGGCAGGTTGTGCGCTCCGAAGAGGGTCGTGCCGCTGACAAAGGTGTCCGCGCCCGCACGGGCGCATTCGGCCGCGGTGTCGAGGTTGATGCCGCCATCGACCTCGAGGTGGTAGTTTAGGCCCAGTTGCCGGCGCCAGGCGCAGGCTTGCTGGATCTTGGGCACCGTTTCCTCGATGAAGGCTTGGCCGCCGAAACCCGGATTAACCGTCATCACCAGCAAGAGGTCGATCTGCTTGAGGAACGGCTGGGCGTTGGCCAGCGGCGTGGGCGGATTCACCGCCAAACCCACCTTGCGCCCCAGCGACCTAATCTTCCAAAGCAACGGCGCCACACGCTCGCCCAACTCGACGTGCACCGTCATCAGGGACGCGCCGGCCTCGGCGAACGGCTCGAGCAGGATCTCCGGCCGAGAACACATCAGGTGCACGTCCAGGAACAGCCGGGTGACCCGACGCAGCGTCCGCACCATCTCGGGGCCGAACGAAATATTCGGCACGAAATGCCCATCCATGATGTCCAGATGAAGCCAATCGGCCCCGGCCCGCTGCGCACGCCGGGCTTCGGCGGCCAAGCAGCCGAAATCCGCCGCCAGCATCGAAGGTGCGATAATCATCTGCGGCAGGCTATGAGACCCCTGCCCCGCCGGGCAAGCCTCGAACCCGCCGCGGAGCGGAGCGGACGGCGCCCTACGGCGTCGGCCCCATCCGCGGCTCGGCGGGAGCCTCGCCCTACCGCGCTGGGCCCGCCCGCGGATCGGAGCCTCGCCCTGCCAAGGAGCGCGATGTGAGGTAGGGCTCGCAGTCCCTTGCGAGCCGAGCGTCCTGCTGGCCTCCGAGGATCGAGTCCGACCCCGAACGGCGCGCAGAGGAGGTCGCATCCAGCCACCGCTGGGTCAGGGCGCAGGCCGGACGATGAGGCGCAGGAACTGATGCCGCTGCGGCAGCATCGGCTGCTCTGCGCGCAGGCGGACCCAATCGGTGTCTGCGTCCACCTCACGCACAACCTCGAGGACCCCCGGCGACTCGTCCCAGGTCCTAAGGTCCACGGAGGTGGCGAGCGACAGTTCGAGTCCGGCGGCGGCTTTGGCGCGCGGGAAACCGAGCGCGAGGTATTCGGACGGGCCGACCGAGACCACTTCGCCCACCGGCAGGTGGACCATGGCTGGGACCAGCGGATCCAGCCACCACAGGAACTCGAACACGTTGAGCAACCCGTCTTGGTCGGCGTCATCTTCAGGACGGTCCAACCCCGCCGGCAAGTTGCGCACCTGCGCCCATTGCACGAACGGATCCGGATTCGCCACCGTGACCGTGGCGGGCGCACTGGACGTTGCGCCAGCCGCGTTGAGGACCACGACGACATAGTCGCCGCTATCCGCCAGGGTCAAGTTAGCGAGCGTGAGTTGCGCGGCGGTGGCACCCGGCAGGTCGACGCCGTCTTTGCGCCACTGGTAACGCATCGGCACCGAACTTTGAGCGGTGACGACGAGGGTGAGGCGACCGCCGAACGGATGCGTGCCTCCGACCGGACCGACGGCGATCACCGGCGGTCGAACCAACTCGCTGAGGTCGGCGAAGTTAGCGCTGGCAGCTCCGCCCAGCGTGAGGCTGACCTCGACGGAGTTAGGCGTGAGGCTCACGAAACCGGGGGGATCCGTCTCCTCGATCGCCACCCGACCCGGCGCGATTCCCGTGAACAAATAGGCGCCGTTGCCGGCCGTGATCGTCGCCGTGACGAACCCACTGTCCAGGTGCCGCAGCGTCATCGGCACACCGCCCAAGCCCAACTCGTTGAGGTCCTGACGCAGGTTACCGTTCTCGTCGTTGAACACCGTGCCCGAGACCGTGCCGTTGGCATAGTTCGGGAAGTTCGCGGTGGCGGCGCCATCCGCCACGACCTGGACGGTCAGACTGGCGGCCGCCGGGGTGTAACCGGTGACGGCGGACTGGCGGACTTCATACCGGCCGGGGTTCACGGCGTTAAAGAGGTAACTGCCGTTGCCGGCGGTCGTGAGAGTCTGGAGTGGCGCGCCCGCCGGTACGGCGAAGAGCTCGAGCCGCACCCCACCCAGCCCAGGTTCGCCGGCGCTGTGGGCGGCGTCGCCGTTAAAATCGCCATAGACACTGCCCGAGACGGTGCCGACCCGGTAGTTGGCGAAGCCCATGCTTGCCGTGCCGCCAGCAGCCATCGTCACATCCTGTTCCGCCACGCCTCCGGCGCCGGCGCCCATTTGGCCGAGGCCGCTCCGAGCGAGCCGCACCGCCTGGCCGCCGAGCACGATCGTGTAGCCGGCCGGGATGGCTTGCCGGACGGTGTAGGCCCCGATGGGCACGTCGCGGAAGATGAAGCCGCCATCGAGTCCGGTGACCGTGGTCGCCACTTCTGCTTGGTCCGCTTCTCGGACCAGCACTACCGTCACGCCACCGATGGGCGGTTCATTCGCATCCAGGCGGCCGTTGCCGTTCTGGTCCTCGAACACCGTGCCTGCGATCGTCTGCACCGGGCGGTCGGCGAAGTTAACGGTGGCGGCTCCGCCACTCGCCACGCTGACCACGCGCCAGTTGGGCGTGACACTGGCGAACCCGGGCGGATCAGCCTCCTCGACGGTGTAACTGCCGGGCACAACGCCGCTGAAGAGGTACGAGCCGTCGCCGGCGGTTTGCCGGGTCGCGCTGGTGCCGGTACCTGTCAAGGCGATGGTCACGCCGCCGATGCCGCTTTCGCCCGGGTCGCGGGTTTCATTGCCGTTGAGGTCCTCGAAGACCACTCCGCTGACGGTGCCCACGGCCTGGTCGCCGAAGTTTGCGGTCGCCGCGCCTCCGCTGCCCAGGTGCACCACCTGCTGGTTCGGTGTGGTGCTGGTGAAGCCTGGCGGGTCCAACTCTTCGACGGTGTAGATGGCCGGGGTAACATTGACGAAGCTGTAAGCGCCCAGATCGGAGGTGCGCAGGACCTGCGGTGTTCCCTCCCCGAGCAACGCCACCGCCACACCGCCTAGCCCAGCCTCGCCAGGATCCCGCAGGCCGTTCCCATTCCGATCCTCGAACACCACGCCGCTGATGGTCCCGACGCGTTGGTCGCCAAAGCTCGCCGTGGCCGCGCCGCCGCTGCCCAGGCTCACTGCGCGCACGTTTTGCGTGGTGCTCACGTAGCCTGGCGGATCGGTTTCCTCGACCGTGTACAACCCCGGCGCAATACCTGTGAAGGCGTAGTTACCCTCAGCGGCAGTCTGGGTCGTCTGGCTGGTCCCGCCGGCAGAAGTCAGGCGCACGGTGACACTTCCCATACCCGGTTCACCCGGATCGCGTTGGCCGTTCCCGTTGCGGTCCTCGAACACCAAACCGCTGATGGTCCCGACCTGTTGATCGCCAAAGAGCGCCGAGGCCGAGCCGCCCGCCGTCATGTTCACCACCCGGCGGTTGGGGGTCGTGCTGAGGTAACCCGTGGGATCGGTTTCCTCGACCGAGTAACTCCCGGCGACCACCAAGGTGAAGGCGTAGTTCCCGTTCGCGTCGGTCCGCGTCGTGCGCGTAACGGTAGCTCCTACCAGCGTGATGAGCACGTCGCGGAGTCCAGGCTCGTTCGCATCCGGAAGACCGTTGCCGTTCGCGTCCACAAACACGACCCCACCGATCGACCCGACAGCCTGATCGCCAAAGTCCACCCGCACAACGCCACCGCTGCCCAGACTGACCGGGCGCTCGTTTGGCGTCGTGCTGGCAAAGCCGCCCGGATCGGTTTCGCGCACCAGGTAGGCGCCGATGGCCAAGCCGCTGAACGCATAGGTGCCATCGTCCGCCGTCAGCGTGGTCGCCAGCAACGCTTTCCCGTCCCCAGACCACAGGCTCACCGTTACGTCTCCCAAGCCACCCTCCCCGGCCCCGAACTGGCCGTCCCCATCGCCATCGAAGAAGACCGCGCCGATAATGTTGTCGATCGCCACGATCGTAAGGGTCCCGCCGGTGGCGCCCTGGTAATTTGCGTCGTTGATGGCCCCTTGAACGTTGTATGTCCCCACGTTGATCGGCGCAGTCGGACCGCCGTTATACGTCAACACAACCGCTAGCCCTGACGGCGTGGTTGTCGCCGTCGCTATCTTAGCCGTGCCGTCGTACGTGTGGGTCATGTTAGCCAGCGCAATCTGAGCGGTCGCCTTGGCAATCGTCAGCGTGCCGCTGGTTGTGCCCTGGTAGTTGGCATCGTTAATGGTGGCTTGCACCGCGTACGTGCCCGCGTTCACCGGCGCCGTCGCACTGCCGTTGTACGTGAACGCCACCGTCAACCCCGCGGGCGTCGTCGTCGCCGTCGCCGCCTTGGCCGTGCCGTTGTACGTGTGGGCGAGGTTGGCGAGCACAATCTGCGCCGTCGCCTTGGCGATGGTCAGCGCGCCGCTGGTGGTGCCTTGGTAGTTGGCGTCGTTAATGGTGGCTTGCACCGCGTACGTGCCCGCGTTTACCGGTACGGTCGCACTGCCGTTGTACGTGAACGCCACCGTCAACCCCGCGGGCGTCGTGGTCGCCGTTGCCGCCTTGGCCGTGCCGTTGTACGTGTGGGCGAGGTTGGCGAGCGCAATCTGCGCCGTCGCCTTGGCGATGGTCAGCGCGCCGCTGGTGGTGCCTTCGTAGTTGGCGTCGTTAATGGTGGCTTGCACCGTGTACGTGCCCGCGTTGACCGGCGCACTTGCACTGCCGTTGTACGTGAACGCCACCGTCAACCCCGCGGGCGTCGTCGTCGCCGTCGCGGCCTTGGCCGTGCCGTTGTACGTGTGGGTCAGGTTAGCCAGCGCAATCTGAGCGGTCGCCTTGGCAATCGTCAGCGTGCCGCTGGTTGTGCCCTGGTAGTTGGCATCGTTAATGGTGGCTTGCACCGTGTACGTGCCCGCGTTTACCGGTACGGTCGCACTGCCGTTGTACGTGAACGCCACCGTCAACCCCGCGGGCGTCGTGGTCGCCGTTGCCGCCTTGGCCGTGC
>VHCO01000267.1 GCA_016871715.1 Verrucomicrobiota bacterium
TCGGGATAGACGACACATTGCAGGTAGGGCGCGCAGTCCTCTGCGCGCCGTAAACCACTGTGGACACAGGAAGCCGCGGCGCGCAGAGGACTGCGCGCCCTACCGCCGAGTTGTAGTCCATTTCAGTGACTCGTCATCAGTAAGTGCCCGCGCCGGCCCCGCCCGCCAGGCGCCGCCCAGGGTCAGCGCGGTGCGCCCGCGTCCGTTCCCAGCGTCGCCGTCATCTGCCGGATCAACCGGTTGAAGTAGTCGGGCACTGTGGGCCCGAAAAACGACATCGTCCGCGGCTCGTATCCGCCCAGGTGATAGTACATGGCGGGGATGACGTAGCCGATGTAGTCGCCGTTAAAGCTAGTGATCACCGCGCGCAGGTCCTGGGCCAGGAGGTCAGCCTTGATCCCCAGGGCCAGCTCCCCGCTGAAATCGCAGGGTGTCGACACCCACATTGTGTCCTGCAACCGAAACACCTGGAGGTAAGTGTCTCCGCGCACCGGCACCACATGACGCGCCAAAGCTGGCCGCAGCCGTAAGCCTTCGCTGAGCCGGACGTGCAGCTCGGGCAACGTCACCTCCAAGCCGAGGAGGCCGAAGGCGATGCGATTGGTGAGTTCGAGTTCCGGCAAGCGGCGAACCACTTCATCGGCCAACGCCTGGCCCATCTGTTCTGCGCCTGCAAAGCCGCGCCCGCCGGGCACCGGGCTGTGGCTGCCCATCCCACCGGCCAGGAACATGGCCCATCCGCCCGTGGCCTGTTCGACACCCCGCTGCCAAGAGCCGGGGTAATCCCCGCTGAACTCGAACACGTCGGCCGACAAGACCGTCGCGTGCGCGGCGTAAGCGCCCCACACCCCCATCCGCCCCCCCGCTTGCTGCACCACGGCAAAACTGAACTCCGAGTCCACCTCGCCCTCGGACCCGACCAGGCGGTTTCGCACGAACTTCGGCGCCTCAAACCTACCCTGCCCGAGGGCCGCCGGTCGCAAGTCCGCCACTGCCGCTCGTGCGGCCGCCACGAGCTGCCCGGCGAACCAGGTGCGGACGGCTGGTTGATAGGGGCCGGCAAAGGCCTCGCTCACGAAACCTTCGCCCCAACCGCCCGGGCCGGCGTGGGTGTGCGTCGCGGAGAAGTACACCTGCGCTCGGGTGAGACCCGGATCCTCCGCCAGTTGCACCATCGTGGCTTCGGCCACCTCGCGCGGGATGATCAAGGCATCGGCGCCGATCATCACGCCCCATCGAGGGGCGACCCGGAGCGCCACTGCCTTGGCGTAGAGTTCGTCGTGCCGGCCCGTCGCAGGTCGACCGCGCCGCGCGCCGTACCCGGCCAGGGGGACGGCGCGGAACTGGCCGCTGGCCGGATCGTCCTCTGCCGCCTCGATGGTCGGCGTGAGTGGGACGCGGCCGAAACCAGCCTCGAAGTCTCCCTGCACGACGAGGGGAGAGTCGCCCGACTCGGCCAACCGCGCTTGCGTGGTGGCGTAGTAGGACGCCCGCAGATACGGTTCCCGATCCAACCCCGTCAGCGCCGAGAGCATCGCAGCCAGGACCAAGGCCGCGCCGCCACCGGTCAACCCCAACGCAATTTTCCCCAGCTTCTTCATGGCTTACCGTTTCGTCAGGCGTCGGGTGCGCCGCCGCCCGCGCGCCCCCGTGGGGAGGCTCGAAGTTCGCACCCCAGAGCACAAGCTCTTTTCGGCGGCGGCGTTAATCGAGCCCGACCAAGGTTTGCAGGCCATAGAAGGTGCCCGCGGTGGCGAAGTGCAGGAGACCGCGAACCAAGGGGAGCTGGATGGCCAGGATCACGATGATGAACCCGAACCGGGCCAGGCGGTAGTAAAGCTCGTCGCTCACGTCGAACAGGTTCTTGACCACATGCGATCCGTCCAAGGGCGGGATGGGCAGCAAGTTGAAGAAGCACAGGAGCAGGCTGATCAGGGCCATGGTTACCGGCACCTCGACCAAGCGATCCAGGCCGGCCGCCACGAACCCGCGCGCCACCACCATCAGCGCCAGCGCCAGGAGCACGTTCATCGCCGGACCCGCCAGCGAAATGAGGGTGTCTTGGAGGCGCGGGTTGCGCAGGTTGCGCGGGTCTACCGGGACCGGTTTACCCCAACCGATGATGAAACCGGCCACCTTCGAGTCGGCCGCGCTCAGGAACACCACCAACAACGGCAGGATCACCGTGCCGAGCAGGTCCATGTGCACCACCGGGTTCAGCGAGACGCGTCCTTGTTCCTTGGCCGTGTCGTCCCCGCATTTCCACGCCACCCAGGCATGCGCGAACTCGTGAAAGGTCAGCACGACCAGGAGGCAGAGGTAGCTCAACAGCCCATTGATAATCGCTTGCGAACTCATCGGCGCCCCAACCTAGCACGGACCCGCCGGCACCGTGAAGAAAAACGCCGTCCCGCGGCCCGGTTCACTCTCGACGCGCACCTCGCCGCCGTGGGCTTGGACGATGTGTTTGACAATGGCCAGGCCCAGCCCGGTGCCCCCTTGCTCCCGCGAGCGGGCCTTGTCGAGCCGGTAGAACCGCTCGAAGAGCCGCGCTTGCGCGGCGCTCGGAATGCCCGGGCCGTCGTCACGCACCCAAACCTCGAGGGTCTCCCCGCCCGCGGGTCGGGCGCCGACGCTGACCTCGCCACCAGCACGGCCGTATTTGATGGCGTTGTCGAGCAGGTTCGCTAGCACTTGCTCGAGGCGTTCCCCATCCACCCGGGCCAACAGCGCAGCCGGGACTTCGTTGCGTAACCGCACGTTGCGCCCCGCGGCGGGTGCGGCCAGGTCGTCCATGACCCGCGCGACCAACGAGCCGAGGCCGACGGGTTCGAGCCGCAACCTGAGCTGCCCCGCATCGAGCTGCGACAGCGTCAGCAAATCCTCGATGAGATAGGCGAGCCGGTCAGCGTGTTTCTCGATCATGCGCAGGAAGCGCGGTCCGGCCGCCGGGTCGGCCTGGGCCCCGTCCTGCAGGGTTTCGACACAGCCCTTGATGAGGGCGAGCGGCGACCGCAGTTCATGGCTAACATTGGCGACGAATTCCTTGCGGGTGTTCTCGAGTTGCTTGAGCCGGGTCAAATCGTGAAACACCAGCAGCATGCCGGGCGGCTGGCCTTCCCCCGACCCCACCGCGGCCGCGCTCACCTGCAAGCAGGGTCGGTCCAGCCCCGGCAAGTCCAGCTCGTGCCCGCTCACCTGCCCGCCCTTCTGGACTCGCTCGACCAGCTCTTGGACCTGGTGGAGGCGCAAGGCCTCGAGCACCGTGCGGCCGCGCACGTCGTCCGGGAGACCGAAAAGCTGTCGACAGGCCGGGTTGACGAGCCGGATGCGGCCATGGTGGTCCAGGAGCATGACCCCTTCACCCATGCTGTTCAACAATGCCTCGCGTTGCGCCTCGGCTTCGCGCTCCGCAGCCTGCTGACGAAACCGCAGCGCCCGGCTCTCCTCGCGCGCCGCCGCCACCGCGTCCTCGAGCGCACGACGCCGCACGCGTTGGCGCCACCACCACCAGCCGGCCCAAGCGCTCCCCAGCCAGCCGAGCGCCGCGAGCGTTGGCCACAGGCTATCCACGGGCGCGAACGACGGAAGCGGCCGCCCACCACGGGCTGGCGGCGCTGGAGGCACTCGGTTTCATGCGGTCTCGGCGAAGCGGTACCCCACGCCACGAACCGTGTCGAGCAAGCGTCCGGCCGGCCCGAGTTTCTCGCGCAGTCGGCGCATGTGGGTGTCGACGGTGCGGGTGTCGATGGCGCTGTCATACTCCCAGACATCGCGCAGCAAGACCTCGCGCGATTGCACGCGACCGCGGCGCTGGGCCAGAACCGTCAACAGTCTGAATTCCGTCGCGGTTAACGTCACCGATTCACCCCGGACGGTAACGCAGTGCCGCGGGACATCGAGGACCAACTCGCCGAGCTGAACTCGTTCGAGCTTCGTTGCTTCTCGCTCGCGGCGGCGCAAGACATTCTTGATCCGCAAGACCAGCTCGCGTGGGCTGAAGGGCTTGGTCACGTAGTCGTCCGCGCCCAACTCGAGACCCAACACGCGATCCAGTTCCGCCGCCTTGGCCGTCACCATGATCACGGGGATGGCCGCAGTCGCCGGATCGCGCCGGAGAATCTTGCAGACCTCCAACCCGTCCAGTTCCGGCAGCATCAAGTCCAGCAGGATTAGGCTCGGCGCCTGCGCTCGCGCCTGCGCCAGCGCCGCGGCGCCGTCGGCGGCTGTCACCACGTCGAACCCGGCTTGCTGGAGGTTGAACCGCACTAACTCGACGACATCCGCCTCGTCATCCACCACCAGGATCTTGGGTCGCATACCGACTCGCCAGGTCAATCCGGGCAGAGGCGCAGGCGGAGCCCGCCGGCTAACTGGCGCGCGCCGGCCGCGGGTGCAGAGGGGTGCGTAGGCTGGCCCAGAATCGGTCCGGCAACAGGCCTAAGCCAATCAGGGCCAACTGGCTCACCACAAAGAGCATGAGCCACACAAAGGCCTTGTCCATGAACCCGTACGAGTGCAGGCCCACGCCGAGCATGTTCACGCCGAACCAGGAGAAGCTCGTCACGATGTTGCCGAAGATGGCCAGGTTCATCAGGCCGCGCTCGCGCACCAAGCCACCCCAGCGCGCGTGCAGGAGGATCGCGCACCACAGCACGATGATCAACGCCCCGTTCTCCTTCGGGTCCCAGCCCCAAAACCGGCCCCAGGACTGATCCGCCCAGATGCCGCCGAGGATGGTCCCCACGAAGTTGAACAGCGTGGCGAAGCAGACAATCCCGTACACCATCCGACTGAGCGCCTGGCGAGTCTCGGGTCCTAGCGAGCGCGTGAACACGCCCCGCACAATGTAGAGCGCCGCCAAAAACCCCGCTACAAACATAGCCGAGTAGCCCAACGTGATCGTGATCACATGCGTGGCCAGCCAGAAATTCGTGTCCAGCACCGCCCGCAACATCTCCATGGTGTCGCCATCCAGCGACAAATTGTGCGCCACAATCAACGTGGTCAGTCCCAGAGCCGACGACATCACAATCCCGATGCTGTCGCGGTGAAGACGCTCGAGGATCAGCCCTAACCCGACCGCGCCCCAGCCCACAAACACCGCCGAGGAATAGAGGTTGGTCACCGGCGGCCGGCCCTCGAGCGCCATCCGAAACACGATCCCCGCCGTGTGCACCACAAAGCCCAACCCCAGCAGATAGCCGGCGGTGCGATTGAGCCCCTGGAACCAACCGAACCATGAAGCGCACCCGAGCAGGAACACCAAGGTGTAGATCGCAATGCTCTTGACGAAGGGGCGCCAGGAATTGAACAGAAACTCCCACCACCCCTTGTCGAGCTGGGGTTGGAACTGCCCGGCCAACCATTGCCGGTAACCGGCCAGCGCCTGGTTGAACTCGGCCGGCTTGGCCTGGCGATAGGCCGTCGCCATCGTCGCGTAGGCCTCCGCGGCGGGATGGATCTGTTCGGTGTGCAGCGACTCCATCAGGCTCGTCCCTAGGTTCGACCAGGTCGGGCCCGCCATCTCCGGATGCACGGGCGGTACAATGAGCGGATAGGCCACGTTCGCCATCGCGTCGAAGTTCCGCAGCAGCTTCAACAGCCGGTCGAAGTCTTCCCGGTTGAATTCCTTGCCCTGCTCGCGCAGTCGCACGGCGGCAATGCCCGGCGCCAACGCTTCCCGGTACGCCCGGAGGTCCGCCGCAAAGTCCGTCGAGTTCTCGGGGCGTAGGCTGTTCTTGAGGCGCTGGTAGGTGTTCAGGGCAAAGTGCAGCTTCAGCACCGCTTTCTCGAACGTCGACCGCGTCGCGGCCTCCACCCCGTTGGCGCGTCGGGCCTGCTTCTCGATCTCCTCGAGCGACCCCTGCAGCTCCGTGAACGGAAAGTAATTGGACCCCTCGAGCGGCAACTTGAGCAGGCCGCGCAGCTCCGGATGATCAACCCGAAACACCCGGCGCGTGTCGGCCACCTCCGGCTTCATGGTGACCTCCATCAGCCAACCGATGGCGGAGAGTTGTCCGCCCCCATCGAGAGCCACGGATTGCTTGCCGCGCATCACCAGCAGCGCGTTGCGGGCCACCGAATCCAGCGGTTGCAGGCGCCCGTTCAGCACCGCCGGCAGTCGGCCGAAGTCGGCCGTGTGGTACTCGCTCGACTCGCGGGGCGAGCGCAGAGCTGCCAGCACCCAGACCGTAAAGAGCGCCAGCACCAACCAAGGTAACCATTTCTTCATGCGTACATGCGGAGGTAGACCGCGCCCAAACCGCTCGGCGCGATCCAAGACTCAGGCTCGCTTGCGTTTCACAAAACCCACCAAATGCGTCAGAAACTGCACCCCCAGCCCCACCCCCACCAGGGTGCAGGAAAAATACGGGGTCAGCCAACTGGGATTACGGACCACCTGCAAGATCGTCACCCGAGGATCCCGCTCGTCGTAGCCCGATTGATAGAAGGTCTCGCCGCCGTAACGCAGCGGGTTGTTCATGTAGATCAGCACCTCCCGATTCTCCCCCGTCTCCGGCTGACGCAGCCGCACCCGACTCGAGAAATTCTTCGGGATCTCGGTGCCCATGTACTTGTCGTGCGAGAACTTCATCAGCTCGAGCGAAACCGGCCGATAGTACCGCACCGGCCGCAGCGCCAACTCGAACGTCCGACCCTCGTACGACACCGGCTGCGGCGGGTCGAACCACAGCGAGGCCGCCCAGGTCCCGAGCGACCCCGTCGGCGTCATCAACTCCACGTAGGCCGTCGGAACGTTCCGCCGGTCCATCCGCGTCTCCAACGGCGCCTGACGGAACTGCGTCCGGACCCCGAGCCCCTGCGTGGCCAGCGAGGGACCCGTTACCGCCGCCGGCGGCACGCTGGTCGAGTTCGGCCAGTACGCGTGCAGCTTGATCGTGAACGGCAATTGCGGGAGCCGCAGTTCCTGCTTTCTCGCCAGCACCGACTCCGGAATTGTCACCACCTGGTTCGCGTCCGCCGCCGTCGTCTCCAGGATCGCCAACTCGCTGTGCCGTTGGTCTTCCGAGTAGCTCTTGCTTTGGCCTTCGGTCAGCCGCATGGCGCTCTCGACCGACAACAGGTCCGTCGCCAGTTGCCCCAACAACAGCAAGATCAGGCCCACATGCACCAACAACAAACCGAGCTTGTCCCTCCGAAAACCAAACCGCCGCGCGTGCGCACAGATCAAATTGATCAACAGCACTCCCCCCACCAGGTAGCCCCCGGGCATTACCGGAATCCGCATCGGCGTCCCCGGCACCTGCCAGTACACGAACAGGCTGCGGAAATACTTCATCTGCGCCGCGTACAGCCCAATCTCCACCTGCGCCAGCGTACCCACAAACACCACCACCAGCGCCAACGCCAGACAGACCACCGTCAACCGCAACGACGAAAAGAACTGCACCAGCCGAGCTAGCGTCCCGCCCCCGCCACGAGGAGTAAGGTCCGGCGTCCAATCCGTCGGCGGCTGAGGCTCCCCCCCACGCGCGACCCCGGCCGTGGGAGTATCAGTGGCTGGATTCGAGTGCGATGCGGTCATGGGCTTGGCTCAGGTCCAGGGCGCTGTTGATCCTTAGGGGTGATTGAAACTTGCCACCAACTTGGTAAAGGCCTCCTTCTCGCGGCCCACGACCGCGGCGTCTCCCACCAGCTTGAAAAACACGTCTGGCCGCTCGTGGCCACCGCCGCCGCCAGCATCCGCCGCTGGGTCTCGGGTGATACCAAGTCCACCGCGTACGATTCCGGACCGCCCACCCTCAGCGGCATTAACAAGCCCCCCAACTCCTCCTCCGCCACCGGCCCGAGCCCAACTTGCCCTCGCCACCGATTGATGTTCGCCAACCGCCCCCCGGCGTCCCCAGGCAACATCACCACCGTCGCCTCCGCTTGGCCTTGCTCCGACCCGCCACCTCCACCCCCAATGATCCACTTCGCCGCCTGCATCGTCCCCGCGGCCGTCGGTTGCCAACCCGCCGGCACCGACCACGGTGCCGGCGTGGCCGCCGTACTCGCCGCCGCCTGAGCCGCCGCCGCCGGATCCTCACCAGGAGACGCACCGCCCGAGGCAGCCACGCTCGCCACGGCCTCAAACCTGACGCTCTTCAGAAACTCGACAAAGGCCGCCTTTTGCCCAGCCACCAGCAGGTCGTCACCCACCATCTTAAAAAACCACGCCGTCCCTTCGCGATGCAGGATCGCCGCCAAAAGCCGCGTCGGCCGCTCCTCCTCCAACGGCACGCCCGCAAAATCGTACATCTGCGCCCGACCAGCCCCAGTCTCGACCGGCTCCGCCGCCTTCTCCATCTCCGCCTCCGTGAAGCGCGGTTGCCCGACCTGCGTGCGCCACCGGTTCACATTCTCGAAATCGCCCCCCGCCTGACCCGCTAACGGAATCACCGTCACCTGCGCCTTCTGGTCGTTCTCGCCGGTCACCGTGAAAGACCCCACTCGCATCTGCGTGGCCGGCAACTCCTGCCAACCGCTTGGCACGTCCCAGCGGATCTGCGCCGGCGCCGTCATCCCAGCCGCCGCCGCCCCCTGTGCCGGGGGCGCCGCCGGATCCTTCGGCGCTTGGTAAGACTGAATCTTGCCACGATCACAGCTCGTCAAAAGCAGCGTCAGTAACAACGCGCCTAAGGCGCCCCGGGTGGCGTTTGATTTGCCTGCAAAGGTCCACAGCACGCGTAATTGTTACGCCACAGGACAATTCTTGGCAAATGGTAGTGTAGGATAAGGCTAGTCGACAGCGACCAAAGACGACGACACGATGCCGACAAAGCATTTCTTCCCGCGCGGAGGCGCTTGGGTGCTGGGCCAGGTGTTACTCATGGCCGCCGTCGGAATCGCCGCCCCGCTGGCTGGCGCCGACCCCAGGGCAGCCCCGACCTGGCTCAGCGGCCTCGCGCTGGCCTTGCTTGGGCTCGGCGCCGCCTTTGGGCTTGGCGGTGTCTGGGCCCTCGGCCGCCACCGGACCATCTTCCCCCAACCTAAAGCCCACGCGCGCCTGATCACTCACGGCGTCTACGGCTGGGTCCGCCACCCCCTCTATACCAGTCTGATCCTGATCGCTCTCGGGTGGAGCGCCCTCTGGCGAAGCTGGCTGGGGCTGGTCCTGGCCACAGCTCTTTCAAGCTTCCTGCACCGCAAAGCGCGCCGCGAGGAACAATGGCTGCGCGCCAAGTTTCCCAACTATGAGGCGTACGCCCGCCGGGTCAAGCGGCTGATCCCAGGCCTCTACTGAGCGCACCGGATGTCCCTCGGGCTGCTCGCATCGTTCGGCTCGATGTCAATTCCGTCGCCATTGCCAACCGCGCTGTCCCGCCATTTACCCAAATCCTCCAGCCCAGCGCTCCCCATCCTCACTCGCCCCCTCGCCATCTACCTCGACGTAAGCACCGACGTAAGCACCAGCTCACAGTACACTGCTCGCCGCAAGTCCCGTAACGCACTCGACCCCAACACCCAACAGGGTGCCTACAATTCGACCGGCATAAAGATGTTGACACGCTCACTGACTATTCTCTTCGCTTTTCACCCAATGACGACGCCGGCTGGATCGTGGATCCAGC
The DNA here is from genome assembly GCA_016871715.1 of Verrucomicrobiota bacterium. Classification (GTDB taxonomy): domain Bacteria; phylum Verrucomicrobiota; class Verrucomicrobiia; order Limisphaerales; family J093; genus VHCO01. The sequence goes on from VHCO01000267.1 coordinate 9,579, forward strand.
CGGGTGTCGCCCACGGGCTACAGACTCGGCCCCTCCTCCCTCCTCCACAGGAGCACACCTGACTATGGTCCACGGTCAAGCCGCCCCGCCAGCTCGGGACCCAACCCCTCACCCACCGCGCCAGCGCATCCGACGGCGGCCCCTGCTCTCAAGAGATCGCATCCACCCGCAAGTCGCGCAACGCCCTCAACCCCGCCAGCGCCGTTCCCCCGCCCCGGATCGGCCGCGCCCCACTCCGCCGCTTCGACCCAAACCGCTCCCGATGCGCCAACCACACCGCATCTACAAACCCCTTCGACCCCAACACCACCCCGTCCGTCATGTGCCGTATCCGCATCCGCAACACCTCCCCCACACTCAACTCCCCTCCTCTCTTCAACACCCGCCGAATCTGCTCCCGACTCATCGCCGCCTTCCCGCTGCCCCCAGACACCCCCCCACGCACAAACAACCGCCGCCGATACTCCACCCCAACCT
>VHCO01000268.1 GCA_016871715.1 Verrucomicrobiota bacterium
GCACTACAATGTGGGACTGACCGAGGGCTGGGTGCCGGCCCTGGCCGGCCGCCTCTCGGAGTCCACCAATTACATCGTCAAGGCCGGCAACGACCTCTCCTTCCTGCCCGAGGGCCGGGTCGTGCTGGATCGAATCCCCTTCGATGTGCGCGGCGCGATTCAGCTCGATGGCCGGTTGTTGAACCCACTGGGCGGTGCGCCGTGGCCGGCGCAGGTCGAACCGATCCGCGTCGAACGACCCGCCCGGCGGCTCCATTTCCTGCACGCGGCGTGCGCCGCGTTTCGCGGCCCGTTCCAGACCCCCATCGGCAGCTACCGCATCCACTATGCGGATGGCACTACCGCTGAAATCCCGCTTCGGCTCGCGCGGGAACTGCTCGAGACCTGGCAGCCCACATCTCAGATGATCCAAGCCCTGCGCAACCAACCGCCCGAAGGCGCCAACGCGCCGCGCTACGCCGCGATGGGCGTCAACCCCACTCGCCACCTCTTCGCCCTGTTCCGCACCTCCTGGACCAATCCCAAGCCGGGCGTGCCCATCCTGACCTTGAGTTTTCTCTCGGCCCAGACCGACGCCGCGCCGTTCCTCGTCGCCGTGACTGCCGAGTCCCAGACCGGCTATATCCGGCACTTGGTCGAGCTCGCCACGCCCGCCGCGATGACCGAGGCCCTGGAGTTGGATGCCACCGAAGCCGCCCTGCAGATCCAAGCGCGGCTGCGCGACGCGCCTATCGAGCCCGCTCCCTGGGTCGCCCTGGGCCTGCTCGAACTGGCCCAAAGCCAACCGGGCCGTGCCGAAGAGGCCTTCTCCCAAGCGCTGCAACGCCTCGAGTCCGAGCTGGTCGGACCGAGCCCGTTCCGCCGCGTGACCCTCCGCCACCGTGCCGAGGCGCGGGCTCGACTCGGCCAACTCGACCTCGCCAAGCGCGATCGACTCGAGGCCTACGGCATTCCCCCGCGGCAACCCGGCGCCGCCGCGGCTCAACTTGACCTCTCGCTCTACTACAACGGCGCCTTGACGAACTCTTGGATGGGCACCGGCGGCACCGGCCATATCAACGACCTTGCCGCCCTCGCTCCCTTGGGCACCAAAGAACTGGGCGGCGTCCGCTTCGACGTGCGCGGCGTCGTCCAACTCGCCGGACGCCGAATGCCCGACGGCCACGACTTCCCCCCGCGCGTGGATGGAATCGCCGTGGGCGCAACGGCGCAACGCCTGCATTTCCTCCACGCCACCGGCTGGGGCAGCCAACCCCGCGGCACGCTGATCGGTCACTACCAAGTCCATTACGCCGGCGGCCGAACCGCGCGGATCGACCTGCGCGTGGGCGACGACCTCTGGGACTGGTGGAGTTACCCACAGTTCCCACAGGCGACGCGCAACTCCGAGGTGGTCTGGACCGGCAGCAACGAGGCCAGTCGGCAGTTTAAGGCGCAACTTCAGCTCTTCAAGACCACCTGGCCCAACCCCCACCCGGACCTCGAAATCCAAACCATCGACTTCGTCTCCGCCCTCAACGCCCCCGCGCCGTTCCTGGTCGCCATCACCGTCGAGTAGTCCTCTCGAACCCGAACCAACGGATCAAGGACTACCGCCGGCTGACCCTCCGTCTGGGTTGACTCCTGAGTAAGACTAGGTACGGCTCTGGACAGGGCGTCGCAGCCGGTCTGGACGCAGCTCCGCTTATGCGCAACGGTTGCCGAGTTGATGACCTGGCCAGAAAAGGAGCTTGCAATTCCCGCTGGCTGAGGCAGTTTGCGCAGGTCTGTTCGATAGCTGGTCGCTGCCAAGGCGTGGTAAATCTTCAGATGAACTCGGTTCAGTGATGATTTGAAACCCGACCGTCGGGAACAGTCTGGGGCAGGCACAGGTTAGCCCAGGACAGCGTAGTTAACATCACGTGAACACGAAATTGTTTGTCGGAAACCTCTCTTTTAATACGCTCGAGAACGATTTGCACGATGCCTTCGCCGCGCACGGCACGGTGGTCGAGGCCAACCTCATGGTCGACCGCATGAGCGGCCGGCCGCGCGGCTTTGGCTTCGTCACCATGAGCTCGCCCGAGGAAGCCCAGAAGGCCATTGACGCCCTCAACGGCGCCGAACTCGATGGCCGCCAACTCACCGTCAACATCGCCCGGCCCCGCGAAGAGCGCCCGGGGGGCGGGGGTGGCGGGCGTGGCCCGCGGCGGGACTTCGACGGCGGACGCGCGCGCTACTAGTCAGCTTACAAACGGGCGGGGCGGGGTTCGGCTGGACCGGACCCCGTTCTGTTTGCTGGCGGGCCGCAAGGCAGCCGCGCGAGGCGAGGTGGCAACGCCGCGCCCGTTCAGATCCGGGGACCGACGCGGCGGCGGCTCCCGGATAAGCAAAGTACCTCGAGTCGACACATGGAAGAGCACATTCAGGTGGAAGGGCGGATTGTGGCGGTGCTGGCAGGCACAATGTTCCGCGTCGAGCTGGATAACAAGCACGTGGTCCTGGCGACGATCTCGGGCAAGATGCGCAAGCGCTTCGTCCGCCTGACCGTCGGCGACCGCGTCAAAATGGAAATGTCGCCCTACGACCTGAACAAAGCCCGCATCGTGTGGCGGCTCGGCTGATCGAAACGGGCGGCTTCACGGAGGGCGCGCCGCCGCCCGGCGGCGCAGTTTTCGCTTCCACAATCGGCGGGTGAACCACACATTCCTGCGGCATGGACGCGCTGATCATTGCCGCGCTGGCGGGTGTGGGTTTCCTGGTGGCGTATCACACGTACGGTCGCTGGCTGGGCCGCAAGATCTTCGAGTTGTCCGCGCAAGCGGTGTGTCCGTCCGTGCGCCTCCGGGACGGGGTGGATTACGTCCCGACGCCCAAGGCGGTTGTCTTCGGCCACCATTTCACGTCGATCGCCGGGACGGGACCGATCGTGGGGCCGGCGATTGCGGTGTTATGGGGCTGGTTGCCGGCGCTGCTCTGGGTCGTGTTCGGGTCCATCTTCATCGGCGCGGTCCATGACCTCGGCGCGTTGGTGGTCAGCTTGCGCAATAACGGCCAGACCGTAGGCGACATCGCCGGCCGGTTGCTCAATGGGCGGACCCGGCTTCTGTTCTTGTTGATCTTGCTAATGGCGCTCACGGTGGTGCTGGCGATCTTCGGATTGGTCATCGCGACCGTGTTCAAGCGGTTTCCCGCCTCGATTTTTCCTTGCCTGGTGCAGATCCCCATCGCCACGGCGATCGGCTACTGCCTGTACCGGCGCGGGGGCAAGTTGCTGTGGCCGTCCCTGGGGGCACTGGCGCTGATGTACTTGACGGTGATTTGGGGCGACGCCGGGATGCTGCATCAGCTCAACGCCACGATGGCGAACTGGTCCATCCTCACCTGGGTGGTCATCTTGCTGGTGTATTCCTATGTCGCCTCCGTGTTGCCGGTCTGGATGCTCCTTCAGCCGCGAGATTACATCAACTCGCTCCAGTTGATCTCAGCGCTGGCCCTGATCCTGGCCGGCTTGGCCGTCGCCGCCCTCTGGGGTGGCCCGCCGTTGAGCGACGGCACCCGACCCGCCTTGAGCCTGGCCGCCCCCATGTTCAACCCCCAACCCACTGGCGCCCCGCTCCTGTTCCCGTTCCTGTTCATCACCGTCGCCTGCGGCGCCATCAGCGGTTTCCATTGCCTGGTCAGCAGCGGCACCAGCAGCAAACAGCTTCGGACCGAACCCGATGCCCGGCTCGTCGGCTACGGCGGCATGCTCACGGAAGGCTTTCTGGCGGTGCTAGTGTTGTTGGCCTGCGCGGCGGGGTTGGGCTTGGGCTTCAAGGTGGGCGACGTCACCTTGACCGGCCAGGCTGCCTGGGCGGCCAAGTACGAGTCGTGGTCGCTGGTCTCGAAAGGCGCCATTGGCTCATTCGTGCAGGGCTCGGCGAACTTCCTCGAGTCGTTGGGTATCACCGAAGCCATTGCCGTGGCGCTGATGGGGGTGTTGGTGGCTTCGTTCGCGGGCACCACCATGGACACCGCATGCCGCCTGCAGCGTTATGTCATCCAGGAACTGGCTGCCGCCTTCGCCCCCGGCCAGGCCAACCCCCGCGCGTCCGCGCGCCACACCCCGCTGCGTTGGCTGAGGAACAAACACGGCGCCACCCTCCTGGCGATCGCACTCGCTGCCGTCCTTGCCTCGGCGCCTGCGCCCGGCCAACCCTGGTCCTTGGCGCAAGCGGGCCAGGGTGGGTTAATCCTCTGGCCGTTATTCGGGGCAACCAACCAATTGCTGGGTGGTTTGGCTTTTGTGGTGATCTCCTTCTACTTGTGGCGCCGGAGCCGGCCGGTGTGGTTTCTGATTTTACCTGCCTTATTCATGTTGGTGATGCCCCTCTGGGCCATGACCACGCAGTTGTTCTTCGGCAGTGGCGACGCGAAATCTTGGCTCGACGAGGGCCACTGGCTATTGGTGGCGATCGCCCTCGGCACCATCGCGCTCGAGATCTGGATGATCGTCGAAGCCGTTGCCCTCTTCCCCCGCGCCAAGGGCGTCTTGGAACAGCACGCCCTCGATAGCCATAACCCGCCTCTGGCCGCGCCCCAGCCTCAGCCCGTCAAGTCCGCCTGCTGAACCCGCGCCTGCCAGGCAACCGGCATCGGATCGTCGGCGGTTGAAACGAAAAGCGTATTCGTCAAGATAGCGCTGCAGGTGTTTTCCGGTCACTCGGCCTTGGTGGGTTGCGCCGAGCCAACGTTTCAGCAGGGACGCCACCAGGTGGACATGCGGGAAATGCTTGAGAGCCCGTTGCGGATCGGCCAGCACCGGTGTCACCCGATGGCGGTATCCGGCCTCGCCGACACGGTTGTACCCGTTCCAATCGTCGGTATGGACCTCCGCCCCTTTGGCGACCGAGTCCTGGATGAAACCCACCAGACTCTGGCCCGAGGCATCGGGAGCATGACGCAGGCGAATACGGCCGACTTTCTTGCCCTCCAGTTCGACGGCGATCGCAACCAGCGATTTGCCGACCAACTCGCGGCCACCGACCCGGCTCTCCTGGCCTCCAACGTAGGTCTCGTCGACTTCCACGGTTCCCGCGAGCCTCTCGCGCCCAACCCGGACCATGGCTTCGCGCAACTTCTGCAGCATGAGCCAGGCGGTCCTGTAACTGCCCAGACCCAATTCCCGCTGCAATCCCTTGGCACTCAGACCGGTCTTCTGCGTGCACATCAGCCACATCCCCAGGAACCAACTCCGCAAGGGCAGATGGCTCTGGTGAAGGATCGTCCCTGCCGTCAGCGACGTCTGGTGTTCGCAAGCTGCACAGTAATACGCGCCTCGGCTGGTCGGCCATCCTTTGCCGCAACCCTCAGGTTTTGCCGCTCGCGCCTCAGTCGGAGTGGACAGGCGCCGTGCCACCCCTTGACTTTCTTGCACAGGTACGAGGCGTCGCTAAATCCCAAGGTCCCGGCCGTAGCCTTCAAACTGCAGCCGCTCAGCAGCAATCTCAAGCTCTCCTCCGCCCGCAGGCCGTCAAGCCATTGCCAGGGGCTCTTCTTGAAGCGGTCGGCAAAGAAGCACTCCAAACCGCGTCGTGAACACCGCGCCAGCTTGGCCAATTCCCCAACGCGGTAGTGAGCGGCACGTGCCAGGACGGCCCAGTCCTCAACGCGGTCCAAGTGGCTTCTCATGGTGTCCCCTTCTGGGTGCTATGCCGGAGAAGGCTACGAGGCGGGCAAGGCGTGGAGTACGCCCTCCTCAGCCACGGACCTCTCCGGCTGAAGCGCCTGGCGTTGTTCAGTCCGCATTGCTTGCATCGGGGCTCCCTCTGAGACGCTGCAAAACAGCTTCTTTCGTCGTCAGGACTGAGTCAAGCCCAGCCTCGGATGGCACTCCACTACTCCACCACTCTCAGCCGCACGCGACTGTCTGCCTTGACAGGGGCGTATTCGGGTGGAGAATCTCCAAGCATGGGTCGCGACAAGCCCTGCCTGTATATCTTTGGCTGGCCATCGTTTGTGGGCGGGGCAGACACCAAGCTGGCGCATCTGCTGCTCTTGCTCCGCGACCACTTCTCCATCACAGTCGTTCCGAACGAGAACCGGCACTTGCACGACAAGCCTTGGATGCGCCGTTTGCGGGAATTGGGTGTGGCCTATGGGCTGCTGGAGCAACTCCCGGGCAAGCTGGAAGGCATCGGCCTGGGGATGTCGAACCAGTGCTTCTTCACCCACACGATTGCCCAGCGCGCCAAGGAGCGGGGCTTGAGGATCATCTGGTCGAGCGAGATGATGTGGCATCACAAGGGCGAGCTCGAAGCGGTGAAGCAGGGAATCATCGACAAAGTCCTCTACGTTTCCGAAGTCCAAAAGGAGGCGTTGGCTCCCGGCTACGGCGCGTTGCCCTCCGCCATGACCGGCAACTACATTGATCCGGCGTATTTCCCCTTCAAGGAACGGCGCAATCCCGCTTTCACCATCGGCAGGCTTTCACGAGCGGCACCCGAAAAGTATCCCGAGGATTTCCCGGTTTTCTACGAAGCCCTCGGCGTGCCCGAGTGTCGCTTTCGGGTCATGGCCTGGGATGACAAGTTGAAGCAGAAATACCGCTGGCACAAGTTTGACGACCGGTGGGACTTGCTGCCCGCGGAACGACAGAGTTCTTTGCACTTTCTGCAAAGCCTTGACCTTTTCGTCTATCCGCTCGGGCACAGGTTCACCGAATCTTGGGGACGCTCGACCGTCGAAGCGATGCTCACAGGTTGCATTCCCCTGGCGCCGCCCGGGCACCATCTCGACCACCTCATCGTTCATGGCGAGACGGGTTTTGTCTGCGGCGACTTTTTGGAGTACCACGACTATGCGCACCGGCTCTACCGTGACCCGGCACTCCGGCGCAGACTGGCGACGCAGTGCCGTCGGCACGCCACCGAGAACCTCTGTAACCGGGAACGTCACCTGCGCGTGTGGATTGAGGCCCTGCAATGAGCGTGACTTACTGCTACTGGTCGGTCGCGGACGGCGATTACGCCGAGATGCTCAAGACCTGCGTCAGGTCGGCCCGCCGGGCATTGGTCTTCCGCGACTTTCATCTTTGGACCGACCGAAACATAGAAGGAGCGACGTGCCATCCGGCCGGCGAGTTCGACAAGGGCTGTTACCTGTTCAAGCTCGAGTTTCTGCGCCAGCACGTCAGCAAGCTCAAGTACGACTATTTTGTTTGGCTCGATGCGGATACGTACTTCGTGCGACCTCCGGGCGACCTCCTCCGCGTCCTGCACGGCGCCCCGCTTCACGCGAGCCTCGAAAGTGATGCGTGCGCGCGCCACAACGTCCGGACGAGTTGGTGGGATTGCCCGCTGGAGACCTACGCCCGGTTCATGCGCGCAGGCGGCGTCAGGAGCGCGGCGGTGTTCAATGTCAACGCGGGTTTCTGGATTGTGCAGCGTGACGTCATCGACACCTTCTGCACTCTGTGCTTCGATTTCTGGGAGTTCTGCCGCAAGCACGGGGTGACGTTTACCGAAGAAGCACCCCTGGCGTACGCCACCCACATGCTCTGCGGCAATCCTTATCTCCACACCCTGCGCACTACCTGGGATTTGTGGGCTTCAGATTGGACTGGGTTTTTCCGGGACCAGTTGCCGGACGGCGACCCCTGGTGGTTCGAGGATTACTTCACGGGCGAGAAATTCCCGGTTAACCCGGCGATCGTCCATGCCATGCGCAGCAAGCAGGCACTGGTGGCGGCGGCGCAGAGGCGCGCCGCCGCTGGAACAGCAACCTCTCCTATCGCCTCGGCTCGGGCTCAGCCAGCGGGCTCGGCGTGATACCGCTGCCGGAAATACTCCCTAACCGGCACACCCTCGACTGTACAGGTCCGCGCCTTTCGTCCCCGCTCGACCTGGTGGATCCAGTAATAGCAGATGGGCTGGTTGGTGACCGCGAATCCGCGCAGCCCATGGCGCTCGTGCAGCTTGAGCCACAAGTCCCAGTCCTCCTCGAACTCAATGCGCTCGTCAAACAGCCCCACCTCCAGCAGCGCCTCGCGCCGGACAAACGTCGCGCTGGCCAGGATTGGGTTGGCCCGCAAGATGCATTTCAGGCTTTGGGTGGCGCCGGAGAGGTAATCATGGTAGCGACCGTTGACGATCCGGTGGCAGCCTCCGGTCACCACTTGCACCGCGGGCGGCAGTTCCCCCAAGGCATTGCGCAGCGCGTCCAGCGCGTAAGGGGCCAGCACATCGTCGGCATCCAGGAACTTGATCCACTCGGCCCGGGACCGGCGAATGGCCCGGTTGCGGCTGAAGGAGACACCGCGCCGCACCTCATTTCGCAGCCACATCACCTTATCCCGGAACTGGGACGGCCCCTGCGCCTGCGCCAGGTCCGGCGAGGCGTCATCCACCACGATCAGCTCATCACGGGGCCGCATTTGCCAGACAACGCTGGCGGTAGCCCGGAAGAGGTACTTCGCCTGATTGAAAATGGGGATGACCGTGCAGATCGAGCCATCGCCGCGCCGGGGCGTCGGGGAGAGCTCAGGGCCTGCCTGCGTTTGGGTGCGCGGAACCACCCCCGCCACGATCTGCTCAAACCGCTCGGCCACAGCTTGCCAAGTATATTGAGCCAGGACACGTTCCCGTCCCTTCGTCGCCAGCTCTTCCCAGCGAGCCCGATCGCGCAACAACCCGACTACGGCGTCCACGAATCTCTGGTCGTATTCCTCGTCCCCAGGCTGCCCGTCAATCAAGACGCCACTCTCACCGACGGTGGTCGTGAGCGCCCACCGCTTGGTGGTTACCGGGATCGCCCCGCCGGCAATACACTCGATCGCCGCCAGGCAGAAGCCTTCGTGGTAGGTGCAAGGGTAGGCCATCACTCGGGCCGACTTCTGCAGCTCGACCAATCGGCTCCGCGGCACCTTGCCGAACAAGGTGACGCCCGCTATACCCGCAAACATCGGTCCGAACTTTTCGATTCCCGGGGGCTGGCCCCAGAGCGAGTAATCCGACGTAATCACAAGCTCAGCGTCCGGCACCCGCTCCTTAATTCGGGGAAAGAGCCGCGCCAGATGCGCCAGCCCGCGCTCTGGCACCGAGCAATAAATCAGCCGGTTGCCTGGCTTGGACGGCAGCTCACCGGGAGGACGGTCAAAGTACTCCTCCGGCACCACGCCCAGTTCCATGACCGACACACGCTGCGGCTCCAGCCGGCCATAGGTCTCAAGCACGAACCGCTGGTGAAATCGCGAGAGGACAATCACCTGGTCGGCAAACGGGAACACCCGTTCCTCCCAGTCCGCCCAGTCGATGTCGGTGCTCCAGAAGAGCTTCTTCTTTGCCTTCGCTGCCCTGAACGCCTCATGCGCGCACCGGAACAGGATGACGACATCGCGCTCCGCCACCGGATCAAAGCGCGCGATATTCCGGTAACGAACCCCGTTGAAGGCCCCGTCAGCCGTTGACGTGCCGTACACCTCCACCTCATGTCCCCGCCGAGCCAACTCGCGGGCCAGCAGGATGAGCGCGGCTTCGGACCCCCCAACGCCCTTCTCCTCGAAGTCGGGGTCAATGAACGCGTAGCGGCAATTCACCAAGAAGCTCAGCTTCACGTCGCCTCTCATTTCCCCGACTTCTGCATCAGCCAACACAGCACAGCCCACTGGAAGGCGCTCAGCCAGGCGATGACCAGACCCGTCAGCAGATAGTCCAACGGCCACCAGGCATGAAAGAGGCGTGGCTGGTAAACCGCCGTCAGCGCCCAGGCCAGCCAGTGGCCCAGGCAATAGCCACACGAAACGAGTTCGCCGAGCAAGGGGCTTCTTGCCATCAGCCGCTCGCGCATGCCCCGAAACACCCTCGTCTCACTCACCGTGAACGACAGCGAGGCGGTGACCGAGGACAGCAGCAATATCTCCTGCATCACTCGCACAGGCAATGAAAGGGCTCTGTCCGGACGACACGGAGACGACGTCAGCAGCCGCCCCGACACCGCGCAACAGGGCGAAGCATGTGCTTCCTTATACAAGCACTTGTTCTCATAGCCGGGTACATGCCATTTCGCGAGCCTGAGAAACACTCATTCG
>VHCO01000269.1 GCA_016871715.1 Verrucomicrobiota bacterium
AAACCATCGGCGTCCACGACGGCGGCGGCACCATCCGCGGCTCGGAGGGTGGCCTCAATGAAGCCGGAGTGTTCTGGAAACGCGCGCGTTGGGTGGACTACTCGGGGCCCATCACCGCCACCGCCATCGAAGGCCTCGCGCTCTTCGACCACCCCCAAAACCCCGGCCATCCCGCCGTCTTCCATGTGCGCGATGACGGTTGGATGGGCGCCGCCCTCACCTTCGATGCCCCGCGTTCCCTCGCTCCCGGCCAACCCTTGATCCTTCGTTACGGCCTCTATGTCCATCGCGGTCACCCCAGCCCCGCCATCCTCGATCGGCAGTGGCAAGCCTTCGCCCAGCTCGGCCATACCCACACCAACACCACCCCCACTGAAGCCAACCCCCAGGTAAAGTAGGCATCGCAGCCCCAAGCGTGGTTTCCCCAGTCCCCGGCTCCGTGCCCAACCCCCAAGCCAAGCCGCATCTGTCAATGACTTTATGCCAGTGCTTTAATACTCCCAAGTCCCAGTCCGAACCGCCCGACCAGGGGTAGATCCTTCAGGTCGTAGCCCCTGCTGCGCCCTATATCGTCGAACAACAGGGTGGAACCTAAGACCTGTGTGAGATTGTTGTAGCCGTGGGCGTTGAGAACGTTGGCCCCGTTGCGCAGTTCGGTCGAGGTCAGGCGACTCGAGCCGTCGTACCCGTTGACGATCGATAGCGCGCCCGGGAGGGTCACGCTGCCGATGCGCGCGCCGGCCCCGCTGTAGTTGTACGTGAACCCCCCCGCCGAGGAGGTGACGGTCTGCAGGCGGTGGGCGGCGTCGTAGCCGTAGCTCTGGCTCCAGGACCCGCTGGGCTGCTGGACGGTCAGGGCCGTGCGCAGCCGGGGCGCGCTCGGGTGGTAGCCGTAGGACACGGTGTCAGTGGGCCAGTGACCGCCGTCGCTGGCAAGCAGTTCCGCATCGGTGTAGCTGAACGTGATCGTGCCCAGGCCCGGCTGCGACAGGGTGCTCAACCGGTTGACCTCGTTGTAGCCCAACGTGATGTCCGGGCTGGTGGGGTAGTTGATGAACGTCAACCTGCCAGCGTCGTCCTGGGTGTAGAGGGTCTGCTTGCTGGTGGTCGGGGTCGACCAGAACTTGCGCCAGGCCAGCCGACCGTCGGCGTCGTAGGCGTACTCGAGGTTGGCGAAGCTCTGGCTCAGGTGGCGGAAGTCGGTCCTTCGTGGCCGACGTGGCTGTTCAGGCGGACGCCCTTCTGCCCTTGATTCCCGCCGATCGCCGGCAGTTCTACCAGGGGCACTTGCTGACCCAGGCGCGGATTAACCTGCGCTCCCTGGACATGCTGGCGCGGCACAGTCAGGCGCCGGAGGCCTACGCCAAGGGCAACGGACACCCAAGGAAGAATCCCGGGGCGAGTACCGCACCAGCCAGCACACCTGCTGCCTGCTACTCAAGTGAAGCGCGCCGCCTCTCCAATTCCTCCCGCGTGTCACGTGCCGCGTGCAGCACGCCCAGCACCACGACCTCGTCTCCCGCGAGGAAGTAGAACACCCCGTAAGGGAAGTGGTTCAGGTTCATTCGCCGAATGTCCGCGAAGCGCACGGCGCAAAGCAGGGCCTGAGCCGGCAAGCGTCGGAGATGCAGGTACGCCTCAGCCCCGAATCGTGCCCCGAGTCCGGCCTGCTGCTCCTCGTACCACAGCGACGCTTCCACCAAGTCAACCTCAACGAGCGGATGAAAGACGAGCGCGGGCATCGGCAATCCGGCGGAACATGGCCTTCAGGCTCTCTTCATCCATGTGGGCGAAACGCTCCGGATGATCACGGTATTCCTGCTGCCGACGGAGCAGTTCGGTCCTCACCGCTTCCGGTTCCGGCTCTGCGCCGGCGTCGGCCATCGCCTCTTTGAACTCGCCGGGAATCCAGGAATCGTCTTGCTCGACGACAAAGCGCGTCACCTGCTTTCGCTCTTCCGGTGGCAGAGCTTTGATTTGCCGAATGACTTCGAGCGCGCTCATGGCGCCACTCTCCACGAATGGCAACAATTCCGCAAGTTGGAATCCGGGGTGGGGATGAAGTCCAATGGCAGCTCCTGGGCCGAAACGATCTGCGGCTACGGCGCCGTGCTCCCAACCCGCAGAAAGCTGGCCCTTGGTGGAAGCAATGACGGAGAGGGGTCTTTCAGCGGAATCAACTGTGAAGGTGACCCCATTGCCACTCCTCTTGTCTCTAGAGTCCTCCTCGCCTCTTGTCCGGGACACCCAGCGAATAGTGGCCCTGCAGAAAGCCAACCGGTATCTGGATGAACACCCGCGCGCCCAAGTAGCCACCCAGCAGCGACAGCTAGCCGCCCGGCTGGAAACCCTCAACGTGGCTGAGTGGCTCAAATTGGAGGTCAGTGAACAACGGCTGCTCTTGACCCGCAACACTGCCGCGCTGGAGGCCACGGCGCAGTTGGACGGTTGCTATGTGGTCGAGACCGATCTCAAGAGGGCTCAGGCTGACGCGCAGACCATCCATGACCGGTACAAAGACCTGGCCCTGGTGGAGCGGGACTTCCGCACACTCAAGACCGGGCACTTGGAGTCACGACCGTGGTTTGTTTGCACCGAGGACAATACCCAAGCCCACGTATTGACAGCGATGCTGGCCCTCAAAGTACGCCGTCATTTGGAAACTCAGCGCGCCTTCGCACCCCGCGGTACTCCGGGCCGTCATTCCTTCCCATAGGACGTAGCCTTTTGTTGCACCTGCAACAAAAGGCTCCTAGCAACCGCTCGCACACGTGTGATCCGATAAAACCCGCGCCGCCAGTGACCAGGAAATTCATGCGCCGATGATGCGGACCGGACCTGAAGGTTGAAGGGGCAAAGCTCCTGAGTTCGTAAGACTTCGCCCGAGAAAAGAACCCGCTCGCGCCCGTTCCAGCCCGAACCGTGGTTCACGGCGGTGGTGGCGGACGAGGGTTACACGGATGCCGTCCGGAAGTTCTCGATAAAGGAAGTGGTAGGGGAAGCGCTTGAGGTTGGCGCGATGCAGCCCCGGCTTGATCAAATGAAACCGTCCCGGCTGGGCAGCGGCAACCGCGATGACTCGACGTAGCTCAGCTTGGAATTCCTGGCTCAACCGTAACGACACCGCCTGATACCACCGCAGCGCTTCGGCCACATCCTGCTCGACGGCGGGATGGAACTGGATTTTCACCGGTTGCGCCCGGCCTCGACTCGCCGCCAGAATTCGGTTTCCGGGATGGGTTTGACCTCGCCGCTTTCGATCTCGCGTTCGCGCCGTTCCGCCTCGGACCAATCCTCCGCCTCGGACCAATCCTCCGCGGCAGGCGGCAGTGAATCCAGCAAGGCTTCCGTGAGTACGACACGCTGCTCGACGGGTAAGGCCAGCACCGTCCTTTCTATTTCCAGAATCGCAGACATGCCGACAGGCTACCGCCGACTTGGGATTTGGCAAGTTGAGCCTTCATGCGGTGTTCGACCACCACAGCTTGGGCAGGGAGCGAACGGCGCGCAGGTTGCGCTATTTGACCGCCGGATCGTAAAAGGGGTTTAGGTCATCGAACGCCCAAACGGCATGGCCCGCGCCGTGCAACTGCTCGCCCGCGTGCGATCTGATGAAACCCGCGCCGCCGGTGACCAGATGGTCCATGCGCCGAGGATGCGAACCAAGCGCGGAAGCTCAAGAATCAAAGCCAGCCAAGTTCCATTCGCGTTCAGGGCGAGGGGGGCGAGCCGGATTGCGTCCCGGGTCTCAAGGCCGGATGAATTGGTGTGTTTGTAGAAACGACCGAGGGGCGGATTTCGAGGTCGACAGATTGCCCATCGGAGGCGATTCGGGGATAAACCTCGATATCCATCAGCATTCCCTCGTCGAGGGCTTCAAACTCCGGGTAGAAGCGCTCGACCAGTTGATAAAATGGCGACTGTTGCGGGTGCCGGGGACGATAGACGCCGCCAGCCTCCTTGGCCCCGCATGGCATACCTGACCTCCTTACGGAGAGAGAGGTTACGCCCGTGGATGCCCAAGGGCAGCCCTTGGGGGGCGCCGGCAATTTGGCCGAAGGCATCGTGTATGTCGGGCGGCGGGCGCCTTATCCCGAGTCTGCTTTTATCCGGAGTCAAGCCTTTATGGGCAGGGCGGATTGGCCTGAGCTCGGCCGTTTGCGGGCGATGGTGTGCGTGGCGTGACCGTAGAAGACCTCGGCGCATTCCATAATGGTCTCCGAAAGGGTCGGGTGCGGGTGGACGGCCAACGCCAAGTCGCGCGCGGCCTGCTTTTCGTTGATGAGCGGCCCCAGATGCACCTGGCCTTTGAAGGGATCCCCCACATGCAAATTGCGCGCCCGCTGTGCGAGCTTTTCTCCATAGGCTTTGGCGAGCGACAACGGGTTCGTTGTTCAGGTGCCGCCTCAAGTCCGCCGCCAGGCCGTTGGCCGTCTCGTAACGACGCTGGCGATCCTTCTCCACGCAATTCATCACAATCCAGTTGAGGTCGCCCTTGAGTTGGTGCAGCAGCTTCGACGTGACGGCGGAGCGGCGCTTGCCCGTGGTCGTATGTTGATCAGCACCGAGAGTCGCCAGGCGCGTGCTGGGGCGCGGCGGTTTTTTCTCCCGGATCGTCTTCCGCATCGCGTCGATCCCCGACGCCATCAGTTCCTTCGCATCGAACGGCGTGCTGCCGGCCAGCAGTTCGTAGAGCAACACGCCCAGGCTGTAGATGTCGCTCCGAGTATCAATATCCAGCCCGCTCATCTCGGCCTGCTCCGGACTCATGTAGGCCAGCGTCCCGATGAACTGGTGCAACTGGGTGTAAACCGTCGCGTCGGTGAACCGCCCCTCCGTCGCCTTGGCGATGCCGAAGTCAATGACCTTGGGCACCGGCACACTGTCGTGGAGCGTGACGAGGATGTTCGACGGCTTGATGTCGCGGTGAATGATCCCCTTCTGGTGCGCGTGCTGGATGGCCTGACAGACCCTGATGAAGAGATCGAGCCGGTCCTTGGTGCTGAGGTTGGCCTGGTCGCAGTAGTCGGTGATCTTGATCCCGCGCACCAGTTCCATGACGAAGTAGCGCCGGCCGATCTCGGTCGTGCCCGCGTCGAGCGCCTTGGCGATGTTGGGATGGTCCATCCTCGCCAGCGCCTGCCGCTCGGCCTCGAAACGGGCGACCCCCTGCTTGGTGTCCATCCCCAGCTTGATGACCTTGAGCGCCACGCGACGTCGCACGGGTTCGGTCTGCTCGGCGACATAGACCACGCCGCACCCGCCTTCACCCACCCGTTCGAGCAATTTGTAGCGGCCGAGCGTCTGGCCCACCGCTTCGTCGGGCGCGTCGGCGAAGTCGAGTTTGATGGTCGGGCGGGCCGCTGCGGCTTGCGTGGCCAGCAGTGTTTCGGGTTGCTCATGCGCGGCGAGCAGCGCGGCGAGGCGTTGGCGCAGGGCGGCATCGCCTTGGCATTCGGCGTCGAGCCACACCGCGCGAGCCGCTGCGGGCTTGCTCAGCGCGAGTTGGAATAGGAGTTCTTCGCGGTTCGGATTCGTGGCTGGATGTTGAGGCGGCGTGAAACCTTGTCGTTGTCGGAGCCAGCTCGGAGTGATACGGTTGTCGCCATGAGCGACTTGGAAAAAGTGCTGGCCAAAGCCGTCCTCGTGGCCCGCCAGTTCGGGGCCGAGCGGTTGCTGCTCTTTGGCAGCGCGCTGGAGCACCCGGCGAACGCGCGCGATCTGGACCTGGCCTGCGCGGGGGTGCCGGGCTGGAAGCTGTTCGAGTTGTCGTCGGCCCTGGAGGACACGCTCGGTGTCCCGCTGGATCTGGTGCCCCTCGATTCCCCGACGCCCTTCACCCGGCTCATCGAAAAACGCGCCCGTGTTCTCCTGTGACCGCGGAAGAGCTGAAAGCCGAAATCGCCATCGAGTTCGATTCGTTGCAGCAAATCGTGAGCGAACTCGAATCCTTGCGGCGGGACGTGGCCGGTCGTGAGCCGACCGTGCGCGAGAAGACGGCGGCAGCCGCGTTCCTCGCCCAGTTCTACTCGGGCATTGAAAACATCCTCAAGCGCCTGAGCCGTTTCCACGGCGTCGAATTGCCCACAAGCGAGAACTGGCATCTGGACTTGTTCAAACGCTTTTGTCCGCCCGGACAACCGCCGCTGCCCTTGTTGTTCGACGAGGCGCTGGCCCGCCAACTCGGCCCGTTCCGTCGCTTCCGGCATGTCGTCCACCACGGCTACGGATTTCAAATCGAGTGGGACCGGATGCGCGAAGGCGTGGAACATGTCGCCGAAGTGCTCGGGGCGTTTCACGATCGAGTCGAGGCTCATTTGAAAACGATCTGAAGCGCCGCCAGTCAGTGTGCTTCGTCAGCGCCAGTGCGAACACCTGATAGGCATTTCCTTTTTCGACGTGGCTGGAATGTGCCTGGCCCGGTGTGGCCATTCAAGGCGAAACGGGGCAGAAATGTCCTCTGCGATGTGCTTGGTCGGCCTTTGGGGCTGGTGGGTGGCCGCCCACCAGCCCCCGAAAGGCGGTCCTAACCTCCAGCAGGGCCGGTCAGCGGGCCACCGCGGCTGGAAACGGCGGTCGCGCCAGAAACCGTAGCGGTCCTGGTAGCGCTCCTCGTCGAGGGCTTCAAACTCCGGGTAGAAGCGCTCGACCAGTTGATAAAGTGGCGACTGTTGCGGGTGCCGGGGACGATAGACGCCGCCGGCCTCCTTGGCCCCGCATGGCATACCTGACCTCCTTACGGAGAGAGGTTACGCCCGTGGATGCCCAAGGGCAGCCCTTGGGGGGCGCCGGCAATTTGGCCGAAGGCATCGTGTATGTCGGGCGGCTGGCGCCTTATCCCGAGTCTGCTTTTATCCGGAGTCAAGCGTGTGTGGGCAGGGCGGATCGGCCTGAGCTCGGCCGTTTGGTTGGTCTATACCGGGGACGACCTGCAGCCGTTGGCGGACGCGCTCAGGGAAGACATGGAGACACGGAGACGCGGAGACGCGGAGAGCGTGAGCCGCGTGGCGGCGGCTCGGCAAGAGCGCCAGAAACTGGGTGGTTGACTAAATATAGTGAGTTGACCACGCGCTCAACCTTGGGTATTCAGTCAACGTGAAGTCATTGTCCGAGCAGCAGGCATTGCAGCAGATTCCGGGACGGCTGGCCGCGCTCCTGGGGCTGAAGGCGGGCGACGTGTGCGCGCTCGCCGAGGCCCGGGTGGCCGCAAAACCGCCGCGCGCCGATCTGGCGCTGGCGGCGGGCGTGTATCAGTTCGTAGTGGAATACAAGAGCCGGGCCAACGCCGCCGACGTGCTGGCGGCGATTCGCCGGGTGCGGGAGCAGGCGGCAGCCCTCGGCCGGAAGGCGATTCCGCTGGTGGGTGCGCCTTACATGGGCGAAGTCGGGCGGCAACTCTGCGCCGAGGCCGGCGTGAACTGGCTGGACTTGTCCGGCAACGCGCATTTGGAAGCGCCGGGTCTGCATGTGCATGTGGAAGGCAAGCCGAATCAGTTTACCCGTCCCGGTCGCCCTTCGACTGTGTTTGCGCCGAAGAGCGCGCGGATCACGCGCTGGTTGTTGATTCATCCCGAGGAGCGGTTCAGCCAGCAACAATTGGCGGACGCGACGGGTCTGGACAAGGGTTTGACCAGCCGCGTGGTCCGGGCGCTGGAAGCGCAGCGTCTCGTAGCACGCAACGAGGATGGCGCGGTGAAAGTCGCCGATTTCGACGCGCTGCTGGAAGCATGGCGCGAGGCTTACGATTTTTCCAAACACCATATCGTGCGCGGCCACATCGCGGCGCGGTCGGGCGATGACGTGCTGCGGCAACTGTCTGGTGCGTTAAGACAGAGCAAAGCGGAGTATGCCGCGACCGGATTGGCGGCGGCATGGTTGATGAATCCGTTCGCCGGTTTTCGGCTCGTGGTTTTCTACGTGGCGGAACTTCCTTCGGAGGACAAACGGCGGGCGATTGGCTTTCATCCCGAATCGCGCGCCGAAAACGTGTGGCTCGTCGTGCCGAACGATGAAGCCGTGTTTCACGGTGCAGCGGATCGCGAGGGCGTCCGGTGTGTGCATCCGGTGCAGGCATATCTGGATCTGAAAAATCATCCTGAGCGGTCAGCGGAGGCGGCGGAGAAACTACGCCGGAAGTTCTGGAGCAAGGAGAGCCATGCCTGAAAAACCAACGACTGCCGCCGGTTATCCGCCCGGGCAGGTCGCACGGGTCCAAGCAACCTGTCTGTATCTGGCGACGAAGCTGGGCGATTTGATGCCGGAACTGGTGGTCGTGGGCGGGCTTGTGCCGTCGCTGCTAATTGACCAGGAACATCTGCCGGAGAACGTCACGGCGCACGTTGGCACGATGGATTTGGATTTGGGACTGGCGTTCGCGCTGATCGGCAAAGCGCGGTATCAGGAGGTGGCGGCGCGCTTGCGGAACGCCGGATTCACTCCGGACAAGAACGACGCAGGCAAAACCACCCGGCAACGCTGGTGCATCAGCCATCCGCCGGTGACGGTGGACTTTTTGATCGAGCCGGAAGAAAGCACGGAGGCACAGGCCGGCAAACTGTTCGATCTTACGAATGATTGGGCAGCGATCATCGCACCGGGATTGCATCTGGCCTTCACAAACAACCGGGCAGTCACGTTGAGCGGCAAGACCATCACTGGAGAGACAGTCAGCAATGGACGGGAAATCCGGGCATGTGGTGCGGGCGCATTCGTGGTGCTTAAGGCGCTGGCCTTTCACATTCGCGGCGAGAACAAGGACGCTTACGATTTGTTTTATCTGCTGCGCAATTACGGACGCGGTGTGGCGGACGTGGCGACGGAACTGCGCCCGTTGCTAACCGATGCAAGCGCGCAGCGCGCGATGGAATACTTGCGCGGTGATTTTCAAGCTTCCGGTTCTACCGGTCCACGGCGGGTGGCGGAGTTTCTCTTTGGACGACCGGATGAAGCAACGCAGGCGGATACGGTCGGCTTTGTCCGGCAACTTTTCGCTGAGTTCAAGCTATGAGCATCTTCAACCTCCATGCCAACGTCGTCGGCGATTACCGCGATTCCGTGCGCTCGTTCTTCACGGTCGCCGACGACCGGGCGCGGGAGTTCATCGAACGGACGCTGGTTGAGGAACAGGCGCTTTAGCCCGAGCCGATGGTGCAGGTCAGCCCCTCGTATGCGCGGGCCTCTTCGGTGGACGAACTGGCGGAACGTGGCGTGATTCTCCGGGAAACCGCGCAGACTCTGCGATGTGCTTAGTCGGCCGTTGGGGCTGGTGGGTGGCCGCCCACCAGCCCCCGAAAGGCGGTCCTAACCTCCAGCAGGGCCGGTCAGCGGGCCACCGCGGCTGGAAACGGCGGTCGCGCCGGCCGTCGCGGGTGCAGTTCACCGTCGAGCGGATGCCCCGCTTCACGTGCAGCGCCACCGCTGCCCCCTTGCCTCGACTTCATCCTCAGGCATCAACCGCGATGGCCGTCGACGGCGGGGCACGAGCCGATGGGTCCTCCCACAGCCCACAGTGCCGGAGGATCTTCTCGATGACCTCGGTCTGGCGCCGCTCGAACCGGAAGTAGATCCGCAGCCGCTTGGGAATCGTGAACACGAATTGCCGGTGCGGCACCTCAGCGCAAACCTGCTCGCTGACCCAACCGGCCTTCTCCAACGCCAGCTTCTGGTGGCAAGACGGGCAGAAACAACGGCCGCGCCAGGAATACGGGACCAGGAATTCCTCGCGGCACCGAGGGCAGCGGACGCGGGCGAACCCGTGCTTGAGGTCGCCGCACTCCAGAAACTTGCGCACGACCGTCCCGATCATCGGTCGCCAGAAACCGTAGCGGTCCTGGTAGCGCTCCTCGTCGAGGGCTTCAAACTCCGGGTAGAAGCGCTCGACCAGTTGATAAAATGGCGACTGTTGCGGGTGCCGGGGACGATAGACGCCGCCGGCCTCCTTGGCCCCGCATGGCATACCTGACCTCCTTACGGAGAGAGGTTACGCCCGTGGATGCCCAAGGGCAGCCCTTGGGGGGCGC
>VHCO01000270.1 GCA_016871715.1 Verrucomicrobiota bacterium
GGCCGAGCTCAGGCCGATCCGCCCTGCCCACACACGCTTGACTCCGGATAAAAGCAGACTCGGGATAAGGCGCCAGCCGCCCGACATACACGATGCCTTCGGCCAAATTGCCGGCGCCCCCCAAGGGTTGCCCTTGGGCATCCACGGGCGTAACCTCTCTCCGCAAGGAGGTCAGGTATACCATGCGGGGCCAAGGAGGCCGGCGGCGTCTATCGTCCCAGGCACCCGCAACAGTCGCCATTTTAGCAAGACGGAGCACAACGCCGTGGGCCGGTTTCCCGAACCGGGCGACGAGGAACTGCTGGCCGGCCCCTCGCGCAACTTCCAGGTGTTCGAGCCCTTGGATTTCCTGGCGGAGGTGATCGAGCACATACCGGATCCCGGAGAACATCTGATCCGCTACTATGGGTGGTATTCGAACAAGACCCGCGGCCAGCGGGCCCAACGGCCAGCGCCGGCCAGCGATGGGGCCGGCATCCCGGTCCGTTCGCCCACGGCACGGGAGGCCCGCCAAGGCTGGGTTCCTCGACCGGCTCCGCCCCAGCCTCCCAGACCCCATTCGAGCCGTCCCAGTCCCGAGGAGACCTCGCTGCGGCCTTCGGCTCCGGGTCGGCCCGAAGCCGAAGGCCGCAGCCGACGTTTTTGGGGACCAATTTCGGCCGGTTTCACCTCCCATTTCACCTTGAACAGCCCCCTCGCTGAGGCCATGCTCCCACCAGATGAAGAAGCAAATGCCTATCAGTTCTACGGCGCACCGGCATTCCACGAGACCCGCCTGTATGTCGCGGGTGGCGGCGACGGTCTCCATCGACTGCTCGGCGAACCTTCACGCGCACGGAGGGCATTTGCTGGCGCCAAAAAACTCGAAGCAAAAGCCAAGAAAGGGCGAGCCTTCCCCAACACCCTCGCCAAGCGTGTCAAGCGTTATGAAGCGCGGCTGCTCAGCTTTCTTTGTCCGCCCCCCCCTCTCTCTCTCTGTGTGTGTGGGGCACGTTTAGGTGGCTCTATGCCTGGATTCAGGCTCTGTTCAGCCCGGCGTGGGCTGCCCTAGGCGAGCCCGTGACCGTAGGAGGGAGTGTGAATGCCAACCCCTCTCCGTACTTCATAAGCAAGCGCCTCTTAGTCGGCCTGTGCGTGGCAGTGCTGGCGGTCGGGGAGGTCCGGGCGCAATCGCCTGAGAACGTTGGTGAAGCTGCGCCTCCAGCGGAACCGGCACTGGCCCAGCCCGCCGAGGACCCAGGTGCGCAGCCGGCGGACCCAAAAGATAAACCGGGTGGCCAAGAGGCAACGCCAAGCGCCGCCTCCGCCGGTCTGGACGGAGGACCGATGCCCCGGGGCGCCGGGGCGACTGCCCTGCCGAGCAACCAGCTCAGCTTCCAAGGCGACCTGTTCACGGGCCGGTTCACCTATCAGATTCCCATCGCCGTCGCCCCAGCGCGGCAGGGCGCCGACCCGGAGTTGGCCCTGAGCTACAGCTCCTCGGCCGGGAACGGCTGGTGCGGCCTGGGCTGGGACCTGGGGGCCGGATACATCCAGCGCGAGACCCGCAAAGGTGTGCCAGTGGTCTGGAGCGGAAGCGCGCCGCTGAACTACTACGACGACGCGAAGGGGTTCGTGTTCAACCTGGGCGGGGCCACTGGGGCGCTGGTCGATGACGGCAGCGGCGTGTATCGGCCGGAGATCGAGGGGGCGGGGCTTCGGTTCGAGTACGTGAGCGACTCCTGGGTGGTTACGGACAAGGGCGGGAACAAGTTCTACTTCGGCGAGAGTGACGGCAGCCGGATGTACAATCCCGCTTGGGGTATCCCCAGCCAGGGCTCGACCACCTTCCGCTGGATGCTCGCGCGGGTGGTGGACGTCAACGGCAACCTGACCACGTTGAGCTACACGCGGCTCGGGGAGATGCTCTACCTATCGAGCGTGGCGTACAATGGCCACAGCGCCGGTCTCGCCGCCAATCACCTGATCGAGTTCGAACTCGAGGGGACGGAGCGCCCGGACACCTCGTTTTCTTATGTCTCTGGCTACCGCATCACGCTCAGCCGGCGGTTGACAAACATCCGGGTCAAGTCGGGTGGCAACCTGGTGCGGCGCTACAACCTGACGTATGCCACTTCAGCGGCCACCCGCCGCTCGCTCCTGCAGTCGGTGCGCGTTTACGGCCACAACGACACCGATGCGCTGCCGCCGATCACCTTCGAGTACTACGGCAAGACGTTCGCTTTCGCCTCGCCGCAGCCTTGGCTGGGAGTGGATGGTCTGGACGGAGGCAACGAGCGCTACACCATTCACGCCGCGGAGGGCGAAGGGCTGGTTTACGTGGACTTGTTCGACCTCGACGGCGACGGGCTGGCCGACCGTGTGTTGCGGAAGATCTCCGATCCCCTCAGCGGCTATGCCGTCCAACGCAACACCGGTTCGAGCTTCGTTTCTCCCCGCACCTGGGGCCCGCTGAGCAGTCAGGGTCAGACCGGGCAGGACTGGAACAGCGTGCGCTGCACCGCCAACAACGAGACGCGCATGGACCTGGTGGACCTCGACGGCGACTTCTTCCCCGACCGCGTGATGCGGCGCGTGGTCGCGCCCTACACGGTGTTCAAAGTGCAGTTCAACAGCGGCTTGGCGGGCAGCAGCGGGTTCGGCCCCGAGGGCTTCTGGAATGGAGTGACGGCGGAAAGCTCGGCGCTCGAGTGGCGCAGCGTGCGCTCGGTGGCCACGCCAGGGAACCAGATCGACGGTTTGGTGGAGCTAATCGACCTCGAGGGGGATGGCCTGCCCGACCGGGTGATGCGCGAACTCAATGCGCGCACGGTGTACAAGGTGCAAGTCAATACTCCTACCGGATTCAACTCGACCCTGCGCAACTGGAGTCCGCTCGGCACCGAGAACAACCAAACCGGTGAATGGCAAGGCCCGGCCAACACCTACATCGACGGCGCCGCCGACCACCTGACTTACGTCCTGCTGCGGGACCTGAATGGAGACGGCCTGCCGGATCGGATCATGAGCGAGGACCCCGTGGGCGATTCGTTCACCAACTTGATCGTGCAGTTCAACACTGGGACGGGCTTTGCCAATCCCGAGCCCTGGGGCCCGCTCGATTCGCAGGGGCAATCGGCAGTGTGGAAGTGGAACGTGCCGGCGATGCAGGAGAACGGCCGGACCCTGGTCGCCGGCCTCTTGGACCTCAACGGCGACGGGCTGCCCGATCGGGTGATGCGCAAGTACGAGAGCCCCTTCAACGTGTTCAAGGTCCAGTTGAACAACGGGCACGGCTTCGAGTACCCGGCGGTGGACTGGGGCAATGTGTACCAGCCGTATGGCGACGACCGGTCCTGGAACGCGCTCGAGCACTCCGTGAACGGCTACCTCGTGGTCGGCCTGCGCGACCTCAACGGCGATGGCCTCCCCGACCGCATCGTCCAATCCTTCGAGTCCTGGGACCGGTGGCTGGTGCAGACCAATGCCGGCCCGGCGCCCGATTTGCTGTTCCGGGTGCACAACGGCCTCGGCGGCCGGATCGAGGTCAACTACCGCCCCTCGACCCAACTGGACAACCGGGACCGCGATTGGACCACCGACCCCTGGGACGAAGGGGCTAAGAGCCTCCTGCCGGTGCCGGTCTACACCGTCTCGACGATCACCATGGACGACGGTTTTGGCAACCTGAGCACGCAGACGTACAACTTCCGTGGGGGCGTGTTCGATCCCGAGCGGCGTGAGTTTCGCGGGTTTAATCGGGCGGAGGTCACCGACCCCCTGGGCGCGCGCAAGGTCGTCTATTTTCATCAGAGCGGGGGCCGGGACGAAAGCGCCCAAGGGGAGTACGCCGACCAATCCTCCAAGGCCAAGAAGGGCATTCCGTACCGGGTTGAGTACTATGGGAGCAACGGGTTGCCGTACAGCCTCACGCTCAACAAGGTCGAGGAGGCGGTGCTCTACCAGAGCGGGTCGCAGTGGCGGGCGTTCCCCTACATCAGCCAGACCCTCGAACTCGAGTACGAGGGCCTGGGGACGTACCGGGCGACCGCCCAGCAGTTCGCCTACGACCTGAACACGCTCAACCTGACCAACCTCGCCGACCTCGGCGAGGTCAGCAATGTCAACGCCGCCACCCACAGCTTTGCCGATGTGGCTGGTGACTCGCTCTACACGCACATCCAATTCGCCACGATCGCCAACAACCCGGACATCCGGAACCGGCCAGCCGGCCTCAAGGCGAGTGCGGATGCGGCGGGCAACAGCCTGCTGCAGGAGCGCAAGCTCTTCTACGAGGCCACGCGCGGCAACCTCACCACCAAGCAGCTCTGGCTCAACCCGCCCGGCAGTTACATTACAGTGGCGACCTGGCAGTACGACCAATACGGCAACCCCACCAACGCCGTGGATGCCGCGAACATCGCCACTGCCAGCCTGTACGACGCCACCCAGACCTTTGTCGAACAGACCATCACCGGATCCTTCACGAACCGGAGCTGGATCGATGTGCGCGCGGGAGTCCCGCTGGGGGGCATAGACGCCAAGGGCCTGGCCGTGACCAACACGTACGATGTGTTTTTCCGGCCCACGGAGTCCTCGGTGGGCGCCGTTGCGTGGCAGCCGGCCACCCTCTGGATGGCCCGCACCGCGCATTACCTCAACGGGATCGCTGGCGGCCTGAGCGGCAACTACGTCCGCCACCAGGCCCGCGACGACGTGGATACCGTCAACGGCCACGAAACCTACACCTACGCCGACGGGCTCGGGCGCACGACCCAAGCGCGGGTCGAGAGCGAAACTAACGGCTGGTTCCGGGTGACCGACGTGCTGTTCGACGCCCGCGGCAAGGTCAACTTCGCCACCTTGCCCTATTTCAGTGCCGGTTCCACTTTCACCCTGCTCACGGGCCAACATCTGGGCACCTGGACCGACTACGACGCCGTGGGCCGCTCGAGCGAGGTCACCCCGAGTGTGCTCGCTACCTTCGACGCCAACGGGCGCTACGTCAGCTCAGTCGAGACCGGCGGCGACACCGGTTCGCCGGTCGCCTCCGCGACGGTCGCCTACGCCGACCTCGAGCGTGGGAACCCCTGGGCCATCATCCGGACCGACCCGGCAGGCAAGCGCAAGAAGTACTACGCCGATGCCCGCGGGCGGGTCACCAACATCGTCGAGGTCACCAGCGCCGGCGATTACAACACCTGCTTCGGCTACGATCTGCTCGGGAACCTGACCAAGGCCACCAACCACCTCGGCCACGTGACCAGTATGGTCTATGACTCGCTGGGCCGGAAGACCTCGATGACCGACCCCGACCTGGGCACCTGGACCTACGCTTACGACAACGCCAGTCGCCTCACCCAGCAGATCGACGCCAAGAACCAGAAGTTGAAGTTCTACTACAACGACGAACTGGGGCGCTTGACGGCTAAGGAGATTTACAGCGCGGGCGGTGGGTTGGTGGCCACGGTGACCTTCGAGTACGACACCAGCAACGACCCCGCCTTCACGGTTTTCAAGGGTCAACTGTTCAAAGTCACGGACCGCCAGGGATGGCAGAAGCTCGGTTACGATGTCCGTAGCCGGGTGCTCAAGAGCCGGCGTCACCTCAACCTCACCGGCTTGGACTACGAAATCCAGAGCACCTACGACGAAATCGGCCGCGTCCGGACCCTGACCTATCCCGGCAACGTCGCGAAGCTCGAGTACACCTACGACACCGGCGCGAACCTCAGCCTGGTCAAGAGTCTCAGCGGCACCGGCACGCAAGAGACCTTCTGGTCCGCGCCCAAATTCAACGAAGTGGGCCAGATGACCGAGGTCAGCTACGGCTCGACCGGCGCCCAGGTCAAGACCGCCTTCGCCTACTACCAAAACTCGCAACGGCTCAACAGCGTGGTCGTCGGCAAGGTGGGGGCCTCCACCAACCTGCAGAGCCTCAGCTACACGTTCGACGTCGCGTCGAACGTCGGCAGCATCGGAGACGCGGTTTACACGGGCGATGCCTCGGCCGCCCTCGCCAATGTGACTTACGACGATCTCCACCGGCTGACCTCCCTTCTCCGCAACGGCGTGACCAAGTCTTTCGGCTATGACCCCATCGGCAACCTGAAGACCAACACCGAATTCACCACCTCCGTCTATAACTACACCGGCCCCATGCCCCACGCGGTCACCAGTGTCGGGGGCACCAGCTACACCTACGACGCTTGCGGGAACATGCTCACGCGGGCTGGGGATACGCTCGCCTACGACCAGGAGAACCAGTTGACCGAATACTACGGCAACGGGGCGGAGGTGGCCTTTGGGTACGCCGAAGGCGGGGCCCGGCTGTGGCGCCGGAACGACACCTCGGGTCACCTGACCGTGTGGATTGGGGACCTCTACGAGGTGAACAACGGGCGCGTCCTCTGCCACGTGCTGGCCGGTGGCAAGCGGATTTGCACCTTCGAACCGCAAGGGGGCGGCCCGTGGGCGGCGTTGCCAGGAGCGGAGCAGGCCGTCTCGCTGGCCCGGACCGTGTCGCGGGCGCTCGAGTGGCCGTTCCAGGAGGGGCGAACGCCGTTAACCATCCTGCTCGTCTCGGTGATCGGTGTGCTCAGCGCGTCGGTCTTGGGTCGGCGTTTCCTTGGGGCCGGAGCAAGCGGCTCGTTGGCCGCCCTCGGAGGCGGCCGGCCTTTCCGGCCAGCCTGGTGGCGACGAGCGGTTTCAGCGGCGCTGATCGTCGTGCTGATCCTGGCGACCACCGACACCCGCGTCGAGGCCGCCACCTACTACCCGGTCTTTTACTACTACCACAACGATCACCTGGGGTCGTCTTCAGTGATGACGGACCGGTCCGGTGAATTGGTGAAGCTGTACCAGCACGGCGCCTGGGGCCACCACCGCTACACCTCGAGCCACGGCGCCTTCGCCGTGTCGCACCGCTACACCGGGCAGGTGTACGACGCGGACACCGGACTCTACTACTACGGCAGCCGGTACTACGACCCGCAGCTCGGTCGCTTCATCCAGCCCGACACCATCGTCCCTTCCCCGGACGATCCGCAGACGCTCAATCGGTATACCTACGTCGGCAACAACCCACTGAAGTATGTGGATCCAACCGGCAACGAGCTAGTTATTGCAATACTCGTCGGAGTGCTGGTCGGTGCGGGTCTTGGTGCGGGGGCCACTGCCGCCACGGGTGGCGATGTGGGGATGGGAACGCTGACCGGGGCTATCAGCGGGCTCTTTGGCGGAATCGGTGGAGTTTTCGGAGGATTCTCGACAGCCCTGCTCACGGGCGCGACCTCTGGGGCAGTCAATGCCACCATCACTGGTGGCGATGTTGGCATGGGGGCCCTCACGGGTTCTGTAGCAGCGGGAGTCGGGTACGGCGTGGCGAGAGTCGCGCAGCGAATTGCCGCGGCAGTAGGCATGCGACCGGCGTCTCTGGGCAGCAATCTGATACAGGGTACTACAAGTGGCTCCGCGGGCGGCACAGTTGCGGCAGCGATCAACGGTGGTGAGATTGGTGAGGGTGCCTTGGCAGGGGGAGCGTCAGGGCTCGCGACATCTGGGGCGAAGTGGGCATACAATCGGTACCAGGCAGGAAGATTCCTTCAGAACAGCGTCCGCGGCACCGTGACGCCCCAAGCACGCCAAGCCATTCTAGACGCAGGACAATCGCCGATTGGACAACGCTTAATGGATAGATACACGCGTAGCCGTAGCGTGCTCGAGCTAAATCTGGAGAACAACTCGCCAGGAGGAGCAGGGCGCGGGCCTCACGTGCTCTCGCCCTCGAACAGGATGTTCTTCGACGGCAACATCCAGGCGCGCTTAGGCGCGCTACTTGCCGGCGAGCCGTGGGGACCGTCCATGGATGATCCGACCGCATTCATTCACGAGTTAGGACACACCTTGAGCGGGTTTAACCTTCCAGATTATGGGCTTAATCTGAATGTCGCGAGAGCGGAAAATCCCTTTCGTTCGTGGGCCGGATTGCCGTTAAGGAACGACTATGCCCTGCTCGCACAAGGAGAAGCATCGAGCCCTGTCTCTTCCCGCGGCTTCTGCGCTAATACCTTCCACCCATGGTATTGATATGACCACATCTTTGCAGTTACAGTTGGCATATTGCCTACTATTCGCGACTACGGGGTGCATTGCAAGAGCTCCCGGATCGCAAAGAGTCGAGGATGTCATGAATCAGGACGCACCAATTAGCGCCTCGATTATTCCTACAAATAGCCACCTGCTCGAAATCGTAACGGTTAGGACGAGAGACGATCGCCGCGTGTTGGCGGTGCTGACTCGGGAGGATATTGTTAAAGCGCTCGCCGCGCATTACGCGACCGTCAGCGCGAGTGGATGGAGTGGTATTGAAGTGCATGAGAGCAGAGTTGTGAAATCCTGGGTGCCTAAGGAGTCCAACACCCGAAGAAACCGAGCACTTGCAGAAGCGTGGCTGGCCCAATGCACGGTTCACAGAACGTATTCGCTTGCGGAGTTAGGTGTGAGTGCTCCGGAACAGCTTCTGGAGAAGTTCTTCGAAAGCAAGGTCGCTGCTCCAGGCGCGTGGTGGATGAGGAGGAGCTTCCCTGAGGGCAACAGACTTCGAGAAGCGGATCTGGTTGCAACTCTACGGACGTATGGATTTGAAGTGTGTCACGGAGACTTAGTTCCCGTACTGCTGGCGCGCCCGACAATGACCCGTTCGTTAGCTCCATGAGGAACAACTCCGGGTAACGATTAGAGTCACATACGCTGGCCGAGGAGGTGCAGCCACCTACGATCTGATCAGAGACTGGTGATTGGCATCATGTCATTTCCCGTCATCATGTTCGGCAGACAGGGTACGATGTTGGCGTTTGAGGACGAACAGCGCCTCACGGTCTGCGGGTTGGATTCGCTTCAAGCTGGGCATTGGAAACACGTACTGATTGTGGATTCCTCCGGAATCGGCTACGTCACTCGCGACGCGGAACAGTGTGGCTGGGGCACGCCCTTCTGGGGGTTCAGCCTACTCCGCAAGCGTGCGGTGCGCATCCGGTTTGTCTTTGACCGGGAAGGCTTTTCCGTGCCGCTAGAGGAGTTGAAGCTGCGGGTTTGCGAAGCCGTGCGAAAACAACGGTACTTCACCTCGTTTATTG
Organism: Verrucomicrobiota bacterium; assembly: GCA_016871715.1. GTDB lineage: Bacteria > Verrucomicrobiota > Verrucomicrobiia > Limisphaerales > J093 > VHCO01. Next base: position 9,117 of record VHCO01000270.1, read on the forward strand.
CCGATGTTGAAGGAACGGTGGCCTGGGCGAACGGCGCAACGTCACACCGCGAGATCATCGAACGGTTTTACTGAATGCGGATTCTCGACTCCATCAGGGACGCGCTGTGGCCGTTGCGGTTGTCCGATCCGGTCCTGGGCGAGTTGCGTTTCCAGACGGTCGGTCTTTGGGAGGGGCGCAGGTACTTCGCGCCTCTGGGCCGCGAGATTGAGTTCTCGGTGGACGCCGGCCGCAGCGGGCCGACTGAGCAGCAGCGTCAGTTCTATCGGGAATTCGAGGCTGGGTACCGTGATTTGGAGCCGGGATTCGCCAAGCTCCTTGTGGACGAGTGGCCCCTTTGGTCCCGCAAACCGGTTCAGGGCGGCGTCTGGGATGAGTTCCAGTTGGAGAGTTTTGGCATTCCGGCGTCCGCCGAGGCATCAGCGCAGTGGGAGGTGGGTTTTCAGTCCCAGACCACAGGCTTTTGTTTCGGCGTCTCGATGCGGGGCTGGGAGCCGCAGTTTGTAAGTGTTGACGGGTAACTCGCTCGAGCAGCAGCGGTTAATCAACAACTCTCTCTCGTGACGGGCGAGAGTGAGAGTGCTCAGACGGTCGCGCGGGCATTTGTCCAGTGGACCATCGGAATTACCTGCGGGCCCCGAAGGACGTGCGCGAGAGGTTGGCAGAGCCGGCGGACGAATGGCGGTTCGAGGGGTTGGGGAACTTGTTCTTTTTGGCGGTGATCTTGGGGGCGGTGTTCATCGAGCACCCGCCCTTCCTGCGCGAGGTGATCATGGTGGGCGCGGCTATCGGGTCCTACTACCTGACGCGGCGGGAAGTGCACGAGGCAAACCA
>VHCO01000271.1 GCA_016871715.1 Verrucomicrobiota bacterium
GTGGTACAACATACGGCATCAGCGGTTTGGGACGTTATGGGCGGAACGGTTCCGGAGCGTGCTGGTCGAGGATCGGTCGCGGGTGCTGGAGACGGTGTCGGCGTACATCGACTTGAACGCGGTGCGTGCGGGATTGGAAGAGGATCCGAAGGATTACCGGCACTGTGGGTACGCGGCGGCGGTGGCTGGGGATGCGAAGGCGCGGTCGGGGTTGCTGAGTCTGTATACGGGCGGGACTGAGGGAGCGTCTCGGGGCGGGGCTGGGGCGGGAGCGGGCCAGGCGGCGAGGGCAGCGGCGGGGGCACCAGGGGAAGAGGATGGGGCAGGGACCCGCGGGCAGGATGCCCGCGCTCCGATCTTGACCGGTCCGCAGCCTGCAGCGGGGTTCGAAGAGGCGAAGGAGTCGAAGGCGCAGATGCGGGTGCGTGAGTGGAAGGAGGTGGGTGCGGAGTATCGGCAACGGTTGTTTGTGCGTGGGGGGGTGTCTGGGAGCAGCCAGAAGAAGGAGTTGAGTCGGGAGCAGATCAGGCGGGTGTTGCAGAGGGGCGGGGAATTGAGCATGGGGGAGGTGTTACGGTTGCGGATACGGCACATGACGGACGGGGTGGTGCTGGGATCGAAGGGTTTCGTGGACGGGGTGTGGTTGGCGCATCGGGAACGGTTTGGGCCGAAGCGGCGGAGTGGGGCGCGGCCGATACGGGGTGGGGGAACGGCGCTGGCGGGGCTGAGTGCGTTGCGGGACTTGCGGGTCGAGGCGATCTCTTGAGCGCAGGTTGTGCTGCGGTCTTGGCGCTTGCTGGGGCGTATGTGCGGTGTTAGCGGTTGCGCGCGAGGGGCAGGTGCGTCACATTCGCCCCGTGTGAAAGGGCACATGGACGAAAACTGAACCGCCTACGTTACGCATGCACCAGATCAAGATCTTCAAGGGCAACGAGACCGACCTGCCAAGCCTGGAGCAGTCTGCCAACGATTGGCTCAAGGAGAACCAGGTGCGCGTTGTGCACATTTTTGGGAACATCGCCCCGCAGACCCCCACGCCGGAGGAGCGGACGACGTCGCTCCATCGCGGCTCACACCCGCCCTCCGACGTGCTGTTGGTGGTTCTCTACGAGCAGGGCGGCTGACGAGTCAGGGGCAAGAGAATGCAGAGGGAGCGGCAGGAAGTTGCCAAGTAGCTAAGCTCCCTGCCAGAGTTCACGGCAGGCCACCAGCGCGTCGCTTAGGCGCAGTAATTGGTCGCGGCTGTGTTCGCTGGAAATCGCGAAACGATAGTACCCCTGCGGCGGTCCGCCGGGATAGCAAATGAAACTGGGGAAGATGTCCCGGCGCAGCAACTGGCGCTGTAGGATGTCGCGGGCGGTTCGGTGGCGCGGGTAGACTGCCAGAATGGGCGCCGGGGTTGGCACGACCGGCAGGTGTTCATCGCGCAGCACGCTCTTGACCAGACGCGTGTTGTCTGCGAGGCGTTGGCGCAACCCTGGTTCAGTGCGGAAGACGCGAAGCGCAGCCAGGGCGGCCGCCACCCACGGGGGCGGTAGGGGAGTGCTGCCAGCGAACAACCGACTGCGCTCCACGATTCGATCCGCGACCGTCTGCGTGGCCAACACCACGCCACCATAGACCCCAAAAGACTTGCTAAGTGTGCAGGTCTGGATCAGCCGCGCCCGGTTCGCGCCCTCCTGTTCCACTGCGCCTCGCCCGAGCCGCCCGAGCACCCCGGCTCCATGCGCATCGTCCACCAGCAACCAGCCGCTGGTCGGCATGACCCGGAGGTAGGCGCGCAGCGGAGCAATAGTCCCGTCACACGCAAACAGGCCGTCGGTCAGGACAAGCGGACGGGCCCGCGCACCCATCGAGCGCAAGACCGCGGCTAGACCTGCCTCGTCGCGGTGCGGGAACTCGATCACCGGACAGGCGCAGAGTGTGGCCGCATCCCGCAGCGAGGCATGAGCGCGCTGGTCCAGCACGGCGTGCGTGACGGTCCCGGCCAATCCTTGGGCCACGAGCAAGTTGGTGGTGTAGCCGGTGGGCGCCAACACCGCGCGCTCGGCGCCGAAAAACCGCGCCAGGCGCGACTCGGCTGCGGCATAAATCGCGTGATTCCCCGTGGTCGTGCGGGAAGCCGCCACATTCAGCCCATGCCGGGCTAGGCCCTCTGCCAGGGCCGCCAGGACTTGCGGGTGACTCGAGAGCCGGAAGTAATCGCACCCGCCGAAGTAGCTGAGCCGGCGCCGCCCCCAACGCACGCAGGTGCGATCCACCTGAGCTAGCGCGCGCGGCAGTCTGCTGGGCGGGTCGCGAGGCTCCATGGGGCCGGGTCAGGTGCGAGTCGGTGCCCCTAGCCCAAGTCCAGACCCAACTGCTCGCCCAACGCCAGCAAGTGAAGCCGCGCCTGGTCGTACTCCTCGGCCAAGGCCAGACCTTCAGTCACTTGCTTCAGATGGGCCGCTCGCCGGACGGGGTCTGCATCCATCAGGTTCACCCACCGCCCCACCTCGGCCAAGACCACCCCGTGTCGGACAAACGCGTCGCGAATCGCTCGGACGCGGTCCGGCTGGGGCAACGAGACGGAGGGGCAGTACGCGGCGCGGTAGCGCAGCCGGCGATGGGCGAGCGCGAGTTCGTCCGGGTCTTCGGGCGGTTGGAACAGCGGACCTCCCAGCCGCACGGCATTGGAGCTAGCGGTTGGCTTCGTCCCCTCTCCTCGTCCGCGGCGAGGGGCGGCGCATGCTGCCAAGCCGGCGGCGTGGGTCCAGACCAACGAGCGGTGGAGGAAGGCGCGACGATCGAGGCGTTTCATAGAGTGATCTGTCGCGCCACTTCATACACCCCACTGGGTCTGCGCGGCGAGGGATTTTCGCCGCCCGCTCGCCCTGCTGCGCCCTGCTTACTCGCGGCCAGGGCGACTCCCACCCCGCGATCCAGATCGAGGGTCGGCCGCCCGCGGACCCGTGAGACGCTAGCTACCGGGTACGCCGAAACCGGGCAAGGATTCCGGCCAACCCCAGCGCCAAGAGCAACCACGTGGACGGTTCCGGGATGGCCGGGACCGTGGCCGGATCCACGGGCTCGAGGCCCGTCGCCTCGTACTGCGCCTGGGTCTCGAGCACGACCGCCCCGCTGACCGGTGTGACCAATTGATAGCGAGCCGCGAGCTCGACGGCGGCGTCAACTTGGCGTTGGGCACGCAAGCGTGTGATTTCACCGTGCGCCCACAACCGCGCCAAGTGCAACGAAGTTTCGTGGCCCGATTCCCCGCTCGCCAACCCGTCCCCCGGGACCGGTTCGCGCAGCACGGTGACCTCTCGAACGCCGCCCTCCCAGCCGGCCACGATGCGGCGCAAGTCTTCCGCCAGAGGACCCAACCGCGGCACCGCGTTCAAGCGGGTCACCCCATCCAGTTGCTCGATGACTCGGTCCGGCCCCGCCTCGGTTTGGAGTTCGAGAATGCGAGGACCGTTGGGCCGGCGATCGTACCGTTGGCGCAGGGCCTCGCCGCTGGCCAACAGAACCGGCTGCGGCCCGTGAATCCAGAGAATCACGCTGCCGTCCTTCTCGGCCGCCAGATCCCAGGCCCGGACCAGGGCCGGCAGGTTGTCTTGGCCGCCAACCAGGCGCAACCGGCGGAGCCCCTCGATCACCGCGCGTTGTCGGGCTGGGTCGGCGCTCACGTCGTCCATGGGCTCTCGGGAAGCCACGTCGGTCGCCAAGACCAGCGCCAACTCGACACCCGCCGGCAACTGCCCGAGCGTGTCGGCCAACAGGCCAAGGTGCGGCTGCATCCCGCGCGAGCCGTCCACGACGACCACCACGCGGGTGGGGCGCTCGACCGCGGCTGTGTCGGCGATCGTCTGGCGGATGATCCGGGGAACCGGACTTCGTGTGTCTTGGGTCCAGGCCACGCGCGGTGCGCGCTCGCGCGGCACACGCACCGCGTGGGTGGGATCCGCGAGCGCGCGGTCATCCAGCAGACCGCGCACGGCGTAGAGGCCGGGCTTGGGCGTTTCTGCTCGCAGCGCTGTGCCCGCTACTACCAGCGCCGTTTGGGCCTCGACCCAAAGCGAATGGGCCGTCTGTTCAGGGACTGTAAAGTTGCGTTCGAGAAAGCACGGCCAAAGCAACAAACCCTCCTCCGCCCGCGGCAAGACTAGCGGCGCGGTCATCCCCAGCCGCACTTTCATCGTCCCGCCGTCCGGCGGCACGGGAAAACACTGCACCAGCACACGGTCCGGCCCGGCCGTCGTGACCAACACCGGGTCGCGGCGCTGCCGGATTGCCACCCGCTGGTACGCCTCGCGCACCCGGCTGCGTCCGGCAAAGGCCGCCTCGCGCTCCTCGCCATTGACCCAAAGCGTGAGCCGCGACACGACGCCGCCCGGGGGCAACAGCACCTGGGCGCGAGCCTCGCGGGCCCCACGCGCGTCGTTCTTGAACTCGAGGGTCCATTCGTAATAAGCCGTCGCCGCGGGCGCATCCACCACGGCGTCCAAACGCGAGCCCTGCAGCGTCAGTCCCTTGAGCCGGCCACCCACCCGCTCCCCGCCCTGGTCCGCGTCCCATGTCCATTCGTCCAAGTCCGCAAACCGGCCTCGCCCCGTCCGCACGGCAGGTGCGGGCACCGAATTGAACGCGCGGCCGGTGACGCGATAGTACAACTCGCGCGCCTTGTCCGCCGACACGTCCTCGCCCCCGCTGAAGATCCAACCCACCACGTCCATGTTGGCCGCCGCCCGGGTCCGTCCGTAGCAGGCCCGAAGTAAGACTTCGTCGTTTGCCGCCGCACGCAGCCAGCGGAGACCGCGCGCTTGCCGGCGGGAATCCTCGGACGCGGCCAGGTGCAGTCCGTACCGCGTGAGCCACACCGGCGCATCCGCCAGGGCTAACGCCAGCAGGCCGATCGCCAAGCCGGGCGCCAGACCCGGCAGGGGGCCAGCGGGCCGCGTGGGCGTGAGCGCGCGGAGGCGGCGTCGCAAGCCAACCGTCGCCACGAGCGTCAAGGTCGGGGTCCAAGGCAAGAGTCCAAAACCGTAGAAGATGAGCGCAAACACGCCCGGCAACAGGAGCGGCAGGAACAGCAACGCATAGAAGGTGCACACGCCCAGCACGATCCCATTGGCCCAACCCAGTCTCGCGCGCTGCCCATGCCGCCCCTGGCGGATGGCCCACCACGTCCACAGGTTCATGCCCGGCACCAGCACGACGAGGAACAGATGCCACGGGGTCGGTACTGGATCGAAGAACGCCCCCGCACACATCCCGGTCCCCAGCTCCACGATCAACGTGAGCGTCGGCAAGACCACGCCCAACACCAACAGCCACCAACTCGCCTTCGGCCCGACTTTCTCGGTGGCCGTGCTCGTGATCGCCGCCGCCGGTCGAGTTGGCTCAGGCCCGGGTGCGACCGGTTCCGGCGCCCCGATCCGCGCCAGTAACCGGCGCACGTCTTCCTCCGTGACAACGGCCAGCGGACTGGCCGCCGCCTCTTGCTCGACATGCCGCCGGAGATCCTCGATCACCTCGGTGGCGTCGGCCCCGCCGGCCTCGAGTCCGGGTCGGATTCGCCCAAAGTAGTGCTCGAGTTCCTGCCGCGCGGATGGTGTCCAATGGGTCATGCGTGGTCTCCTTTCTTTCGCAGCGTGCGCGCGCCGGCGGTCAATGTGTCCATGTAGGCCTGCATCAACCCGAGCGTCCTCCGCCCCTCGCGCGTGAGCGCGTAGTACTTGCGCGCGGGTCCTTCCGTCGATTCCTCGAGCCGGGTGCTGACCAGGCCTTGGAGCCGCAAGCGCGACAGCAGCGGGTACAGGGTACCCTCCGTCACCCCCAGACCCGCGACATCGACCAAGGTCTTCACCAGTTCATACCCGTACCGCTCGCGCTCGGCCAGGGCGCTCAGCACGCAAAAGTCCAGCAAGCCTTTGCGCACCTGCACGGTCCAATTGTCAAAATGATCACTCATGGCTCAGGTACGGCTCCTCCGACGAGTCGCTCCGCGCCCAAACGACCAGGCGCACCGTAACCGCTCCCCCAATCAATAGCGAGTTCAGCACCAATGCCGCCTCCGGCGGTTCGTCCTCCCCCATCCGCACGTACCGTGACTGCGACCACACCGCCCCCGCCACAAACCCGGCCACAACCCCCAGCCGCCCCGGCCAGGACCCCAGCCCGGGCAAGGCCGTCCAGACCAGTGGCACGCACACCGCTAGTGTCGGGCCGTACAGCACCATCAGCGAAAGCAGCGGACCTTCCCGATCCAACTGCGCCACCACCAGCATCCCACCCAAGGTCCCTACCGCCACCGCCGCCGCCAGCCACCCCACCAACCGCTCCCGCAACTGCGCCTGGACCGGACGGCCCGCGCCCGCCGCCGTCAGCAGCAACGCCAACCAGCCCAGCAGTAGCGCATTGCCGCTCAGAAACAAGTAATGCGCAATGTTCGCCGCCAGCGCACGCGCGAACTCGGCGTCCCACACGCCTCCCCCACCCCACCGCGCCGCGACGGCCGCCCAGACCACCAACCCTTCCGCCGCAACCACCACGGCACTCACGCAGACGAGCGGCCCCAACGCTGCCCAACGCCAGCCGGCAGCCCACCCCGACGGCAGGTCGGGGCCCAGGGAGAGCGAGAGCGGCCGTTCCGCGTCGACCGGGGCAGGCGGTGCGCGACGCGTTGTTGGGCCGTTGTGGGCCCCTGGTCTCAGCGGGTTGTCGCGCATGGTTGAACTCGGGATTGCATACTACCGTGCATTACATAGTACTTGGCTCGGCCCTCTGCAAGGAAAATCTTTGGGCCGATCCGTCGGCCGGCCGGCCGACTGTCCGGCCTCGAGCCGCGCCGAAATGCGGCTCGACATGGTCCGCCTGATCCGCCATGACAAGACCCGTTAAATCCATGAACTCGACATTCCCTACGGCGACAGGTCCCTTGCAGCGAAGAACCTTTCTCAAAGCGGGTGCGGCGGCGGTGGGCTGGGCCCTGGGAGCGCGCGCCTTCGCGCCGGCGAGCTTGTGGGGCGGCGAGCAGCGGGCCGCGCCCAGCAACCGCATCGGCGTTGGCATGATTGGCATGGGCCGCCAAGCCGTGTTCGCCAACCTCCCACCCTTTCTTCAGTTCCCAGACACCCAAGTCCTCGCCGTGTGCGAGGTCGACCAGTGGCGGCTCGACGAGGCCCGGAAGAAAGTGGAAAGCCATTACGCCGCAGCGGCGGCCTCGGGAACCTACCGCGGGTGCGCTGCCTACCGCGATTTCCCCGAGTTGCTTGCGCGCCCCGACATCGACGCCGTGATGATCTCGACGCCGGACCATTGGCATGTGCCCATGGCTGTGCGGGCCGCGCGGGCCGGCAAGGACGTTTCCTGCGAAAAACCGCTCACCCGCAGCACGGCCGAGGGTCGGCTCCTGAGCGACTGGGTGACGCGGGAACGGCGCGTCTTCCGCACGGACAGCGAGTTCCGGTCCATCGCCGATTTCCGGCGCGCGTGCGAGTTGGTGCGCAACGGGAAGATCGGCCAACTCCACACGATCCGCGCCGGTGTGCCGGAGTCGGACGTCGCGCTGGCGGCGCAACCGGCCATGCCTGTGCCGGAGGAGCTGGACTATGACATGTGGTTGGGGCCCGCCGGCTCGGCACCCTACCACGAGCAACGGGTGCATCCGCGCCACGGCTACGGCCGCCCTGGCTGGATGCGTGTGCGCGACTACTGCGATGGCCTCATCCTGAATTGGGGCACGCACCTGATCGACATCGCCCAATGGGGCAACGACACCGATCGCACGGGCCCCATCGAGGTCGAGGGCCGCGGCGAGTTCCCGCCCCAAGACGGTCTCTGGAATGTCCTGCTCAAGTTCGAGGTCGAATACCGCTATGCCAACGGCGTGCGACTCCATTACCGGTCCGATAAACCTTACGTCCGGTTCGAGGGCAGCGAGGGGTGGGTCTACGTCGAGTACGGCAAGGCGCTCGAAGCTCACCCGGCCTCGCTTCGCGAGTGGAAGCCGGGGCCCAACGACCTGGTCTTGCCAGCTAAGACCGACAAACGCGATTTCATCGACGCCGTCAAGGCGCGCGGTCCGACGATGGCCGACGCCGAGGTCGGCCACCGCACGGCCTCACTCTGTCACTTGGGATTGATCGCTGCTCAGGTGGGCGGCAAGCTGCGCTGGGATCCCGCGGCGGAGCGGTTCATCGGCAGTGACGCCGCTAATGCCCTGCTCCAGACCCCGCCAGCGCGCCCGCCGTGGCAAGCCTGAACCCATCGGCGCCCAGAGTTCAGGCTGGTCAGCGCTGGCGGACCGGTTAACGTCGCGCCATGAACACAACCGAGCGCCGCAGCCCGTCCGCACCCGACTCCCAACCGCAGGTGATACCACCGCGGCCGAAGGCGCCCCTACGCAGCCCCAGCCGCCACCGGAACCGTCCGGGCATCGCCTCGATCGAGCCGCGTGCCGCGGGCAAACGGGCCTGGGTAATCGGCGCCCTGGTGACTTGGGTGGGCGCGGTCGGGTTCATGGGCGTGAGCGGCTTAGCGGCGCCCGGCGCGGGCGCCTCGACGAACCCTGTCCGGTTCAACCAGCACCGCATCGGTTCGTTCCGAAGCGAGGCATGTTGCGTGGCCGACTTCAACGCCGACGGCAAGCTGGACGTGTTGGGCGGAGAAAACCTGTACTTAGCGCCCGACTGGAAACCGGTGAAAATCCGCACGATCAAGGGCAGCGTCGACGACCAGGGCAAAGGTTACCGCTGGGACTTCGCGAATCTGGCGTTGGATGTGGACGGCGACGGCCGGCCGGACCTGATCAGCGTGGATTGGTTCGAGAAACGCGCCGTCTGGCTGCGCAATGACGGCGTGCGCGGTGCCGAGTGGCCCCTGGCGATCATCGAGGAAAACGGCAATTTCGAGTCGGCGGACCTGGTGGACATCGATGGCGACGGCAAAGCGCACGAGATTCTGCCCCATGTCCAACGGACCGTCTGGTACGAGGTCGTCGCTGGCGCCGATGGCCGGCGGAGTTTCGCGGTCCACCTGGTCTCAGAAAAGCCGCTGCCCTTCGGCGGAGGCGCCGGTGACATCAACGGCGACGGGCGCCCGGACATCGTCCGGCCGGCGGCGTGGTACGAAGCCCCAGCCGACCCGCGCCAGGGCCCATGGCGCGAGCACCCGCTGGCCCTGGGCCATCGGGAGTCCGGCAAGGCGGATCACACGCCCCAGATTCTTGTCTGCGATGTCAACGGCGACGGGTTGAACGATCTGATCACCAGCTCGGCCCATCAATACGGCATCTTCTGGTACGAACAAGTGCGGGAGGGCGGCTCCATCCGGTTTCGGCAGCATCTGATCGACGATTCCTGGACCCAAGCCCACAGTTTGGCCTTGGGCGACCTGGACGGGGACGGTATCGCCGAGTTGGTTACGGGCAAGCGGTTCATGGCCCACAACGGCAGCGACCCTGAGGAGACCGCCCCACTCGGCGTCTATTACTACCGCTGGCCACGCCAGCCCCAACCCACCTGGACCCGCTACACCATCTCCTACGACGAAGGCATCGGCTCAGGCATGAACGTCTGCCTCGCAGACATGGACGCCGACGGCGACCTGGACGTCGTCGTCACGGGCAAGTGGGGCGGCCCGGTCTGGTTCGAAAACCAATCCCAATGATGCCCGGCGCGCCTAGAGCCGGTACGCCAACCTGAGCCCGGTAGGGCTGCCGAGCCGCCCAAGGTGTTACGCAACGATCAAGGACCCTGGTAGGGCGCGACCGCTGGGCGCGCCGGCGGAAACGGTGGAAGATCGGGCGCGCCGAGTTTGTTCGATTCCTCGTTTCGCCCCGTGACCCCAGCGGCTGGCCCGGCGGTCCAGCCCTACCTCTTGCGGCGTGGTAGGGCGCGACCGCTGGGCGCGCCGGCGGAAACGGCGGAAGATCGGGCGCGCCGAGTGT